>CAJUMI010000005.1:43867-50980 GCA_910587545.1 uncultured Muribaculaceae bacterium | reverse complement strand
AAGCGCAGATTGCATTATTCTCGGTCCGTATTGCTCATTTGACTCAACACCTGAAGTCAAATCACAAAGATCATACCACTGAGCGCGCTCTTAAGATGCTGGTAGGTAAGCGTCGTCGCCTTCTTGACTACCTCGCCAAGAAAGACATCAACCGCTACCGCGCCATCATCGCTCAAAAAGAGCTTGGTATCCGCAAGTAAGCTGCCGCAAAGCGCTCGCTTAAAGATTACAGCAAAGGTCGCCGCAAATATTAACGGTGACCTTTGTTATATTTTGAAAACTCCTCGATAACATTTCTACGCCCCGCAACGTTATTATAAAAACTGATATAAACTCATATATAAATCACCATTATGAAAACGATAAACATCCTGATCGCCTCTCTGGCTGTCGCTGCCATAAGTTCATGCTCACTCATCGGACCAAAGTCCAAGCCCACAAGCGTCAGCGGAGAGCAGGCCACCGCAGTCAAAACCGACAATGACAAAAAAATGACCCAAAACACTGACCAAAACCTCGCAGACCGTATCAACGGCGAATGGATCATCGTAACAGCCGCCGGACAACCGGTCGACCGCGTGGATGATATGCCCTATGTAACATTCGAAAAGCAGACAGGCCGCGTCTACGCATCCAACGGCTGCAATATACTCAACGGATCATACGCCTTATCCGCCGATGGCCGCATCACATTCGGCAACATGCTGTCGACCATGAAAATGTGCGAGCCGACACCTTACGAGACAGCTATCACCAAGGCCCTGTCAGGCGACGCCACTCTTAGCGTGAAACAGCTCGGTCATGAGAGTTATCTCACCTTCTCCGATGCCAAAGGCGCCGAGATCATTACAGCAAGAAAACATAATATGGATTTTCTCAACGGCAACTGGCAGATAACGTCAGTGAACGGAAAAGCCGTAAGTGGCGACGACGCGACACTGTTCATAGACATAAACGAATTGAAGGTCCACGGCAACACAGGATGCAACTTATTCAACGGATCGCTGTTTATAAATCCCGACAAATCCAATGCGATCGACTTCAGCAATCTCGCCTCAACCCGCATGATGTGTCCCAATATGGAACAGGAGTCTGCGATCCTGCTTGCACTCGAGGAGACCGTGACCGCCATCCAAGGCTCGAAAAACAATGTAATGCTGCTTAATTCAGCTGGCAAGGAACTGATGACGCTCATGTCTATCCCGCGAACCGAGGAATAGCCTGCGAACACTTTCCTTTGACAGGCGTTCATATTATAAACTCTGAATAATAATGAACCGCAGACAAAGGATTGTAGTCATCGGAGCCGGTTTCGGCGGCTTGTCATTCATCAAGAAAATCGACAAGACCAGATATGACGTGGTTTTAGTCGACCGCAATAATTATCATAGTTTCCCGCCGCTTTTTTACCAGATCGCTTCAGGGGGACTCGAGGCAGCAAGCATATCGTTCCCCCTTCGTCGCGAACTGCGGACCCGAAAAATGCGCTCATGTCGCTTCAGCTACGGCGAAGTCATGAAAATC
Source organism: uncultured Muribaculaceae bacterium (assembly GCA_910587545.1). Lineage (GTDB taxonomy): Bacteria > Bacteroidota > Bacteroidia > Bacteroidales > Muribaculaceae > CAG-873. The sequence continues at coordinate 49,456 of CAJUMI010000005.1, read as the reverse complement.
GACACCGCCGGCAAGACCGTGACCACAGAGCATGAGACCATACCCTACGACATACTCGTCATAGCCGCAGGCACCACAAACAATTTCTTCGGGATAGAAAATCTTCAGCAACGGGTATGCACTCTCAAATCCACCTCACAGGCAATCCGCACCCGCAATGAGATACTGCTCAAACTCGAGCGTGCAGCCATCGAACACGATCCTGCCAGGCGCAGAACCCTGCTAACTTTCGCCGTCATAGGCGGAGGTCCGACCGGCGTTGAAATCGCCGGAGCTCTCGGAGAGATGAAGCGCTACGTAATCGCCCGCGAATACCCTACAATCCCGCAGAATGAGGTTAGGGTCATCCTTGCCGAGGGTTCAGACCGCCTGCTGCACACAATGTCGGAAGCCTCGTCGCGTGACGCCTTGCACGATCTGAAGAGACTGATGGTCGACATAAGACTCAACAAGACAATGAAATCATACGACGAGGACGGTCTCATCACCTTTGCCGACGGCGACACCATCGAAGCAGGCACTGTCATCTGGACAGCCGGGATCACGGCAGAGACATTCGATTTCAAGAATTTCTCTCCCGGAAAATGCCCCGGCGGACGCCTGCCGGTCGACGATTTCAACCGGATCACAGGCACCGACTCGATCTATGCGATAGGCGACATCGCCTGCCATGCCGACACCGCATGGCCCAAAGGATGCCCGCAGCTCGCCCAGGTGGCGATCCAACAGGGTGCCCGTCTGGCTCTTAACCTCAACAGACCCGACAGGCGCCGGCCTTTCGTCTATAACGACAAAGGCTCGATGGCGACAATCGGCCGCAACCACGCAGTTGTTGATCTGAGACATGTCCACTTCGCCGGCTGGTTTGCGTGGATCACATGGATGTTCATCCACCTGATCAGTCTCCTCGGCATGCGCAACAAGGCGATCGTCCTGCTCAACTGGATCTGGTCCTACTTTACGTTCTCGTCGTCGCTCCGACTGATCCTCAGACCGAGCTGCAATCCTTCATCACCGGGTAACAAAGCTGCGAAATGAGCACTAAAGACGACATACGCAAACTCTTCGAAACAGGCTTCAGAGAGCCGCGGCCGTGGATCGACTGGTATTTTGGCTCAGTCTATGCCGACAGCAAGGCCATGATTACTTATGCGGGCGATCGACCCGCAAGTTGCCTGATGATTGACCCATACAAACTCAAGCTCGCGTCAAAATTCATCGACATGGCCTATATCTCTTGCTGCACCACCGCTCCCCAATACCGCAGCCAGGGCCATATGGGACGTCTCATTACCGACGCTCTTCTCGAGTCTGCCGCCCGCGGTTCGGCAGTGGCCTCGCTGATCCCGGCTTCCGAACGACTCTTTGACTACTATAGCCGTTTCGGTTTTGCCGACGTCTTTTACACTGACGAACAGCACTACACCGCTCTCCACACCTTCGCTTCCGACGATTCATTCATCGAGCTTCCCGCCGATTACGCTGGTTTCCATACACTCGAGTGCAGACGCCGCGCAGCGGTGATCCATTCAGCCGAAGATTTCGCAAACATTATGGCCGACAATTATCTGGATGCAGGCCATGTCATATATATAGCCGACAAAGAGACCGGCGAGCCGGCGGCGATGCTGTTCGCGACGGTCGACAGCCATACGGCAACAGTTAGCGACATACTCTCGACGTCAGATGCCGCCACCGAGACCGCCATGTCGATACTGCGTCACAAAGTGGGTGAATGCATGATATCGGTTCGCACACCGCCAACAGAGAACCCTTATAATCTGAGAGCCACGGGCATGGCGAGGATCATCAATCCCCTCACGCTTCTCGGCGCGCTCGCCATCGAATATCCTGCCACAGAGCAGGTCATACGTCTGCGCGACAGAATCATCCCCGACAACAACGCGGTCTATATCATCCACGACGGACATGTGGAGCGCTCGCCATCGACCATGCGGCGGATCACTCTTGATATTCCGGTCGACTTACTCGCCAAAATCCTATTCAATTCAGAGCGCACCGGCCGGATTTTCTCAATGCCTTCATTCCGCCCGACAATGGCTCTGATGCTCGACTGACCACTTATGAACGGACGCTTCAAAAAAGCAAGCGCTGTCACTTGTTTCTGATCATGATAATTAGAGGTTGTTTAATAACAAATGGGAAAGCCTGAGTCCATTCTCTTGAGGTGAAATTCAGCACTAAAGGCACCCAAAATAATGGATGCAGACAAGCATTTCTTTTACAATCTCAACATAGAATTTCAAATGAAGATAAATATTAACATAATTCACCAAAGCATGCGTGGATGCCTTTTTGAGCTACCCACTCCGGCTTCACATTGGTTATTAAACGACCTCTTATCCTCGCCTTAGCATCTCTTTTGTTAATGAGCACTGACCACATCGGTCACATAGCCCGCTTCGCTTCTCCAAATTCAATGCGCGTTAGCCTGAGAGATACGCCACCGCGTATTCACATTTATTATTAAACGGCATCTAAGTTTTGCATAGTTTTTCAACTTTAGAGATCCACGCCGACACTAACTATTTGAATATTCAAAAAATAATCATTAACTTTGCGCTTTGAAATAGCCGAATTTGATTTCTATGGATAATTGCATATCGGAGTTCGACCTGCTTTTAGAGACGAGTTGGGAAGTATGTAATAAGATTGGCGGTATCTACACCGTTCTTTCCACAAAAGCAGCCACTCTCCAAAAAAACTACAAAGACAAGACAATCTTCATTGGACCTGACGTATGGTCAGATGATAACCCTTCGCCATACTTTATAGAGAACCGCACACTCCTCAAAAAGTGGCTGCTCGAAGCTGAATTGCCTGAAGGAGTCGACGTGCGCGTAGGCCGTTGGGACATCCCCGGCAGACCGATAGTCATCCTCGTCAAATTCGACGGCATGTATGCTGTCAAAGATGAATTTTACGGACGCATGTGGCAGCTTTACGGAGTGGATTCACTTCATGCCTATGGCGATTACGACGAAGCATGCTCGTTTTCCCACGCCGCCGGCATCGTAGCCAAGAGTCTGTTCAGTTTCTATAAGGCCCACGGCCTCGTCTCCGACAGGCAAAAGCCCAGATTTATCAGCCACTACGACGAGTGGACCACCGGCATGGGGCTCCTCTACATCAAGGCCGAATGCCCTGAGGCGGCAACCGTGTTCACAACCCACGCCACAAGCATCGGGCGCAGCATCTGCGGCAACGGCAAACCCCTGTACGACCGGTTGCCCTACTATAATGGCGACCAGATGGCCCGAGAACTTAACATGGAGTCTAAACACTCACTCGAAAAAGCCGCTGCCCTGCAGGCCGACTGCTTCACAACGGTCAGCGAAGTCACCGCACGCGAATGCGGGCAACTCCTCGGCCGGCGCCCTGATATAGTGACCCCAAACGGATTTGAGAACAACTTTGTTCCCTCGGCTTCAAAGTTTGCCGACGCGCGCGCCGCTGCCCGCTCGAAGATGCTGTCTGTGGCATCATCACTGACCGGACACAGTTTCGACGACAATACATTTATTGTAGTGACATCCGGCCGATGCGAATACCGCAACAAAGGCATCGATCTCTTCCTTGACTCAATGACACATATGTCCTACGACAACCTCGACCGGCCGGTGCTTGCGTTTGTCATGGTTCCGGCCTGGGTCGACAAAGCCCGTCCCGATCTCACCATCGCTCTTGACGACAAAGCCCTGAAACGCCTCTCCGAGCCCGTGATCACACACACGCTTCACAATTACAATTCAGACCCCGTCATAAACCGCATACATCAGATCGGCTTCATCAACGATGCCGATGCTCGAGTGTCGGTCATATATGTTCCCTGCTACCTCAACGGAGCCGACGGCATATTCGACATGACCTACTACGATCTTCTTCCGGGCTTCGACGCCTCCGTCTTCCCTTCTTATTACGAGCCGTGGGGATATACACCCCTCGAAAGCGTCGCTTTCGGAGTGCCTACAGTCACGACTTCACTATCCGGCTTCGGACAGTGGATACTCGACACTTTCACAGATTCATTCGCCGCCTGCGGAGTACGCGTCGAAAAACGCACAGACAGCAACTATGATGAAGTCTGCGAACGCATCTCCGATGACATCGCATCGCTTGTAAACAACGCTCAGGCGGAACTGAAAAAAATATCAAAGGCAGCAAAAGCCACAGCTAAATCAGCCGCGTGGAGCAATTTCATAAGCTACTACATCACCGCCTTCGACATTGCACTCGCCAATGCCGATGCAAGAAACAAGAAATAAAAACAACACTATAATTTATAACTATATGAAACTACCGGTAAGCAACACTAACGCCCCCGTGTGGCGCGACGTTACTGTCAAATCCGAACTTCCGTCCAAGCTCAAGGCTCTTGACGAACTTGCTAAGAACCTCTGGTGGGTATGGAACAGCGAAGCCAAGGCACTGTTCAGAGATCTCAATCCTGACCTGTGGCGTTCGACAGGAGAAAACCCCGTAATGCTTCTCCAGCAGCTCAGCTTCGAGCGTATCAAAGAAGTGATGGCGTCTGACGAACTCATGAACCGCATCGCCAAAGTTCATGCCGACTTCAAGGACTATATGAAAAAACCAATGCGCAAGGATGTTCCTTCAGTATCATACTTCTCGATGGAATACGGTCTGTGCAACTGCCTCAAGATCTATTCAGGCGGTCTCGGCGTCCTTGCCGGCGACTACATCAAAGAAGCGTCCGACAGCTGTGTCGATATGACCGCCGTGGGCTTTCTCTACCGCTTCGGCTACTTCACCCAGACTCTGAGCGTCGACGGCCAGCAGATTGCCAACTACGAGGCTCAGAACTTCAACCAGCTCCCCATCGAGCAAGTGCTCGACAACAACGGCCAGCCCATGATCCTCGAGGTTCCCTACCCCGGACGAATCATCTACAGCCATATCTGGCGTGTCAACGTCGGCCGCATGAAACTCTACTTGCTCGACACCGACTTCGACATGAACAGCGAGTATGACCGCTCTATCACCCATCAGCTATATGGCGGCGACTGGGAAAACCGCATCAAGCAGGAATACCTCCTCGGCATCGGCGGTGTGCTCATGCTCAAGAAACTCGGTATCCGCAACCGGCTCTATCACTGCAACGAGGGCCATGCCGCCTTGCTCAATCTCCAGCGCCTCGTTGACTACATCCACGAAGACGGCCTCGACTTCAACGCCGCCCTCGAAATCGTCCGCGCATCGTCGCTATATACGGTCCACACTCCTGTTCCCGCTGGTCACGACTACTTCGACGAAGGCCTCTTTGGAAAATACATGGGCGAATATCCCGCCAAACTCGGCATCTCGTGGAATGATCTCATGAACATGGGTCGCGAGAACCCCAACACCAACGAACGCTTCTCGATGAGCGTCTTCGCCCTTAACACCTGCCAGGAAGCCAACGGTGTCAGCTGGCTCCACGGCGAGGTGTCAAAGAAGATGTTCGCCGGCATCTGGAAAGGTTACTCATGGGAAGAAAGCCATGTCGGTTACGTCACCAACGGCGTCCACATGCCGACATGGGCTGCCAGCGAATGGAAAGAATTCTAT
>CAJUMI010000005.1:0-43857 GCA_910587545.1 uncultured Muribaculaceae bacterium | reverse complement strand
AAGTGTTTACCGATTCGAGCAACCCCGAAGCATGGAAAGGGATCTTCGATGTCGACGACCAGGACATCTGGGAAATGCGCTGTCAACTCAAACAGAAATTCGTCAACTTTGTCAAGCGTGACTTCAAGGCCAAATGGTTTGCAAACCAGGGTGATCCCTCGGCAGTCGTGAAAGTCCTCGACAAGATCAATCCCAACGCCCTCATCATCGGCTTCGCCCGCCGCTTCGCCACCTACAAGCGCGCCCATCTGCTGTTTACCGACCTCGACCGTCTGGCCAAGATCGTCAACAACGAGCAGTTCCCCGTGCAGTTCGTGTTCTCAGGCAAGGCTCACCCCGCCGACGGCGCAGGCCAGGGTCTGATCAAGCGTATCATGGAGATCTCCCACATGCCCCAGTTCGAAGGCAAGATCATCTTCCTCGAGGACTACAACATGATCGTTGCAAAACGTCTCGTGACAGGCGTCGACATCTGGCTCAACACCCCGACACGTCCCCTCGAGGCATCGGGTACATCAGGCGAAAAGGCCGAGATGAACGGCGTGCTCAACTTCTCCGTCCTCGACGGATGGTGGTATGAAGGCTATCGCTTCAACGAAAAAGCCGGCTGGGCTCTCACCGACAAGCGCACCTACACCGATCAGGCACAACAGGACAAACTCGACGCAGCCACAATCTACTCGATGCTCGAAAACGAGATCATCCCTCTCTACTTCGCCAAGAACTCGAAGGGCTACTCCCCCGAGTGGATCCAGTATATCAAGCGCTCGATCGGCGATATCGCGCCTCATTTCACCATGAAGCGCATGATCGACGACTATATCGCCCGCTTCTACAATCCCGAAGCAGACCGATCAAAGAAACTCGTCGCCAAGGACTTCGCCCTCGCCAAGGAGATTGTCGCATGGAAAGAGAAAGTCGCCGCAGACTGGGATGGCATAAAAGTGTTTGACATCCGTCACTCCGGCGAGATTTCAAACTCGACCACCGGCCAAAGCGTACGCGTCGAAGCCATCATCGACACCAACGGCCTCGGCAAGGATCTCCACCTCGAACTGGTGATCCACCGCGTCGAAAACGGAGAAGAGCACTTCGTCGGCACACAGCAGTTCAAGGTTGTCAAGGAAGAAGGCAACGTGCTCACCTACGAGCTCACCACCGAGACAAAAGACCCCGGAGTCTTCCGTATCGGCTACCGCCTCTACCCCTACAACCCCAACCTGCCCCACCGTCAGGACTTCGCCTACACCCGCTGGATCTAAACTGATAATATTTAATACATATCTTAAAGCCTTTGACAAATCAGTCAAGGGCTTTTTTATGCTTATTTTCATAAATATCTTATAATTAAATAATTACATAACCAATTAATAATCAAGTTATTATCCACAGCATTGGTATATGTAACGAATTTCCGCAGATCACACAAGCACAACTCGCTGCATATCTGATATTTAATAAAATACCGGTTCGGCAGATGTAACGCCGAAAATGCCCTGTTTTTTTGGTGACGCTTGGATTATTGCCTAATTTTGCAAGCGATGAAACACCTCGTAAGCGTCATATTATCATTCACATTATTGCTGGCCGCGTGTAATCATGGCGGCATCGTCCACGACAGGCTGATGCTCGCCGACTCTCTGATGGCTGTCTGCCCCGACTCGGCTCTGGCACTCCTTGACACACTCGACAGTCACGACGAATCGCAGGCTATACAAGCGTGGCATACCTTGCTGCTCGCCAAGGCAAATGAAAAGACATTCAGGCGATTTCATAACGATTCCCTCACTTCGATGGCTGCCGACTACTTCCGCGGACGCGGTGACAGCCTCGAGATACAGGCATTGTTTTATAACGGTGTAATCAAAGGCTATAACCGCGATTACGCCGGCGCACTGATCTCACTGATCGAAACCACGGAAAAGGCGGCCGCGGCCGGCAACATGTTCTATCTCGCCATGGCCTACCGCGAACAGGCCGACATCTACAGCTCTCTTTTCGTCGAATCCAAACACCTCGAATATGCCGACTCCGCCCGGATATATTTTGACAAAGCAGCCCGACCGTCGCATGCCCTGCGTGAAAAACTGTCATTAGCCGAAGCCCTCATATCGCTCAACCGCAGCGACAGCGCATTGGCATTCCTTTCATCCATACGCTCAGACACATGCTTCACCGACGCGCCGGCCTTCAATGCGGCCTATCACCGGCTCATGGCAGATATATACACCAAGCAGCGCAACTATAGCCTCGCTCTCACTCACATCGACTCCGTGGCGGCCTGCACCAACGGCCTGACATCGGCCGAATTTTCGCAACGCTCGCGTCTGCTCAGTTTTATCGGCGACTACAGATCTGCGGCCGACGCTCTCGGAGAAGCCCACATATATGCTTTCGAACAAAACGACAGCGCACAGCTGAAACTTAGTGAAGCGATCCTTGCCGCCCGCACTGACAACTATCGCAAAGCCTACAGTTCTTTCCTATACTTCTTCAACAACTACGCATCTTCCCGTCATTATCTGCTGACACACCCCTATACGTCCATAGTCAGCGAATACTACAGGCAGCAATCTGAAAACCGCAACAACGAACTGCGCTCCACCCGCGTCAGGCTGTCGGCGTGGATAGTGATCGCGATACTGATCTCAGACCTGACAGTCACGGTCGTAATCATATACAGACACCGCCTCAAAGAGAAAGGCTATCGCAACGATTCCTTGTTGTCGGACATCGAACACCTCCGCGGCCTCATCGACAGACACGACAGCCGCTTCCGGGAATCCGCTTCCGACCATTATGCGATAATCAACACAATCTGTGAGATCGCCGGCTGTGTGCCCGACTCCAACGACGGATATGCGCTCTTGGGCAAAAATGTATCAAGACTGATATCCACGTTCCGCACCGACGAAGCCCTGTCCGAGATCGAGAAATTTGTCAACAACCACTTCGACGGCATCATGGCGAAATTCCGCAAGGCCTATCCTGACTTCACGGACCGCAACCTCAAATTCGTCCTGCTCTCCTTCGCCGGCTTCTCCAACCAGTCGATAACTGTCATCCTTGACATCAAGTCACCCAACGCGCTCCGCACCATGCGCCACCGCATAAAGAAACAAATCGAGACATCTCCGTCGGCCGACAGCGATATGTTCCTCTCATATTTGTGACACTCCGGTATCTTATTGTTTAACCTTTCTAAATTAACCGCTCGATGAAGACAACAGTTTTTTTATGTATAATCCTGCTTTCATCGCATTGGATTACAGCGTCTCCGACATCACGGAACGATGATGCCATATTGTCATATTCAATGCTTGAAAAGTTGCCAGAATTTCCGGGAGGCGATCAGGCGATGAACGACTGGATGGAACACAACATGGTATATCCCGAAAAAGCCTTGAAAGACGGAACAGAAGCGATACTGGTCGTCGATTTTGTCGTACGATCTGACGGATCTATATGCGACGCTAAGGTGAATTATCCTGACAGCAGAGAGAAAATGTTTGTCAAAGAGGCCGTCCGACTGTTCGAGTCCATGCCGAAATGGAAACCGGCCACAAGCAAAGGCAAAACGGTCAATGCCCGTTTCACAAAACCAGTATCGTTCAGAATCAAAAATCTCAAACGCGACTGCAATATAGTTTTACGTAACCCCTACATGAACTGGCTCAATGAACCTTATAAGATGTCTTCCGTTCCTAAGCTGCCGGAATATCCCGGCGGATCCGAAGCCATGTATAAATGGATCGCTGACAACACCATCTACCCTGCTGAAGCCGTGAAAGCAAAAATCGAAGGCAAGGTGATCGTTGAATTTGTAATCTCCGAGACCGGATCTGTCGAAGATCCCAAGATCAAGAAGGGTGTAACAGCAAGTCTTGACAATGAAGCATTGCGGCTGATCCGATCGATGCCCCGTTGGGAACCAGGATATAACCGTGGCAATCCTGTTAAGACAACGTTCGTCGTTCCGGTGACATTCCGGCTTGCCAAAGACAGATAATTATTCTAAAACCGATAATACACCTCAACCATGAACTCAATAAAAATACTATTCGGCGCCATATTTTTTGCCTCCGCCATTACAGCCTCCGCCAACCCAAGCGACACAGGAACAACCCTACAACAGCGTCAGCTCAGACAATACGAACAGTTTATTTCCAACCTCAAGGACAATTTTGATGTCACAATAACCAAACCTGATAGCTTCAGTATTGTTGATATCAGGGGGCATGAAGATCTCGGACCCAACAACATCAATCCTCGCTGGCAGGGGACTATAGATGTTGAGTATATCCCGGTAGGAGCTATACTGGAAGCCGATAATATGGAAGCCGCATTCATTATTCATGACATCTCACGGCATGGCTTACTTATGCCCTTCATCCGTAATGCGGCCTTCATGGAACTCGAACTCCGCAACATCCGTGACAATATGGAACTTGATGTCAATCCGCTGTTCGAGATCATTGACGACAGAGACATGCTGCACCGGGCCAATGCCGATACTGTGGCAGTCTACGAATTTGACTTCTCGAAAGATCTTCTGAGCCGATACAGACATTGCATAGGTATCTATCTCCAGAAAGCAGCTCACCCGGCCATGTATCTGAAAATAGCTCTCACCGACAAAGGGTATGAACACAAGGACGAATACATGCGCCTGCTGCTTGATAATTTCAGCTACGGAGAGAACCCCGATCCACTGATGGTCTACGCTGAAAATGCCGATAAGAAACGCGGCTCGCAATTCAATTTCCCGACCCGATACCGGACCTATACCGGCATACTTCCCGACATCAACGACGAAACGCTCGAAGAGATCAACCGCCGCAAAGAGTGGCTCGAAGCCCACGGCATGCAGGAACTGCCTCAGGTATCTGAAAAAGCACTCGAAGCTCTCAATGGCAACAAAGCATGGCGCATTAAAAAACAGGCTACGGCTGACTCGATCAACCGGCTTGATATTCCCTACAACCAACGGATATATCCTGCCAATGCCTTATCCATACTTGATCGGTGGCCCCAATTCCCCGGCGAACATTCATATACGGCTCAAGAGAGATGGATCAAAGATAATCTGAAATATCCCGCGCAGGCTAAGAAGAAAGGAATTCAAGGCAAAGTCATTCTTGACTTTACGGTCATGGCCGACGGATCAATAGACGACATTATCGTCAATGACAGGAGTTCAAATGATCCCTCGCTTCGGAAAGAAGCCATCAGACTCGTCAAATCCATGCCCAAATGGGTGCCGGCAATGGCAGACGGTCATGAGGTATGCGCAAAATCATGGGCTTGGATCTCTTTTGTCCTTCCGTCCGAAGAAAGAGCCAAAATCGCAGCCAAAGTCAAAACATCTGACGAGGATGCCGACAACAATGTCTATAGTATGGTGGATGTCGATATAAGGGCAGAATTTCCGGGTGGAGAAGACGCTATGAATGACTGGTTCGTCAAGAACATAAACTACACCGACGAAATCATTGACGCTGTCAACAATGATCAGTTCAAATGCGTTCCTGTCAGCATTACTATCGGGCATGACGGTTCCGGAAAGAATCCCAATGTTGAATTAATTTGTAACACGACACTCTCGCTGGAAGCACTTCGTGTGGTCGAAAAGATGCCGAAATGGATACCTGCGTTCAAAAACGGCAAACCGGTCGCAACTTCACAAAATATTACAGTCTACTTCAAAGTGCCTGAAAAATAAACAACCGATAAGCACTCGGCGTTTGTCGCCCCTGTCAGCCGCATGTCCGGCCGGCAGGGGCGATTTGCCGTATCGAAATAATTGCGTAATTTTGTCGGTGGAAAATATTCGACAAATGCAACAGACATCATCATTGGGGCGCTTGTTCGCTACATTCTTCAAGATCGGAGCATTCACCTTTGGCGGCGGGTGGGCTATGATCAGCATCATCGAGCGTGAGATCGTCGACAAATATCATTGGATCGACCGCAAGGAGTTTCTCGATCTGCTCGCGGTAGCCCAGTCTCTTCCGGGCATTTTGGCGGTCAATATCTCGGTTGCCGTAGGCGACAAACTGCGCGGCATGAAAGGCAGCGTCTGCGCCGCAGCCGGAACCATCGCTCCGAGTTTCCTGATCATATTGGCGATAGCGATATTTCTGACTCCCGACCTGATCACCAACAATCCTGTAATATCGAGTATCTTCAAGGGCATCCGTCCGGTCGTAGTGGCTCTGATCGTCGCTCCCGTAATCACTTCGGCCCGCTCGGCCGGCATCAACTGGAAAACGGTCTGGATCCCCGCCGCTGTCGCTCTGCTGATATGGTCAAAACTGCCGTTCATCTCCAATCCTATTTTATACATCGTGCTTGGCGGGCTCGGCGGATGGTATCTGCTCCACCGCAGCGTCAAAGCCAACAGTCAGCACAAGAAAGGGGGTGAGGCCGAGTCATGATGATCTATCTCAAACTGATCTGGAGTTATCTGAAAATAGGGTTCTTCGGTTTCGGCGGGGGCTACGCCATGCTGGCTCTGATCGAAAACGAGATCGTCACTCCGGGCTGGATAACTGAAAAAATGTTCACCGACATCGTCGCCATCTCACAGATGACCCCCGGCCCGATAGGTATAAATTCGGCCACATACATAGGTTACGTGGCACCGATGCATTCGTTCGGATCCGCGGCATCACCGTTATGGGGCATACTCGGTTCGATCATCTGCACGCTCGTCGTGATCCTGCCGTCGTTTCTGCTTGTAAGATACGCGAGCCACTACATTCGCCGCCACCGCGACAGCGTGATGATCAAAGGAGTGTTCAACGGTCTGCGCCCCGTCGTGATAGGCCTTATCGCATCTGCCGCGCTCATACTTATGAACGGCGAGAACTTCGGGACCACTGACCCCGACATAATCAAAAGCGTCAGCCTCGCCGCGGTCGCTCTCGCGGTCAATCTGCTGACCAAAGTCCATCCCATACTCATCATCGTCTGCGCAGGCATCGCAGGCTATATATTGTTCTAAAGAAATGAATTATCAGGAAACTCTTGATTTCTTATACACCCAGGTGCCGATGTTTCAGTCGATCGGTGCAGGAGCATACAAACCAGGCCTCGACACCGTCAGAGCGCTTAGCGCTAAGTTCGGGAACCCCCATCTGCGTCTGCGTACGATCCACGTCGGAGGCACCAACGGCAAAGGCTCGACAGCCCATACGCTGGCCGCAGTCCTGCAGTCGGCCGGATACAAGACCGGGCTGTTCACCTCGCCCCATCTGACAGACTTCCGCGAACGCATCCGTATCGACGGCCGGATGATCAGCCGCGAAGCAGTCGTAGATTTCGTCGGCCGCTACCTGTCAAACGGCGGCAACGAACTGAAACCGTCGTTTTTCGAACTTACGACGATAATGGCGTTCGAGTATTTCGAAAAAAGCAATGTCGACGTGGCGGTGATCGAGGTCGGACTCGGGGGTCGGCTTGACAGCACAAACATCATCACGCCCGATCTGAGCGTCATCACCAATATATCCCTTGACCATACCGCCCTGTTGGGACACACCCCCGAAGCCATCGCCACCGAGAAGGCGGGTATTATCAAAGAGGGAGTGCCAGTCGTCATCGGAGAGTCGGGCGGAGCGGTCAGAGAGGTATTTGCCGACACGGCCGCAAGGCGACATGCGCCGATCTGTTATGCCGATGACCTTATAGGCTATGAGCATGCAGAGCTGCATGACGATCACATATCATATCATGCTACGCTATACGGAGACCTGACCGGCGAACTCTGCGGCGACTGCCAACTGAAAAACGCATCTACGATACTCTGCTCGATCGACAGCCTTTGCCAACTCGGCTACAACATCTCTTCAGAAGCGGTGGCCGCGGGTTTCAGCAACGTGTGCCGTCTGACCGGCCTCGCCGGGCGCTGGATGAAGGTCAGAGAAAATCCGACCGTGATATGCGACACCGGACATAATGTCGGCGGCTGGTCTTATCTGGCGGAGCGGCTGTCGGCTTACGGCGACCGCCTGCACATGGTGATCGGCTTTGTCAATGACAAGGACGTGTCGGGGATCCTGAAGATGATGCCCGACAAAGCCCGATATTATTTCGTCAGACCGTCGGTCGAGCGCGGCCTCGACCATAATGCTCTTGCTGCCGCCGCATCGGCGGCCGGAAAAACAGGTCTGACATTCGGAAGCGTCAGGGATGGGTATGAAAACGCCCTCTCTCAGGCGAAAGAGGGCGATATTGTCTTTGTCGGCGGCAGCACTTTCGTGGTCGCCGACCTTATGGCGCTTATCTAAGGGCGATAACCTCGATCTCAACCAGTACGTTTTTGGGCAGAGTCTTGACTGCTACAGCCGAACGCGCCGGATAAGGCTCGGTAAACACCTTGCCGTAAACCTCGTTCATAGCGGCAAAATCATTCATATCGGCAAGGAAAACCGTAGTCTTGACCACATTGTCGACCGAAAGTCCGGCTTCGGCAAGAATAGCCTTCACATTGGCAAGAGACTGCTCAGTCTGGGCTGTGATCCCCTCCGGGATCTCACCGGTCTCGGGATTGAGAGGTATCTGACCTGAGGCATAGACAAACGATCCGGTGTCGATGGCCTGGCTATAGGGGCCGATTGCTCCGGGTGCGGCTTTGGTTGAAATTACTTTTTTCATAATCATCGATTTTTATGTTTTAAAAATTGGTTAGACTGTCATTGCTGTCTGATGTATGACGCAGACCATACTTGCCGTTGACACACCGGAGATCATCTATTTCGAGATCAACAAGCCTGACATCTCCGGCAAATTGATTAAGACATGCGGTCATCTTGTTATAGATATCGACCACTCCTGAAAACATCGTGTCGAACGACGGTATGAAACCGTGGCGTCCCAGAGCCTCAAGACGGTCGCGGACAAGCGATACCGTTATTTTATCAATATCAATCGACGGCTGAAGTCCATAGATCTCTTTCTTGCCGTCAATGACGACGCGAGAGATCAACCCGGCCGTCACGAGAGTATTGACCGCCGTGCCGACAAGCCGTGAGGGCAGATGATAGCCGACGATAATGTCACGTTCGGTCAACGGCGGCTCTGACGCAGCAAAGCGGCGCGCGATCACCACCGCCACGGCCATGATCACTTTCTCGCGGTAGCGCAACGATATAAGATCGACATCATCCTTGAAGTCAAATTCAAAAATATTCTGTGATGCGTAACAGAGCACAGCTCCCGACAGAGTGATAACCCACACCAACTGAAGCCATATCAGCATCAACGGAATAAATGACACACTGCCGTATATCGCATTATATTTGGCGACATACATCTGCCCTGAGACAAAGATCCATTGAAGTATCAGGAATCCTGTTCCGGCTATGACGCCCGCGATGAACGCGTTGCCAAACTTCACCTTGACATTGGGTATCAGCATATAGACTGCAGTGAAGAACAGCCAGGTGAATACCCACGATCCGGCTTCGATAAAAACGCTGATCAGCGGCGTCAGAAATTTGAAATGAAAAACGGCGTTGAGTGTTGTAGACAACAGTATGTTAAGGCCGCCGGCACAGATCATAAGCACAGGAAGTATCAGCAACATCGCGGTGTAGTCGGTCACCTTTCGCCAGATGCTGCGACCCTGCTTCACTCCCCAGATATTATTGAAGTTGTCTTCGACACTGCTGACAAGAGAGATCAATGTCCAGAGCAGGAAGAGAATGCCAATGCCGACGAATATGCCCTCGCTCGCCTGGTTGAGATAAGAATCGACAAATGCGAGCATGCGACTGATGGCTTCGCGCTGAGCGTGAAAAATCGAATAAAGCTCGGTCTCAAGCAATGTCTGAAGTCCGAAACCTCGCCCGAGCGCGAAAAGCATCGCCAGCGCCGGAACGATCGCGAGCATCGTGCGATAAGTCATGGCGCAGGCTTGCGACTGGATATCGGCGCTCATAAACGACCTCACCGACAGATTTAAAGTTTTAATCAGTTTGACTTTAAATCCGTCAGTCCGTTCACTCCAAACGCCGACTGTGCCGTACTGCCACATCATGACCGCACGCTGACGCAGTCTGTCTATTTTTTTTCCGATATTCATTTTTCGGGTTGTGCTGCCGATGTCTGTGTCTTATCGTCGGCAAAGTTAGCATTATTTCCGGCTTGGTCAGTCTTTTCGTCCTGATTTTTATCATTATCACTGTCATTAGACGGCTGAGCGGCACCGGAACCTGACACAGCATTTGCCACATAGACCGTAAAAATAGGAAAAAGTATCAGTCCCCCGCCTGAAAGAACCACAGACAGGATCTTACCTACTGTCGTGACCTCAGTGATATAGCACCCGGCGGTAGTCAGCGTCATCACCGTCCACCATAACGCCGACCAATAAGACTCGACATCGTTGTTTACTGAATGCTCTTCTACATAAAACATCAGGCTTGAGAAATATACGACCACTATGAACAGTGTGATATATGCCTTGAAGAGATTGGCGACCTTATCGCGGTTGACTGTGCTTGTGACCTGGACGATGATATACGTGGCCCTAAGCATAGGCAATACTCTGAGGATAAACATAACCTCGCCGGAAACATGAATCCCGTAATAGTCTATGATGTTGATAAAAGGTATGCACAAAAAGAAAAATACGATTTCCAACAGAAGCCGCCGCCAGGTGCGCGCTCCGAGGAAAAATTCGATGACTATATCTACCATAAATATCACACATATCCAGAACTGAAACGTCAGATAACGCGGATCGACAAGAAAAGACACGTTGTCGAATATATCTCGTGTGATGATCAGTATAAGCATGACGGCCGCGACGACTACGAGCGTGCGCAACGTCGCAAGCACCACTCGTTGCAACTCTGATCTTTTTTTTGTGACTGTTATATTATCCACGGCTCTCAAACGTTAGAAAACAGTTGAACCGGTAGAGTATCCAACCGCCTACTTTATCAACAACCTCCGGAGACTATTGTTTGAGTCAGACACATTTCTGACTGCTAACTTTATCTACGTCCCGCAAGCGTAAAATAATGTTGTATAACATATTATTTAACATTGCGGAATTAATATATTTATCTTAATTTTGCCTGTATGAAGAAGTTTTGGCTATGCATCATATTATCCTTGTTACAGTTATCGACCCTTGCTCAAGAAAAGATAGCTGAGGATTACTATGTGTCTGCATTCAATGAAATGTCGGATATGCTTGCCGGCAGAGATTCTTTGTCTATAAAAAGAGCCGTCTATCTTGCTGAATGGGCCTATTATGAAGGGAAATTGGACTACAACACCGTCTTCTGTGATGAGATTGATAGAATAAAGACATTCATACTTTCTTTTTATGAAGTAAATATATAGCGCGCATCTTATTTATCTAATGGATGAAACAAAATGCATGTTTGATAAAACATACATGACCGAAAAAACAGAAGAAATAGGAGAACGAAGGAAACAACAAGTCATGAAAGCCCAGAAATATACACAAGAAAAAATGCAGTCAAAATGAAATATTTACATCTATTATTAATCACGCTGCTTTACCCGCTCAGTAGCCATGCTTATTATCCTCTATCGCCATATTCCTACTGTGGTGGAGATCCCATTAATTGTATTGATCCGACAGGCTGTATAATCGAAGGTGTAACAAAAAAGGATGCCGCAATGGCTGTAGAAGATTTCAGAGCGATGTTTCCGGGTGTAGAGTTTACAGACTTCAGGAATTTGTTAGTCCAATCAGGTAAAAACCAGAATGGAAAAACATTTGCTAAGATATCTGACGACGCGCTTTCTGCAGCTTTCAAGGGAATCAAACTAAACGAAGACCAAAAGGTGTTGGTAGAAATGGTAGTGAACACGATTAACTCTGATGACGTACATAAAGTAGAATATTTAGAGGCAACAGGTAATTTATCGTATTCAGCAGAAAAAGTTTTTGCACCATTATTTGATAATCCTGTTTTACCAACATCAACCATTCTAAGTGCGAATGGAGGCTTTCCTGTAGCCTTCATCGAGAATCGCGAGGGTGGAGGTTTGACAACACCCATTAAAAACGGAACATATTCATTAATTTTCAAAGATTCATCATTTCATCTTAATGGAAGAACAGTAACAACGGAACATGAAATTATTGGCCATGGCAGATCTTTATCAGTTGGTCGAGGAGATAAAAATCAGCATGTCGATGCTATTCAAACAGAAAACCTTATTTTGCGAGTAATGGGAATCCCATACATTAATACCGATGCAGGACATGCTCCTAATGGTGCATGTCCGGATTGCTCACTTTTACCCGGTTTTAGATAATGAAAATATTACTTCCCTTATTTATATCTTTATTTCTCTTGTCAGTGTTAGTTGTCTTAACACAATCAATAATCGCCGACAAAACATTGACAACCGGCAATCATGGATACAATCCATATTAGGGCAAGAAGGTATCTCAGTCGATAGTACGGATTATTTATTCTATTGCACGGGACATCATGGAATAATATGGTCCATAATCACGTCGGACTTATCCGGGATCCATTTATATAATGGCACAACACGCAACCATATTAAAGACACATGTCATGGTTTAACTGACACTCTCTCATTCATTAATGCCAACATCAAAACCATAAAATGGGGATTTGACTCTTTTGCAAATGCTGCTAAATTATTAACGCCGCTAAAAAACGAAGCCTACAATCCCGTCTATAATGAATTATGTATTATAAAAAATAATAAAACAGTTTTCTGCCATAACAATACAGACTATTACTCGGGACAAGACAGCATCAGTTTTAATTATAGCCTCAACAAGCTCGTTTATTTAATATATTGGCTGGCTGCGCCATCCGGTCGACCATATTTGCCAACACCATGTGACACGTTATTAACCGAGGGAATGTTATAAATTCCAAATTCAGCAAGCTTTTTTGTATCTAATCTAATCGATCAGTTGTTTGACTGATGAGGAGCCGCGGCTGATGATAGTTATCTGTCCGGGTTGAGGCGATTTGATCAGCACACCGTTGAGCTGATAGTATCGCACATCTGCCCCGTCGGGATCTGCGGTTACGTCATCGATACCGGCCGAGATGAACTCCCCGCCGCCATTGGCACTGACCGGATAGGCAAGCAACCGCCGGGTCACTCCGCTCAAGCCACCGGCATTACGGCTTACGGCCGTCGACAAAGTTTTATGGCGAATTGGAAGATTTCGTTCCGTCGGAGGGAGCAACAGCCACGATCCCCATGAAACGCACCGCGTTCGGCATCAAGGTTATAGTCAACGGTGTTCCGGACGGCAGTCTGACATGGAGCGATAGAAATTATGACAGTTACTATAACCTGCGCTTTAACTGTGACAACTGTACCGGCCCGGACAAATTGGAGTACTCTCAGATATTCACATTCTCAGAGGTGTACGACTGCTGGAAGTCAGAGGAGGTCTACACGGAAGACTTTACAATCTATTTTACGTGGACACGAGCCAACGGCTATAAGCAATATTTCGATGAAAAGATCACGGTCAAACGCAATGTGATGACAACTATCACCGTCAATCTCAAAGGCGGAGCAAATGATGTCACCCTCGGAGTGAACGAAGACGAAACCCCTATGGGCAACGAAGATATCAGCATAGACTATGACGGTGGAAATCTGAACGACACGCCGGTCGATCCACAGGAATAAGAGCCGGAATAGTTCCGTGGTTTCTCAAAGAACGCACAGCCTGAGTTTTTCTGCTGACCGCAGGACGCACGAGCCGCGCCTCACTACTTATTACCAGATACTTACACAAGGAAGTCATACAACATTCCTGCTATTTAATACCTGACTAATTATCGCGGTTTATCCGTACCGTTGGCTTGATGACTCAGGCACTATCGTTCGGCAAAATAAAATAATTTTTCTTTTGCGCTCACTTATTCGTACCTTTGACCTATGTTTGAAACGATGACATATATAGCCTTGGCGGCAATCTTCGTGCTGATTGCTGTAATTGCGATGCAGGCGCGGAAAAACCGATCTCTGGCAGATGAAAACAGGCGGCTTGCGCTTGACAAGGCTCGGGCTGACGAGCGCATTGACGTGATGAGGGAACAGGGAGAGAAAAACGACGCAGCCATGCGCGAGCGCTTTGCGGCTTTAGCAGCAGAGACTCTGCAACAGAACTCGAAATCGCTCAATGAGCAAAGCCGGTTGCAGATCGCGGAGCTTATCGCTCCGATGAAAGCCAATCTCGAGGATTTCCGTAAATCCTACACCGACGCCTACGGCAAGGAAAGCGAGAAGCGCGCGATGCTTGAGCAGCAGCTCAATGAGCTTTTCAATCTCAACCACAGGATAGGCGAAGAGACGCGACGTCTCGGCGAGGCTCTGAAGGGCAACAACAGTGTGCAGGGTCAATGGGGTGAAATGGTGCTCGAAAATATACTCGAACGCTCGGGACTGCTGAAGGGCCAGGACTATTATGTTCAGAAAACCGTCGACTCGGCAGATTCGAAAGTGCGTCCCGACATCGTGATCTCATGCCCCGGCAAGCGCAATATAGTCGTGGATTCAAAAGTATCGTTATCAGACTATATGCGTATGCTCAACGCCCCCGACCGCCAGTCGCTCAAAGCCGCCGGTGAGGCCCATGTAGCGTCGGTAAGAAAGCATGTCGCTGAGCTTAAACGCAAGAATTATCAGGACCTGACGGCCGGTCTGAATGTCGATTTCGTAATGATGTTCATACCCCACGAAGGGGCTTATCTCGCGGCGATGCAATTTGACAACACCTTGTGGCAGACGGCATTCGACAGTCGCGTCATAATAGTGTCGCCGACTCATCTTGTTTCGGTCATCAAATTGGTCGAGATGCTGTGGCGCCAAGACAAACAGAACCGCAACGCTGTCGAAATCGCCAACCTGGGCGCAAAGATGCTTGACAAACTCAGCAATTTTATCGGCGACTTGAACAAGATCAAAAGCAGCCTCGACAGCGCACAACGCTCCTACGAAGCGGCGATGACGAAACTCGACGGCCGCGGGGGCATCAGAAGCATAGGCGAAAACATGCGCGACAAGGGCATCAAAGGCTCGCGCGACCTGCCGCCACGTCAGACGTCCGGCGACTATGATGACGATCATTCACGCCTATAGTCCTTGAGCTGAGACTGAAGTCTCTGGCGGGCAAAATAGATGCGGCTCTTGACGGTGCCGAGCGGCAGTCCGGTCTTTTCGGCGATCTCTGCATATTTATAGCCGCTGAGATGCATGGAAAACGGCACACGGTAGTCGTCGGTGAACGAATCTATGACTCTATGGATCTCCTGCACTGCCAACGAGCCGTCGGGAGTCTCGTAACCTGAATCCTGCGGAAGATTGAGCAGGTAGAGATCCTCGCTGTCGTCAGTAATAGTGGCCTTGCGCGAAGCCTTGCGGTAGTTGTTGATAAATAGATTTCTCATGATGGTGAAAACCCACCCTTTGAAATTGACATTATCAACATACTTTTCTTCGTTGTCAAGCACTTTGAGGGTTGTATCCTGAAGCAGATCATAAGCGTCGTCGCGATTGGAAGTCAGTGTATATGCAAAATTCAGCATATTGCTTTGAATTTCCAGAAGTTTGGTTTGAAATTTTTTTGATACCATAAATCGTAGGTTTTATTTAATACGAGATGTATTCAATAATACTCTCAATCATTGTTGAAGCGATGCGGGCTCGGAAGTATGACTGATGCACTCGGGCCTTTTATCTTACTATATGTAACAAAAACGGCGAGTGGATGCCCGCCGAATTATGAATTCTTAAAAAGAATTGTGTTAATATCTCATAATATTAACGATCCCACTCATTTTCGCCCTTTCTTCCGACGCAAGCGGGCCGCCGATTTACGGTGGTGCTCGGCCTGACGACTTTCGCCGATAGCGTCATAGAGCGAGGCAAGCGCCTCGTGGACCTCAGGGACTTTGTCATTTCGCTCGAGTGCCGAGAGCAGACGGTCGAGCGCATTGGAATAATCCTCACATGAAAGGAAAAAACGTCCCAGCTCGAAAGGCGGCCTGTAGTCACATGGATTGTCGGCAGTAGCCTGATCTATCAACGATATAGCCCCTTCAGCATCGCTCATCGAAAATAGCACCAATGCCTTGCCAAGCATCGCGTCGACATGGCCGGGACATATATGCAGCGCCCTGTCATAATTTTTAATCGCCGCCTCAAGGTCCCATTCAGCGCGGCAAGCGTCAGCCTTCTCGACGAACTCAACGGCCACCTGCCTGACGCGCACAGTCTGCTCGCTGTTTTCCAGATACAGATCACTATAACGCTTCTCATAATCGGCGATCACGCGGCTGAGTTTTGACGCGATCAGTCTTGAGACAGCTTCGCCGGCCAGATCGTTACGGAGACCCGACGCCTGACACAGCATCCGCGCCGCCAGACCATAGTTGCCGCTTCTGAAAGCCTCGAGAGCTCCGTTATAGAGGCTGTCGGCCCGGGCCGACACGATAGCGCCGTCAATGGCATCGGGATCGTTGTAGGTGCGGCTGAACTGCTGCACGACCGGATTGACAAAGATGTCACGCACGTTAAGGGTGCTTCTCAGTCTTATGCCTTCAAGCGAACGGCACCGACTGAGAGCGACATAGCTCTGCCCGCCGGTGAAGGCACCCCTGCCGACATCGACATTGACACGGTTGAACGTCAGGCCCTGACTCTTGTGGATGGTTAGCGCCCATGCAAGTTTCAACGGATATTGCGTAAACGATCCTATTTCCTCTTCGATCACACGATGAGATTCGGCATCCCACTTGAAACGTATGTTGCCCCAGCGCTCCGGCTCGACAGCGTAGACACTACCGTCCTCCAGTTCGACGCGCACCTCGTCGTCGGTCGCCTCGACCACACGTCCGAGCGTGCCGTTGACCCATCGTCTGACCGACCCTGTATCATTCTTTACAAAGACGACCTGCGCGCCTTCTTTCAACAACAATTCGAGATCGGTCGGATAAGAGCTCTCCGGAAACTCGCCGGTCACAGAGCCGATGTATTTGCGCAGAGGTGTTTTTAACGCGTCCAGATGATCTTCATTGATATTGTCGACCATATCGCGACGAGTGGCAATAGTCATCGACATGCCGCTACTGTCGGCATGGCCGGCGTCATCCTTCATGATACGTGAGTTGAGAGCATGGAGATCGTCGGGCGTAGGACTGCCGACTCTGATACGGTCGAGCATATCGACAAAACAGCGGTCACTCTGGCGGTAGACCTTTGTCAGCTCCACCGAAACGAGCTTCATCTCGTCAAACACACGCGCGTCAAAAAAATAGGGCGTCTTGTACCACAGCCGGAGTATCTCCTTCATGTCAGGGGCGACAACGGGCTCAAGCTGAAACACATCCCCGACGAGCAACAGTTGCTTGCCGCCGAACGGACGGCGGCGGTCGCCGGTGCAGAAGCGACAGATCTTGTCGATGAAATCGATCATATCGGCTCTTACCATTGATATCTCATCGATAATGATCAGTTCGAGTTCTTTGATCAGCTGACGCCTCGGCGAATTCATCTTCAGAAAAGAGAAGAGCTTTCTCGGATTGGCAAAGTCAGGATCATCGGGCAACAAAGGCTTGAACGGCAGATGGAAAAACGAATGGATCGTCTGGCCGCCGACATTGACAGCGGCAATACCCGTAGGAGCGAGGACAACGTGTTTCTTGGGAGTATTCTCGGTGATATGGCGCAAGAAGGTCGATTTTCCCGTTCCGGCTTTGCCGGTAAGGAAAACCGAGCGGTTGGTTGTTTCGAGCAAAGACATGGCCGTGAGGAACTCGCGGTTGTCGAGATATATGCCTGAACTATGTTTTTTGTCTTCACCCATATAATAAAGATACGTCAAAAAAAGAGCCTGAAAAACCGCAGGGCTTTTCAGGCTATAAAGTTAGTAAAAATATCGGAATTAGAATTTGTAGCCGACAGAGAGTACTACTGAATTATAGTTTTCTTTCACATCGGCCGAGGGAGCGATATTGCCGTCCCAGTTGGTGTAGGCCCGGAACTTGCTTTCTTTATTTTTATGTACATAAGCTGCGTCAAAATACCAGCCTTTATATTTGTAGCCGACACCGCATGAGATGTACTGCGTCAGTTTGCTGTCGAGCGAGAAACTGGGGTCGGTGCCCGAGGTGAGCACTTCGACGTTACCGTCGACCGCAGCCTGCTTGACATTGCACGTCTGAGCGTTGTAGCCCGCACGGAGACTCAGCTGAGGAGTGACACGATATTCAAGACCGAGACGCACGATATCAGAGCCCTTGAAGACATCCTTGATGTTATTGTTGACGTTGTCGTCAGGAGCAAAGTCATTGTAGCCGTAGCCATACTGATATTTGACATGCATGGCGTTGTAGGCCTGATGCTCATAGTCGACACTGACGATGGCCTGGTTGCCGATGACTACAGCCGCGCCGGCCATGATGCGCCACGGTGTGCGCAAGCGCGAGTCAAACGATGCCCACTCGGTGTATTCGTTGCCGACCATGGGATTGGCAGGCTTGGTTTTGTCAAATGATCCGCCGTTGGCCGGATTTTCGGGCGACGAAGGGTCGTAATAGCTGAAATCCACCTCGGCGTCATAACCGTGCGACAGATTATAATATGTCGGCGTATGTACGGCAAAACCGAGTCTCAGCGATGGAATAGGCTTGACGATGACGCCTGCCTTGAAGTTCCAGCCGTTGCCGGTGATATGCTTGGTATTGTAGAGGTCAAAGCCTGCATCGCCTGTCGTCACGGACGAACCGCCGGGAGCGACCACCCGAGCGTTCTCCATGCTTTCGCTATAGTATGAATCACGGGTGTAGCTGATATCGGTCACGCCTATGCCTATGCCCCAGTAAACGACATCACTGACGTTGCCGCCGAGGTCGAAGTTATATTGGTCGACATATCCGCGTTCGCGGACATTGTATAACGCATCCCCGACCGTACCGTTCTGATACAAACCCATGTATTGGTTGGGCGAACCTGGACGGTCGTTGATCATATCGCTGTTATATGCAAGTATACTCAGCCAATCGCAATCAGAGTCGAGATAGGGATTGTATGTAATGTCTCCCCTGTCATTATACTCGAAGACGAGATCTCCGGGTTTCTGTCCGCCGCTTAAGCCTGCGATATAGTTGGTTAGCGAAGTCGATGTCGGGTTGTTATATCCGTGAGTCACGCGGTCGAATGACGCCACGCGGCCATAAGTCGCTCCCCATGAGATAGAACGCAGTCCCGAGCCGATCCAGGCGGTGCCGACATATCCGAAGTTATTGCAGAACACCTTGGTCTGATTGTCCTTCGACGAGCCGTAAGGCGTCTGAGTGTTATACGACCGGAAATTGAGGTCAAGAGTGGCTCCGATCTCACTTCCGCGGTACACTGCCACACCGGCGGGATTTTGACCTAGAGTCGAGATATCGCCACCGAGAGCCGTAAATGCTCCTCCCATAGACATGAACCGGGCAGAGCCCTTGAGTTCGGTCTGCGAAAGGCTGTATGCGTCAACCGTGCTCTGGGCAAAAGCAAGCGCGGGAGCGGCAAATATAATAGCCGAAATAATTATCTTTCTCATCATCTGATAATTGCGTTTTAGATTAGTCAAAACGTGAATGTTCTATGCTTTCAGCGACGTCCTCTGCCGCCACCGCCGCCGGTCGATGTGCCATGGGAGCCGGAATAGCCTCTCGAGCCACCGCCGCTCGGACGGAACGAACCGCTTGACGACGGCGTACGATAGTTGGAATTGCTGTTAGTGTTGTATGAATTGCGGTTGTTGGTATTATAGTTGTTGCTGTTGTTCATCGTCGAGCGGCCGCGGCCCGAGTTGCCGGGGCGGGAGGAGTTGACTCCGGAGTTGTTGCCCGAACCGGTGCCTGCAGGGCGATAGTTGCCGGGGCGGCCGGACGGGGCTGTCACTGATGAGCCCGAGCCATATCGTCCGCGTCCCATGTTGCCGGGACGGTTGGTCGCCGACGGAGTATAGCCTGAGCCGGGACGGTGAGTGGCCATAGAACCCGACCCTACATAATTGTGAGGACGCGATGAGCCGGAGGGTGTGGTCGGACGCCATGCGTGCGACGGTCCCCACGACGGACCCCAGGCAGGTCCCCAGCCGTGACCCCAGCCCCATGACGGACCCCATGACCATGACGGACCCCAGCCCCATGACCAATAAGGATCCCATGCCCATGAATTCCAACCCCAGCCATAAGATGGATACCAGGAATTCCAATACCACGGACTGCCGAAACGCCACGACCATGACGGACCGTAGATGCCCCACGGATCAGTGTCAATTACATAAACGTTGATATTCTGAGGCTGCTGCATCGCATAAGAGTAGACCTCTTTCAGTTCCTCGTCGCCGCTGCCCGACACGACATCGGGGTTATGGAAACGCTCGATGCGCTGAGTGTAGGCAAAATCACCGCCGACATTATCGTCGGAAGCGACTACGCTATCCTGCACGAGAAACTGCCCGCGACGGTTATATGTGTCGACATCAACGTTGAGCGACGAGGCCGGCACACTGTATGAGTCGGCGGGAGCATAATCGGCAACAGCCGCGTTGCCTGTCACAATGTAAGAACTCCGTGTATTGTCGGAAGCCTGTTTCTTAATCTGTTTCTTCTGCTCCTTTTTGGCCTTTGACGCGTCATAGTAGATATCATCGTCATAATAATAGTCCTGGGCGAACGCTGCGGATGCGACCGAGGCCAATATTGCCATGGCAAAGAAACGGCCCGAGATATTGGATAACTTTGTCATCAGAGAGAAATATTTATGAGTCATTAAATTCTGTTGTTACAATCTGTTGAATATAATAGTTAGACTACAGACGGTCATTATAGTTTAACCGGCAGACCTATTATTCAACAACAAAGATAATCAATAAATCGTTTATGTCCAACTTACGCGCAGATATAGCGTCAAAATTCAAAATGATCAGAGGAAAAAATTCAAAAACCTGCCGGACAACTGACCGCTGAAGGTCGGCTCACCGGCAGGCTTTTTATATCAACCGTTCAGGCTCAGTGATCCGAACGCTCGGGTTTGAAATCATAAGCAGCAATCGCTACTGTGAAACCCCAGTAGATGAATGCTATCGATGCAAGGAACGATACCATATACATATCGCTTGTCCAGCCGGCTTCAAGGAAGAAGAAACCGATCACCACAAGCAGAATGCCGTTGATGATATTGAGCCACCAGTAACGGTTGCGGCGTCGCGACGCACCGGCAAAAGCCTCTATGCCCCAGTACAGGAACACAAACGCGAGGAAATAAGGGAATACCGCTTCCGACAATATGACGCTACGGACGAGCATGAAGCCGACAAACATGTCGATGATGCCACCGGCGATCCACCAGCCCCAGCCTCTGGGTGAGTTAGGCCCTGCCGCTACACAAAGCTGTACGATGCCTGCCATGACGAGAAGCCATCCGAATATCTGCGAAGCCACAGCATAGCCTGCCGCCGGCCAGAACCAATATGCGAAACCGCCGATAACCAACAGGATGCCAACGGCAAGTATGAGCCACCACCATCGTGTCTGACCCACTCTTCTTAAATCTACAGATTTCATAACATAAATAAATTAGTTAAAATTATATTGTATTTATTTTCATATTCTTTTATAAGAAAACAATCTGAGGAGTCCATTGGTTGATAAGCGTTAGCATTATTTTTTCGCTCAGAATGAAAATTGCACCATCGCCCCCAAACGTCGCGCCCACCGGCTTTCGCCGCTGAAATTCTGCCGACACCCGAGATCGAACTCCGCTCCGATCTGCATTCTCGGTGTCATGTTCCAAAATAAATTGACAGCATAGAACTGACCGCGGCGGTATACATCAGACGGGACAGCCCCTTTCGGGCAATAGCGTGTCTGACTGGCTGTCACCGAGGCAAAGACACCATGAGTAAAATTATATTGCAGACCAATGTTCCAGCCGTATGACCGCGGCGCATACAGGCGCCCGGGCTCAGCCTGATCGGCGACGAGATCATAGTTGCCGATCAGCAGATCGCCGCCAAGACTCTGGTAGCCGCGGCCGTAAGAAGCGTTTATATATGTTGTCAGGCACGGCAGCGGATGAGCCACAGAACTGATCTGAACTCCCCAGCCCGCCATGTTGTGGTTACGCTCCGTCATAAGATTGCGGTATGACAAAGTGCGGACGACCCCCGAAAGCCTTACATGCTGGCCCTGGGCCCACTGGAACTGGGCAAATGCCGCCCAGTCTGGCAGCCAGTTGTCGCATTTGGCCGATAATTCATTGTCGGCGTCGATCTGCGGTGAGGGTGTTTCGGCTGAAAGGGCAAACACCCAGCGGTCTCTGACGACCGGCATCCATCTGACAAGCACAGCCGTAGGAGCGATCTTGTTGTTGGGACCCTGGGCGTCGACGGTCGGCGGTGTGGCCGCCGGATCGCTGAACGTCGAGTTGGCATAGCCTATCGTAAAATCATTGATCACAGCATAGGCTTTTTTCAGCCGGAAATCGCGCGACTGATAGCCGTTGAAATTAGCCTCAATATATAGCTGGTAGTTGCCGAGCATTTTATTGCGCCCGATGACGCGGAAGAAAAGACATGTGCCGGCCGGAGTCGTGTCGAAATGCTTAATGTGCGTCGGATCAGAGTGCATCGGTATCAGATACGGGGCGAAACCACCTGCGGGTATCGCTCCGCCCCAGTCGAAATATCCGCGCATTCTGACACATCCGCCGATGCCCATGGCCAGTTGCGCGTCCTTGCTCAGAAACAGAAAATACGGAGCGTCGGGATCCTGGAAATGACGGAACTGATCGTAATAAAAGTTTTCGATCAATCCCTTGACTGAATCCACGTAACTGTCGGAATATGCGTCCGGGCCGTCAAGACTGACAATCTTATGGGAGAGCATCAGAGAGTCGACATGGTCGTCGGCAAGACTCTGGCGGGCAGTTGCATGGAGCGTGAAAGCCACGGCATAAACGACCGCAGCAGCCAATATTTTCACAAATGATCGAGGTAGCATAACTGTAATGAATTAAGTTTATTTAAATAACTCGGCAAAGTATGATAATGTTTACAAAACATTTTGTATTTACGGTATCGGCTAAAGATAAGAGGTTGTACGAATATTGATTGTAA
Source organism: uncultured Muribaculaceae bacterium (assembly GCA_910587545.1). Classification (GTDB taxonomy): domain Bacteria; phylum Bacteroidota; class Bacteroidia; order Bacteroidales; family Muribaculaceae; genus CAG-873. The sequence goes on along the minus strand of CAJUMI010000005.1, from coordinate 20,687 downwards.
ATCCCCTATAAATTTCCCATGCTTTCCGGACGTATATTCACAATAATTTATTCTTCTGTAATTTTTATTGGCAGGAAAGTCTTAACTTTGCAGTGGAATTCCAATCCGATACTGAAATCATACAAAATTCAATTTATTAACGGACCGTCCGTATGGAAATAAAACTAAAAAAAGGCCTTGACCTCAAGATTGCAGGAGCCGTGACAGACATGACTGTTCACGAAGCCGATGCAAAGGTCTACGCCATCACTCCCGACGACTTTCCGGGGTTCAAGCCCAAAGTCGACATAAAGGAAGGCGACACAGTCATGGCCGGCGCACCACTGATGCACGATAAGAATCATGAAGACGTGAAGCTGGTATCACCGGTAAGCGGCATTGTCAAAGCAGTGGTCAGAGGCGAGCGCCGCAAAGTGATACGCATTGAGATCGAAAAGACCGACACGGTGTCGACACGACAGTTTGACATCAGCTCCCATCCCGGCGCCGACGACGCATCGCGTCTTCTGGCCGAGTCGGGACTGCTTGCCGAAATACGTCAGCGCCCCTACGACATTGTGCCTGATCCCGCAGTAGCGCCACGCGACATCTTCGTAACCGCAATCGACTCGGCACCCCTCGCCGTCTCGCCCGAGCTGTCGGTCGAGGGCAAAGCTGATGCACTCGCCGCCGGAGTGAAGCTGCTCGGAAAAATCTGCAAAGGAAAGATCTACATTTCCGTAAGACCGGGTTCGGCCATAGCCGCCATCGCGGGCGCCGAGACCGTCACAGTCAGCGGTCCCCACCCCGCAGGCAACACCGGAGTGCAGGCCGCCAACATCGCACCCGTCAACAAGGGTGAGGTCATCTGGACGCTCGACATTGTGACTCTTATGCGCATCGGCAGCCTGGCCCTGACAGGCAAACGCGACTTCACCACTCTGGTTGCCGTCACCGGGCCGGAAGTCGAGAAGCCGTGTGTCGTCAGGACTTGCGAAGGCGCCGGAGTCTCAGCCCTGCTTTCGGTCGCATCGCTCAGGAAAACCGACCATCACATCCGCATCATCTCGGGCAACGTTCTGACCGGCGTTGTCACGACGAAAGACACATTCATCCATTACCCCTACCGCCAGATCACAGTCATAGCCGAAGGCGACGACAGAGCGGAGTTCATGGGCTGGGCCTCTCTATCTCCCGCCAAGGCCAGCATGAGCCCGACTTTCCCAGGACATTTCCTCAAACGTGAGTTCACGCCCGACGCGCGCCTCAACGGCGGTCGCCGCGCCATGATCATGAGCGGCGAGTATGACCGCGTTATGCCGATGGACATCCTGCCCGAATACCTTCTCAAAGCCATAATCGGCCGCAACATCGACTCAATGGAGAAACTTGGCATCTATGAAGTGGCTCCCGAAGATTTCGGCGCTGCCGAATATGCCGACACCTCAAAGCTGCCGCTGCAGCAGATCGTCAGAGAAGGTCTCGACTATATGCGTGAAGCTCTCGAATAATAATCAACAAGAAATATCCTTTAAGATGAATTTTCTGAAAAAATATCTTGACCGGATCCGGCCCAACTTCGAAGAGGGCGGAAAGCTCCATGCATTCCACTCGGTGTTCGACGGTTTCGACACTTTTCTGTTCACACCGTCGACAACATCCGGTTCTCGCGGCACTCATATCCACGACTCGATCGACTCGAAACGCACGATGATCATTGTCGTAGCCGCACTGATGCCGTGCTTCTTTTTCGGCATGTACAACACCGGCTATCAGCATCAGCTGGCTCTCGGACTCGATGAATTCCCATTCTGGCAGATGATGCTCTACGGCTTTCTGGCCGTTCTGCCGAGAGTTGTAGTAGCCTATATCGTAGGCCTCGGCATCGAGTTTATTGTCGCCCAGTGGCGCAAGGAAGAGATCCAGGAAGGCTTCCTTGTCACAGGCATTCTTATACCGATGATACTGCCGATCGAGACTCCGCTATGGATGATCGCCGTCGCCACGGCGTTCTCGGTGATCTTTGTCAAGGAAGTGTTCGGAGGCACCGGCTATAACGTGCTCAACGTTGCTTTGGTGACGCGCGCGTTCCTTTTCTTCGCCTACCCCGCCCAGATGTCGGGCGACAAAGTGTTCGTCGCCACCGGCAAGGCTCTCGGCTACGGACAGCCTGTAGCCGACGGTTTCACCTGCGCCACACCGCTCGGCCAAATCGCCACTCAGACAAGCGACCAGTTGACTCTGACCGGCATCGACGGCAATGTGATCACCACCTGGGATGCCTTCGGCGGTCTGATCCCCGGATCATTCGGCGAGACATCCATGATCTGCATTCTCTTAGGAGCCGCAATTCTGCTTCTGAGTCGCATCGCCGACTGGAGAGTGATGTTCTCGGTTTTCGCCGGAGGCCTGCTCATGGGATGGATCGCTAACCTATGCGCCACCCCGACCTACCCCGCGTCATATCTCACGCCTCTCGACCAGATTCTTTTCGGAGGCTTCGCATTTGCCGCAGTCTTCATGGCCACAGACCCCGTGACCGCAGCCCGAACTCGCACCGGCAAGTATATCTACGGTGCACTGATCGGTGTGATCGCAGTGCTTATCAGAACATACAACAACGGCTACCCCGAAGGCGCGATGCTCGCAGTGCTCCTTATGAACTGCTTCGCTCCACTGATAGACTGGTGTGTGGTCCAGGCCAACATCAACCGCCGCATGCGCCGCTCGAATGTAACCTCTAAAAACGCATGATCATGAACAAGCAAAGCAACAGCTACACAATTATATATATAATAGCACTCGTGCTTGTCGTCGGTTCGGCGCTTGCGCTCACAGCCATGGCTCTTAAACCTCTGCAGCAGGAAAACGCCGACGCCGACAAGAAACGACAGATTCTTGCGTCAGTCCATGTCACCGCTGAGGCTGATGAAATCTCATCGACCTTTGACAGATATGTGACCGACCAGTTTATCGTCAATGAGAAAGGAGAACGCATCGGCGACAACGCTTTTGCCGTCAATGTGGCCAACGAGTCAAAAGAAGCGGCAGACATCCGTCAGCTGCCGGTCTATATATGCACACTACCCGACAACGGCGCGACAAAATATATCCTGCCGGTCTATGGCGCTGGCCTCTGGGGCCCGATCTGGGGCTACGTCGCCCTCGACGCCGACGGCTCCACAGTCTACGGCGCATATTTCGCCCATCAGGGCGAGACTCCAGGACTCGGTGCAGAAATCGAGAAACCGGCTTTCTCCGGTCAGTTCGAAGGCAAACAGATGTTCAAGAACGACCGCTTCCTGCCCGTGACCGTTGTCAAGGCAGGACAGAAGCCCCTCGGCGACGAAGACTACGTCGACGCCGTATCGGGCGGCACAATCACGAGCAAAGGCGTCGCAGCCATGCTCACCGACTGTCTTATGCCCTACAAGAACTTTTTAGAAACACTCAGAACCAGATAAGCCATGGCAGATAAAGTATCCAACAAAAGCGTTCTGTTCAATCCGTTTTCGAAAAACAACCCTGTAATTGTCCAGGTGCTCGGCATCTGTTCGGTTCTCGCCGTGACAGCCAAGCTAGAGCCGTCGATCGTGATGGGCCTTTCGGTCATCGCGGTCCTCGCTTTTTCCAATGTAATCATCTCGCTGCTCAGAAACACGATCCCGACCAACATCCGCATCATCGTCCAGTTGGTTGTCGTGGCGGGTCTCGTGGTCATCGTCAGCCAGCTGCTCCAGGCTTATGCCTATGATGTCAGCAAACAGCTCTCGGTGTTCATCGGCCTGATCATCACCAACTGTATACTGATGGGCCGTCTCGAGGCTTTTGCCATGGCCAACCGTCCGTGGCCGTCGTTTCTTGACGGCATCGGCAACGGCGTGGGCTATGCCATAATACTTGTCATTGTAGGATTCTTCCGCGAATTGCTCGGCAGCGGCACACTGCTCAGCTATCAGGTAGTGCCTCAGGCTTTCTATGAAGCCGGTTATGTCAACAACGGCCTCATGATACTGCCGCCGATGGCTCTGATCGTCGTCGCCTGCATCATCTGGGTTCACCGCTCACACAACAAAGAACTCCAGGAAGACTAATCAACCTTCATTGCCTAAAAACAAAAACAATGGAAAATCTGAATATATTCATACGGTCGATCTTCGTCGACAACATGATTTTCGCATACTTTTTGGGTATGTGCTCGTTTCTTGCCGTAAGCAAGAACGTCAAGACAGCGTTCGGACTCGGCATAGCCGTGACTTTCATGCTGGTGATAAGTCTTCCGATCAACTATCTGCTCGAGACATATGTTCTCAGAGCCGGGGCACTCTCATGGCTCGGGCCTGAATACGCCGATGTCGATCTTAGCTTCCTGTCGCTCATCCTGTTCATTGCGGTGATAGCCTCGATGACACAGCTCGTCGAGATGGCAGTCGAGAAATACAGCCCGTCACTCTATGCCTCGCTCGGCATCTTCCTGCCGCTCATCGCCGTCAACTGCGCCATACTCGGCGGATCGCTGTTTATGCAGCAGCGTGATTTCGGCAGCATATGGACGGCTGTCTGTGCCGGAGGCGGCTGGGGCCTCGGCTGGCTGCTCGCCATTACTGCCATCGCAGCGATCCGCGAACGCATCGCGACCTACTCCAACGTTCCCCGCCCTCTCCGCGGCATAGGTATCACTTTCATATTAACCGCTTTGATGGGAATAGCTTTCATGAGCTTCCTCGGCATAAAACTCTGACGCGCCATGACTACCTATATATTATGCGCCTCATCAGCCGGTACTCTGACACTTGTCGCCGGAGTCGGCATCTTCCTTCTGATCACCCTTCTTCTGGTGATCGTGTTGCTCATAGCAAAAAAATGCCTTGTCAACTCAGGCTCGGTAACCATCAACATCAACAACGACAAAAATGTCGAGGCCGAGTCAGGCAAAAGTCTGCTCTCGACACTCGCCGACCAGAATATTTTCCTGCCGTCGGCCTGCGGCGGCAAAGGCAGCTGCGCTCAATGCAAGGTGCGCGTGCTCGAGGGAGGCGGCGAAATTCTGCCCACCGAAGCCGTCCACTTTACCCGCCGTCAAGTGCTTGAAGGCTGGCGCCTCGGATGCCAGCTAAAGGTCAAAGACAACCTTAAGATCGACGTGCCCGCGTCGGTTCTCGACGTCAAGGAATGGGAGTGCGAGGTTATCTCCAACCGCAACGTAGCGACCTTCATCAAGGAATTTATCGTGAAACTTCCCGAGGGGGAGCATATGAACTTCCTGCCCGGCTCCTACGCCCAGATCAAAATTCCGCCATTCATGATGGACTACGCCACCGACATCGACCGCGATCTCATCGGCAAGGAATATCTGCCAGCATGGGAAAAATTCGGTCTGTTCGGGCTTAAATGCAAAAACGATGACACGACCATCCGCGCCTACTCGATGGCAAACTACCCCGCGGAAGGCGACCGCATCATGCTGACAGTCCGCATCGCCACTCCGCCGTTCAAACCCAAACCCGCCGTCGGCTTCATGGATGTCAATCCTGGCATAGCGTCAAGCTACATCTTCACGCTCAAACCGGGCGACAAGGTGATGATGAGCGGTCCTTACGGCGACTTCCATGTCAACACCGAGTCAAAGGCAGAGATGATGTGGATCGGCGGTGGCGCAGGCATGGCGCCGCTTCGCTCCCAGATCATGTATATGACCAAGACACTTCATTGCACCGACCGCATAATGAACTATTTCTATGGAGCGCGTGCGCTCAACGAAGTGTTCTATCTCGACGACTTCCTCGCCCTAGAGAAAGAGTTCCCCAATTTCCGCTTCCATCTCGCCCTCGACCGTCCCGATCCCGTGGCCGACGAGATAGGCGTGGCCTACACTCCGGGCTTCGTCCACCAGGTAATCTACAACACCTATCTCAAAGATCACCCCAACCCCGAGGACATCGAATACTACATGTGCGGCCCTGGCCCGATGAGTAACGCTGTCAACGCAATGCTCGACAGCCTCGGCGTAGAACCGTCGTCGATCCACTACGACAACTTCGGAGGCTGACAACAAGCCTATCTGAATCTTGGACGACTCAGACATATCAGTCATTTCAGACATACGGATATATACCAACGAGAAGGGCTGCCTGTCGGGCAGCCCTTCTCGTTGGTATATATCCGTATGTCATGCAATTCATCAGTAGTTCCACTGGCAGGCGATCATGTGCAGGTTGGGACAAGCGATGGTGCGGAGATCGGTGATCATGTTGAAGCGGCAGTTGATGTAGGTAAGTGCCTGGTCAAATGATACGTCAAGCATGGTGAGCTCGTTATTGTTGCAGAGAAGGCGCTGCAGGAATGTCTGATTGCTGAGTGTAAGGGATGTCAGGTCATTGTAAGAACAATCGACGAACTGGAGCTGCGGACAGTTGGTGACGTTGAACGTCGTCAGATCGTTGTAAGAGCAGACAATGTCAAGAAGAACGTTACAGTCGCGCACACCGAGTGTTTTCATGTTGTTGTCGGAGCATACAAAGGTTGAGAGCGAGGGAAGACCAGAGACGATAAGGTTAGAGATCGCGTTGTCGTCGATATTGAGATTCTGGAGGCTTTCAACGCCCGCGAGATTGAGAGTTGTCAGTTTGTTGTATCCGCAATAGAGATTCTTCAGAGACTTGCAGTCCTGTACATTGAGAGCCTCAAGATGGTTGGACTGGCAGTTGACCGTCTTCAGTGTAGGCGCAAACGAGAGATCAAGTGCCACAAGGTAGTTCGAGGCAACATTGAGGTTCTGCAACGCAGTCACACCACTGAGCTCGAACTCAGTTATACGGTTGTTGTTGGCCGACACCTTAACAAGGCTCGTACAGCCGGTGAGATCGGCGTCTGTGATCTTGTTACGCGAGATGTTAAGATCCTGAAGGGCAACATCTCCAGAGAAAGACACGGAAGTCAGGGCGTTGCGCGACACGTCGACAGACTGAAGCATGGAGAAATCGCTGAGGTTTAGATCGCCGGCGATCTTCTTGCCTTTCCATTCTATCTTGGTCACGTGACCGTTTTCGACCGTAACGCCTTCCCATGTAGCGGGCGATTTCACATCGGCAATCTTAAGCGCTTGTGCATTTGTTGCTTCTTTTTCAGCAGGAGCTGCGAGGAAAGCCTGGAGTTGCTTCAACTCGTTTTTGTCAATTTTCTGTGCGTTAACTGCCAGACTACTTAGTGCGACAGCAAACAATAAAGCGACTTTTTTCATATCAAACATAAATAATAGTTGTGATTAATTTAATTCTGCATTAGTACAACCGCCATTGGCGATTGTACTATTCTAACATCACAACTATTAGAAAGGTTTGATAGTCTTCAAAAAATCTTATAAAAATTTCACATTCAGACCTAACCACTTAGAACGGAGCAGGTTCGTCGGTCGACGATAGGAATTCTGCCGAGCCTCCGGCAAGTTTTGAAGGCATCGCGGCGGCTCCCCCGTCAGTCATGTTGAGACGCGACGGAGTCGACTCCACAATCGACTCTCCACTCTCTTCAAGCCAGTTTTCGAAGCGGGCGAACTGAGCTCTGAAACGCATGTTGACATCCTTGACCGAACCGCTGCGGTGCTTGGCGATGATAAATTCGGCCAGACCTCTGATGTCTTTTCCGCTGGGGTCTGTGTCGCTGTGATAATAATATTCGGGACGATGGATGAAACAGACGATGTCGGCATCCTGTTCGATCGCGCCCGACTCTCGGAGATCGGAAAGCTGGGGACGTTTGTTGTCGCTTCGGTTCTCCACCTGACGGCTGAGCTGCGAGAGAGCGATGATGGGTATGTTCAATTCCTTGGCAAGCTGCTTGAGCGACCTCGAGATCATGCTGACTTCCTGCTCTCGAGAGCCGAACTTCATGCCCGAGGCGTTCATCAGCTGAAGGTAGTCGATGATTAACATCTTGATGTTATGCTCCCTCACAAGGCGGCGGGCTTTCGTACGGAGCTCAAACACCGACAGTGAAGCTGTATCATCGATATAGAGTTGCGCGCCGTTGAGATGCTTGATGCGGGCCATCAGCTGATCCCATTCGAGCGATGTCAGCTGGCCGCTTTTGATCTTCTCGCCCGGGAGTTCGCAGACGTTTGAAATAAGACGGTTGACAAGCTGAAGATTGCTCATTTCGAGCGAGAACACAGCAATAGGTATGTTATAGTTGACAGCCATATTCTTGGCCATCGAGAGCACAAATGCTGTCTTGCCCATCGCCGGACGGGCCGCAATGATTATCAGGTCAGAGTTCTGCCAGCCCGAGGTCACCTTGTCGAGTTCGTGGAAACCGGTCTGCAGACCGCTGAGACCCGACGTACGGTTGGCTGCAGCCTGGATCTGATCGAGCGCCGCCGTGATCACCGGATCAATCTGGGTCACATCCTTTTTGACATTGCGTTGAGAGATCTCAAACAGCTTGCCCTCAGCCTCCTGCAGAAGATCGTCAACATCGATGCTCTCGTCGAAAGCGTTATTCTCGATCTGAGCGGCAAACGAGATCAGTTCGCGCGCAAGGTATTTCTGCGCCACTATGCGCGAGTGGAATTCCACGTGAGCGGCCGACGTGACATTGGACGTCAGTTGTACGATAAAAGCAGGGCCTCCGACCTCATCAAGCGCGCCGTTGAGTCTGAGCTGCTCCGTAACGGTGAAAAGGTCGATCGGACGCTGCGATGCGCCAAGAGCCTGAATCGCCTCATACACCTTCTGGTGCGACGGCTCATAGAAGCTCTCCGGCTTTAATATGTCGCAGACCACGGTATAGGCGTCTTTCTCGATCATCAGAGCGCCGAGAACGGCGGCTTCAACATCAGTGTCGCGTGGAGACAGACGCCCCAGAGCGTCAGTTGTCGGCGCCGCAGGAGTGCGTTTCCTATAATTGTATGTCTTGTTTGACGGTTCTGCCATGTCGGTTGTTTTTTCTACTGCAAAGTTATATCATAAAAGCAAAAATGTCCAAGCAAAACACCGCAATTTATCAACTCTTTTTCAACACAAGCCTGCTCCAAAGCTCAGACTCGGGTGATTTTGGCGCCGAGAGCGTTGAGACGCTCATCAATGCGTTCATAGCCGCGGTCGATCTGCTCGATATTGTCAATGACGCTCGTACCCTTAGCCGACATGGCGGCTATCAGCATCGCTATGCCGGCCCTGATATCGGGCGAATGCATATGATTGGCTCTTAGCTCGGAATGATGGTCGAGACCGATGACAACAGCTCTATGGGGGTCACATAGTATGATTTTGGCGCCCATGTCTATGAGGTGATCGACGAAAAACAGACGCGACTCAAACATTTTCTGATGGATCAGCACTTCGCCCCTGCACTGCGTAGCGACCACAAGCATCACCGACAGCAGGTCGGGAGTGAGGCCGGGCCAAGGAGCGTCGGCTACCGTCATTACCGACCCGTCGAGACTGCTTTCGATGACATAGCTCGACTGCGCTTCCACAAAAAGATCATCGCCTCGCTCCTCTATGCCGATACCGAGACGCCTGAAACACTCGGGTATGACCCCGAGGTTATGCCGCGATACATTTTTGATCAGCAGAGAACTGCGGGTCATCGCAGCCATACCGATGAAACTTCCGACCTCGATCATGTCTGGAAGCACATTATGGACGGCGCCCCCGAGGCGGTCGCGTCCGTAGACGGTGAGCAGATTAGAGCCTATGCCCTCGATTCTTGATCCCATAGCGACAAGCAGACGGCACAACTGTTGCACATAAGGCTCGCAGGCCGCATTATAAATTGTCGTGACGCCATCTGCAAGGCTTGCCGCCATGACGATATTGGCCGTGCCGGTGACCGATGCCTCGTCGAGCAACATATATGTGCCTGACAGCCTGTCACCGGAGCACTCCAGCATATAGCTCTTATGATTATCGGCAACCGAGAAGCGCGCGCCGAGGCTGATCAGACCCGTGATATGTGTATCGACTTTACGCCGGCCGATCTTATCGCCTCCCGGACGAGGGAAACAAGCTTTGCCGAACCGTGCCAGCAACGGTCCCACAACCAACAGAGAGCCGCGGAGCGATGAGCAGCGTCTGACAAACTCGTCACTCGAAATATATTCGAGATTAATATCATCGGCCTGGAAACTATAGCTCCCCTCGTCAAGACGGACGATCTTCACCCCCATGTCGCCAAGCAGCGCTATAAGATTACGGATATCGAGTATATCGGGGATATTATTCACTTCGACGACTTCCGATGTCAGCAAAGTAGCGCTGATTATCTGCAAGGCTTCGTTTTTGGCTCCTTGAGGAGTGATCTCGCCGCTGAGACGATTGCCTCCCTCTATTACGAATTTACTCATAGGTTCTATAAATATTCTACTTCTGTTTCAAGTTTTACACCATACTTGCTATATATATCGTCAGTTATGCGCTGAGCCAGATCGGCGATATCGCGTCCGGATGCCTGACCGTCGGCGTTTGCCAGCACCAGAGGCTGACCGGGCCAGACAACAGCATGTCTCTCCGTCACTCCTTTCCATCCGGCTTTGTCGATCAGCCATGCGGCCGACAGTTTGTGGCGGCCGTCGACGTTGAAATCCGGCATAGACGAGACATCAAAGCCGTTACGTCCGGCGGTTTCTACGACACGACTGAATTCGCCGTCGGTCAGTACCGGATTTTTAAAGAAACTTCCCGCGCTGCCTGTCACCCCGACTTCGGGCAATTTGCTCCGCCGCACAGCGATCACGGCATTACGTATGCCGACGATGTCATCGACACCTGTCACCATACCTTTCAGGTTTCCATATTCAAGGCGAGGCTCCGCAATCTTCGACAGTTTCATGAAGGTCGACATTACGATATACCGGTCTTTAGCAGGAGAATGCTTGAAAATCGAATCACGGTAGGCATAACCGACCTCGTCCACACTGAAGTTTCTGACCTGACGCGCCTCTGTGTCATAGCACCTTATTTGGCTCACAACATCTTTAAACTCCACACCATATGCCCCGACATTCTGCACCGTAGCTCCGCCCACCGTGCCCGGAATCAGTGAGAGATTTTCAAGCCCCCACCATCTTTGGCGGCAGCAATACGACACCAGATCATCAAGCGCCACTCCGGCCGCGACCTCAAGCCTCACTCCGCGGTCATCCTCATCGACAAGGGTGACATTGAGCGCTCGGCATTGAGCGAGAGTTCCATCATAATGACGGCCGACAAACAGGAGATTACTTCCCTGTCCGATGGTTTTAACTCCGCCTGCGATGACAGCGGCATAGCGTTCATCGCCGAAGAGGCTGTCGAGATCATCTTTGGTCCCCCACTTGACAAGACACCTCACTGTTCCGCTTATTCCCATAGTATTAAGCGGTTTCAACGGAGCGTCATGACCGATATAAAGCATAATTTTGAGTCTGTTTAAAATTTATCATAACTTGCGGACGTCAAAGATAGCCGTTAAAAATGACATATACAAAATTATCACCCCTGGCTCTACTTATATGATCTCACAAATTACATACACGCAATTGCCTACTAATGTTCGCAAATTTTACCATCATATTGGACATTTTTACTTATCCATAAATCCTCCATATTATAATAAATCTGATTTTACTAACTTTGTAAATATATTTTGCATAAACGAATAAATGAATCTTTCTAAAGTTTTTACCGCGATCGCATTCACGATCGCATCGGGAACCGTGCTGATGGCTCAAAGTGGCCCGACACCTGTTCTGTCGCTTGAACAATGTATCGGTATCGCACTAAGCAAAAGCCCCACCATCAAAGTCGCCGACATGGAAGTGACAAGAGTCGACTACTCGCGAAAGGAGACTCTCGGACAGTTGCTGCCCTCAATCAGTTTCGGCGCCACCTACAACCGCACCCTTGCCAAACAGGTGATGTATATGAACATGGACGGCTTCGGCGACATGGGCAATAAGGACGAGTCCGAACCCTCATCACGCGCCGGATCCGACAGCAAGAGCTCGGGCGGCGGAATAAAGGTCGGCCTCGACAACTCCTACAATGCCGGATTTTCGGCCTCGATGCCCCTTGTTGCGCCCCAGCTTTGGCAGTCGATGAAACTTGCCGACAGCCAGATCCTGCGCAGCGTAGAGCAGGCAAGATCGTCGCGTCTCGAGCTTGTCAATCAGGTCAAAAGCGCCTACTATACCCTGCTGCTGGCCGAAGATTCGCGCCGCGTGATCAATGAAAGCTACGAGATGGCCAAACTCAACTTCGACATCTACACCAAGAAGCATGAGGCAGGAGCGGCCTCAGACTATGACGTGCTACGCACCTCGGTCGCCATGAAAAACATCGAGCCCGAACTCATGCAATCGGAGATAGCGATCAAACAGGCCCGCCTGCAACTGCTAATTCTGATGGGTCTCGATGCCGATTTCAGCTTCACAACCGAAAGCGGCCTTTCAGCCTACGAAGAGACGATGTATGAAAGCGCTCTCAATCAGAGCCGTGACTACAGCCGCAACCCATCTCTGGTGCTAAATCAGATCGACAGTTCTATAGCCCGTCGAAATGTCAACATCCAAAAAGCCGCATGGTTTCCCACTCTCGCCCTGTCAGCCAATTACAACTGGACATCGATGTCCAACGGATCACCTTTGCGCAATTTCCGATGGACACCCTACTCAACCATAGGACTCACGCTGTCATTCCCCATATTCGAGGGCGGACAGCGCTACTCGCGCGTCAAACAAGCCAAGCTGCAAGCGGCCGAACTGCTCGTGCAACGCGAGGATCTGCGCAGAAACATCGACTCTCAGGTCACTCTCGCAATCGACAACATTAATGTCAACATCAAACAGATCGCATCATGCTCGGAAAGCGTGAAGGAAGCCGAACGCGCCCACGACATCATGCAGCGCAGTTTCGAGATCGGAGCGGCCTCATATCTCGATCTCCGCGACTCCGAACTGTCGCTCACACGGGCAAGGCTGACTCGTTTTCAGGCCATCTATAACTTCCTTGTCGCTCAGAGCGAGTTGGAACTGCTTCTCGGCAACGCCCCGATAGAAAGCTACAGCGCAGCCATCGACTCCTTGAATTAACCAAGCATTATCAACCCATATTTCATACAGACAATCATGACCTCACGTTACGCCTTGGCGATAACCTCACTTGCTGCAGCAGCGGCCCTATTATCGTGCCAGAAAAAAGAAGAAAACGCAATTGCCGAAGTTGAAAACGAGCTTCCGATGGTCGAGACCAATGTCGTCTCGGCCCGCGACGTCCCCCAGATCAACGAATACACCGCCACTGTCGAGGCTGACAATATCAACAACATCGCGCCCGCATCGCCCAACCGCATCAAGACTATCGCGGTCGAAGTCGGCGATCACATCAGAAAAGGCCAAGCTCTTGTCACCCTCGACCGCGCGGCAAGCGATCAGTTGAAGATCAACCTCGAACAGATCAGACGCGAATATGACCGCGCCGTGCAGCTGCTCGAGATCGGAGCCGGCACACAGCAGAGCGTCGACCAGCTCAAAGCCCAGCTCGACGCCGCCACATCGCAGTACGACAATCTTTTAGAAAACACCATCCTGACATCTCCGATCACAGGCGTCGTCACCGAGCGCAACTATGATCCCGGCGACATGACAGGCAATCTTCCCGTCCTCACTGTCGGACAGCTGTCGCCTGTAGTTAAAGTGCTGATCAATGTCACCGAAAGCGACCGCGCCAAACTCAAGACCGGCATGCCCGTCAGTGTGACTTTCGACGCCTTTGCCAACGAGACATTCGATGCCAAAATCTCGCGCATCCACCCGACAGTCGACACCTCAACACGCACATTCCGCACGGAAATCATCATCCCCAACAGCGGAGAGCGCATCATCCCCGGCATGTTTGCCCGCGTGAGCGTCAATCTCGGCGAACGCAACAACGTCGTCGTTCCCGACCGCGCGATCGTCAAACAGACCGGTTCGGGCAACCGCTATGTCTACGTTCTCCACAATGGCCGCGTAAGCTACGAGCGCGTCGAGCTCGGACGCCGTCTCGACGACGCCTACGAGCTGCTCTCCGGCGTAAACTCCGGCGACACCGTCATCATCTCAGGCCAGTCGCGACTCGCCGACGGTATAGAAGTTGAAGTGATAAACAATTAACCTGCTAATCCCACGATAAAAAATGAGTTTATACGGCAACGCTGTCAAACGACCGATCATGACGACACTGTGCTTCGTCGCAGTCGTAATCCTCGGTATATTTTCACTGAGAACCCTTCCGATCGACCTCTATCCGGATATCGATACAAACACTCTGATGGTCATGACCACATATCAGGGCGCGAGCGCACAGGACATCGAACAGAACGTCACCCGACCGCTCGAAAACGTCCTCAACTCGGTCAACGACCTCAAACACATAACCTCTAAGTCACGCGAGAACATCTCCGTAATCACCCTCGAATTTGAATATGGCAAAGACATCGACGTCCTTACCAACGACGTCCGCGACAAGCTCGACCTTGTGTCATCGTCGATGCCTGACGACGCCGAGACGCCGATCATATTCAAGTTCTCTACCGACATGATTCCCATCATTCTCCTGTCGGTCCAGGCCGACGAGAGCATGCCCGGCCTATATAAGATCCTCGACGAAGCGATCGCCAACCCCCTTGCGCGTATCAACGGAGTCGGATCGGTGTCGATCTCCGGCGCACCCAAACGTGAAATCCACATATACGTCGACCCGATGCGCCTCGAAGCCTACAATCTGACCATCGAGCAGATCGCCTCGATAGTAGCCGCCGAGAACCGCAACACGCCGGGCGGATCGTTCGACATCGGTTCGGACACCTATTCGCTTCGCGTCCAGGGCGAATTTGCGTCGTCTGACGAGATGCGCGACATCGTAGTCGGATCATCTGAAGGCCGCAACATATTTCTGCGTGACGTAGCCCGCATCGACGACTCTCTTGAAGAACGCGCCCAACAGACCTACAACAACGGCGTCAAAGGCGCCATGATCGTCATTCAGAAGCAAAGCGGCGCTAACTCGGTGGAAATCTCCGACAAGGTACTCAAAATGCTGCCCTCGCTCCAGAAGCGACTGCCTTCCGACGTCAAACTCGGCATAATTGTCGATACTTCCGACAATATCCGAAACACCATCGCCTCGCTTGTCGAGACAGTGCTCTACGCGCTGCTATTCGTGATAATAGTTGTCTTCTTCTTCCTCGGACGTTGGCGTGCGACACTTATCATTACCATCACAATCCCGATTTCGCTTATCGCCTCATTCATCTATCTGGCCGTAACAGGCAACTCGCTCAACATTGTCTCACTGTCGGCGCTGTCAATCTCTATCGGCATGGTGGTCGACGACGCCATTGTGGTTCTCGAAAACGTAACGACTCACATCGAGCGCGGATCCGATCCTAAACAGGCGGCTGTCCACGGAACAAACGAAGTCGCCGTGTCGGTTATCGCATCGACTCTGACGCTGATCGCCGTGTTCTTCCCCCTAACCCTCGTCACAGGCATGACAGGCGTACTTTTCCGCCAGCTCGGATGGATGGTCACAATCATGATGATCATCTCCACGATCTGCGCGCTTTCGCTCACTCCGATGCTCTGCTCCCTGCTGCTGCGTCGCGTCAACCACCACGGCAAGGCCTACAATGCAGTCTTCGGCCCGATCAACCGCGGCCTCGACGCATTCGACAACGGCTACGGACGCCTGCTAAAATGGGTTGTCGGCCACAAGCTGATAACAATCATCATCTGTATCGTCACATTCTTCGGTTCGCTGGTGCTGATGAAGCAGGTCGGCACAGAGTTCTTCCCCACTTCCGACGACGGACGTCTGAGCGTCAGCCTCGAGCTGCCCATCGGCACTCGCGTCGAGATAGCACAGGACGTTACCGACCGGCTCGTAAGAGAATGGCAGGATAAATATCCAGAGATCAAAGTGATCAACTACACTGTCGGCACAGCATCGAGCGACAACACTTTCGCCTCGCTGAGCGATAACGGCCCTCATATCGTATCGATGAACATCAGACTGTCAGACCCCGGCGAACGAGAGAGAGGCATCGTCAAGATTGCAGGCCTGATGCGTGAGGATCTCAGACGCTATCCCCAGTATAAGAAAGCCCAGGTCAAAGTGGGCGGCAACATGGGTTCTATGGGCGGTCAGGCCTCGATCGACTTCGAGATCTACGGATACAACTTCCACGAGACCGACTCCGTGGCACAGCGGCTCAAACGCGCACTCGAGGCCATACCCGGCACAGCCGACGTAAACATCTCGCGCTCCGATTACCAGCCTGAGTTTCAGGTCGACTTCGACCGTGAGAAACTTGCCATCTACGGACTCAATCTCCAGACCGCAGCCAACTATCTGCGCAACCGTATCAATGGCTCCACAGCCTCGCGCTTCCGCGAAGACGGCGAGGAGTACGACATCAAGGTTCTCTATGACCCGGAACACCGCACATCGATCGACGACATAGAGAACATACTGATCTACAACTCGGCAGGCAAAGCCGTCAGAGTGCGCGACGTCGGCAAGGTCGTCGAACGCTTCACCCCTCCGACAATCGAGCGTAAAGACCGCGAGCGCATAATCACCGTCAACACCGTGGTCCAGAATGTGCCAATGAGCCGGGTAGTCGAAGCCGCCCAGAGAGCCATCGACAAGATGGACATACCCCAGGGAGTGTCCATCCAGTTAGCCGGCAGCTACGAAGACCAGCAGGATTCGTTCAGCGACCTGCTTATGCTCGCCATGCTTATCATCATCCTCGTCTACATCGTCATGGCGGCCCAGTTCGAGAGCTACACTTACCCCGCCATCATCATGACATCGCTGCTGTTCGCATTCTCCGGCGTGTTTATCATACTCTTCCTCACCGGCCACTCGCTCAACGTCATGTCAATGATCGGAGCTATCATGCTCATCGGCATCGTTGTCAAGAACGGCATCGTTCTGATCGACTACATATCTCTCAATCGAGAGAGAGGCATGTCGATACGCCGGTCGGTGATCGACGGCGGCAAGTCGCGTCTCCGCCCCGTCGTGATGACAACCCTGACCACTATCCTCGGCATGGTGCCGATGGCGGTAGGAACAGGCCAGGGAGCCGAGATGTGGCGCCCGATGGGCACAGCCGTGATCGGCGGTCTGACGTTCTCGACCATCCTCACCCTGCTTTTCGTGCCGGTGCTTTACTGTGTGTTCGCCCATAACGGCATCCGCAACGCACGCCGCAAATTCCACAAAACATTGAAAAAGAAATGAAAGCCATATTTATAACATTCGATCAGGCTCACTACGAGCACATCATCGAAATACTCGATCGCAACAACTGCCGCGGCTTCACCTCATGGTCACAGATCTCGGGTCGCGGTAGCCGCGACGGCGAACCCCACTACGGTTCACATGCCTGGCCATCGCTCGCGTCGGCCATCATGACAATGGTCGACGACCGACGCGTCGACATCGTGCTTGAGAAACTGAAAATGCTCGACGACGAGCGCCCCAAACTCGGACTGAGAGCTTTCGTCTGGGACATAGAGAAAAGCATTTGACATCCTGACGAAAATTTGATCGATTCAAAAAAATTTCGTTACTTTGCCATATAATTCACATAAGATCTCAAACGACACATCATTAACATCACACATAATAATCGCATAAATGAAAAAAAGCGCTTTGCAGAAAGCCCGTGCGGCTTACCAGCCCAAGCTACCTATCGTACTGACAGGAGCTGTAAAAGCTGTTGAAGGCAAACCCACTACATCTGTGGCCGACCAGGAAGAGATCCAAAAGCTGTTTCCCAACACCTATGGCCTCCCCGAACTCAAGTTTGAAAAAAACACCAACCCCGTCCCCGGCAAGCCCCTCAACGTAGGCGTGATCCTTTCAGGCGGTCAGGCTCCCGGCGGTCACAACGTGATCTGCGGTCTCTTCGACGGCATCAAGAAGATCCACCGCGACAGCCGCCTCTTCGGCTTCACTATGGGTCCCGGCGGTTTTGTCGACCACAAATACATCGAGCTGACTGCGCCGATCATTGACGAATACCGCAACACCGGCGGCTTCGACATCATCGGTTCGGGCCGCACCAAACTCGAAAAGAAAGAGCAGTTCGACAAAGGCCTCGAGATCCTGCGCGAACTCGAAATCACTGCCCTCGTGATCATCGGAGGTGACGATTCCAACACCAACGCCGCAATCCTCGCCGAATACTACAAGAGCATCAACGCAGGCGTTCAAGTAATCGGCTGCCCCAAGACCATCGACGGCGACCTCAAGAACGACCTCATCGAGACATCGTTCGGATTTGACACCGCCACCAAGGTCTACTCCGAAGTCATCGGCAACATCCAGCGCGACTGCAACTCCGCAAAGAAATATTGGCACTTCATCAAGCTGATGGGCCGTTCGGCAAGCCATATCGCCCTCGAATGCGGTCTTCAGACCCAGCCCAATATCTGCATCATATCAGAAGAAGTCGAGGCAAAGAACATGACTCTCCAACAGCTCGTCAACGACATCGCCGACATCGTCGCGCGCCGCGCGGCCGAAGGCAACAACTTTGGCACCGTCCTCATTCCCGAAGGCCTCATCGAGTTTATCCCCGCAATGAAGTCACTCATCGCCGAACTCAATGACCTTCTCGCAGCCGAAGGCGAAAAATTCGCCGCCCTCGACCACACTGCCCAGCGCAACTTTGTGATCGAAAAACTTTCGCCCGCCAACTCCGAGACCTACGCCTCGCTTCCCGAAGGCGTCGCTCGCCAGCTTACCCTCGACCGCGACCCCCACGGCAACGTACAGGTTTCACTCATCGAGACCGAAAAACTTCTCAGCGAAATGGTCGGCAAGCGTCTCAAAGATCTCAAGGCCGAAGGCAGATACGACGGTAAATTCTCTGCACAGCACCACTTCTTCGGCTACGAAGGCCGTTGCGCAGACCCCTCCAACTTCGATGCCGACTATTGCTATGCCCTGGGCTACAACGCAGCATGTCTCGTCAATTCAGGCGTGACCGGCTACATGTCTTCGGTACGCAACCTTGTGAAGCCTGCCGTACAGTGGATCGCAGGCGGAATTCCCATAACCATGATGATGAACATGGAACGCCGCCACGGCGAGATGAAACCCGTCATCCAGAAGGCACTCGTCCACCTCGACGGCGCACCCTTCCGCAAATTCGCATCTCAGCGCGATGAATGGGCCATCAACACATGCTACGTATACCCCGGCCCCATCCAGTACTTCGGCCCAGCTGAAGTCTGCGACCAGCCGACAATGACACTCCGCTACGAGCATCAGGCAAAATAAGAGTTTGCATAAAACAAACGTAAACAAGTTCTAAAAGCCGGCTCCGGGCGACAACAACATTACCCGAATCTCAGCTTGCAATCCTGCTCCGGGGAGCATCTCCGCTCTGGGCAGGATTTTTTTGCATCCAGCCGGCCGCCCCCCGCAGTAGCCGCATTCCACCCAAAAGCCGTAAAAAAACGCAAAAACCACCGCAAATTTGCGACGCAAATCAGACATTATCGCCGCATCTCTCTGAAAATATGCAATTCACCCCAAAAACAGGTCAGCCTTTATATAGAGATACGATTGAGGCCGCCGGGCGGGGATTACAGAAAAATTTCATGAATTATAACAATGTATGATATCACTAATTGAAAAATTATTCTTACTTTTGCGGTGAGATTGCAACACACAGTCTCTGCGAATTGGAATCAATAATTTTCACTAACATAACCCAAACTTCAAAATGGTAAGTTACAAAGAATTAGGCCTCGTAAACACTCGCGAGATGTTTGCCAAGGCCATCAAGGGAGGATATGCAATCCCCGCGTTCAACTTCAACAACATGGAGCAGCTTCAGGCTATCATCAAGGCTGCGGCTGAAGAAAAATCTCCTGTTATCCTTCAGGTTTCGAAGGGCGCCCGCAACTATGCCAACGCCACCCTTCTCCGCTACATGGCCGAAGGTGCTGTTGAATATGCAAAGGAACTCGGCTGGGAACATCCACAGATCGTGCTTCACCTCGACCACGGTGACTCATTCGAACTCTGCAAGAACTGCATCGACTGCGGTTTCTCGTCTGTGATGATCGACGGCTCTCATCTCCCCTACGAAGAAAACGTTGCCCTCACAAAGAAAGTATGCGACTACGCTCATCAGTTTGACGTAACTGTCGAAGGCGAACTCGGTGTGCTCGCAGGCGTCGAGGACGAAGTTTCTTCCGACCACCACACATACACCGACCCCGAAGAAGTGATCGACTTCGCTACCCGCACAGGCTGCGACTCTCTCGCCATCTCGATCGGCACTTCTCACGGAGCTTACAAATTCACTCCCGCACAGTGCACACGCAACGCTGAAGGCAAGCTCGTGCCCCCGCCTCTGGCATTCGAAGTACTCGACGCTGTCATGGAAAAACTTCCCGGCTTCCCTATCGTGCTCCACGGTTCTTCTTCAGTTCCCCAGGACGAAGTCGACACGATCAACATGTTCGGAGGCAAACTTCCCGACGCTATCGGCATCCCCGAAGAACAGCTCCGCAAAGCTGCCAAGAGCGCCGTATGTAAGATCAACATCGACTCTGACAGCCGTCTGGCCATGACTGCCGCCGTCCGTCGCGTATTCGCTGAAAAGCCCGCCGAATTCGACCCCCGCAAATACCTCGGTCCGGCTCGCGACAACATGGA
>CAJUMI010000004.1 GCA_910587545.1 uncultured Muribaculaceae bacterium | reverse complement strand
ATGCCTCTGCATGGCTTGCTTCCCGAAAGCGAGTGCAAAGTTAGGCACTTTTTAACTCCCCACCAAATATTTTGGAATGTTTTTTCGATAAAAAACACACGCCTCTATCATTCAACCGTTTAAAACGGCAAAAAAATCAGCCTCACTGACGCACGCACACAAACTCCACCCCAAGCACCGGCGGACAAACAGTTTTTTCTCACAAATACGGCACACCGAACAAAAATTTCGTACTTTTGCACCTAAATGACAATCCAAGCTACAAGCATAGAAATATGAATGACTTCATAACACTATTGCGGAGATTTGTTCCGCCCTATAAAAAATATTTGGCCCTAAATGTTTTTTTCAATCTGCTGTCCGCCATACTGACTCTGTTTTCATTTGCTCTTATCATCCCGATACTCAAGATGCTCTTCAACATCGACGAAGCTAACTATGTCTACATGCATATCGGGGATGCGTCTATGAAAGATGTCGCCGTCAATGACTTCTACTATTATACGCAGGAGGCCATCAACCACTTCGGCCCGGAATGGACCCTCGCGTTATTAGGTACGACACTGGTCATAATGACCGGTCTGAAAACCGGGACAGCCTATCTGAGCTCATACTTTATAATACCGCTGAGGTCGGGCATTGTAAGAGACATACGAAATTTTGTCTACGACAAGATCACATCGCTGCCGATCTCATTTTTTACATCTGAACGAAAAGGCGATGTCATGGCGCGAATGAGCGGCGACGTCGCGGAAATCGAGAATTCGGTTATGTCGTCGCTGGACATGATGTTCAAAAACCCTGTGATGATAATCGTCTGCGTAAGCATGATGATCGCAATATCCTGGCAGCTGACCATATTTGTATTCGTACTGCTTCCGATCGCCGGATTTGCGATGGGCCGCATAGGCAAACGCCTCAAAGCCCAGTCGTTGGCCGGACAGACCCAATGGGGTGTGCTGATGTCAAATATAGAGGAAACTCTCGGCGGTCTCCGCATCATCAAGGCCTTCAACGCCGAAGGCAAGGTAATGAAGAGATTTCATGATGAAAACCAGAGGTTCTATCATCTCTCTAACGCCGTAGCACGACGCCAGTCTCTCGCCCACCCCATGAGCGAATTTCTCGGCACGGCGGCAATCGCCCTGGTGCTATGGTTCGGCGGAAGTCTGATCCTGTCTGGAAGGACATCAATGGATGCAGCCGCATTCATATATTATATGGTAATTTTCTACAGCATCATCAATCCGGCCAAAGACCTCTCAAAAGCCGCATATTCGATACAGAAAGGTCTCGCGTCAATGGAACGAGTCGACAAGATACTCAATGCCAAAAATCCAATCGTCGATCCCAAAGACCCTGTAGCACTGCCGACCAGATTCGGAAATATAAAGTATGACAACGTGTCGTTCAGCTATGGCACCAACGAAGTGATAAAGGGAGTCACACTCGACATTCCGGCCGGCGCTACCGTGGCTCTCGTCGGACAATCGGGGTCAGGCAAATCGACATTGGCCGATCTGCTGCCGCGCTTCTACGACGTCGCCTCAGGCAGCGTCACCATCGACGGGCACGACATCAGAGATATGAAGATTCACGACCTGAGATCGCTGATGGGCAATGTCAACCAGGAAGCGATACTGTTCAACGACACATTCTTCAACAACATAGCGTTCGGAGTCGAAAACGCCACACTCGAGCAAGTTGAAGAAGCGGCAAAAATCGCAAACGCCCACGAATTCATCATGGCCTCAGAGCACGGCTACGACACTCCAATCGGAGACCGCGGCTGTCGGCTGTCGGGCGGACAGCGCCAACGACTTTCGATAGCCCGCGCAGTGCTGAAAAATCCGGCGATACTAATTCTCGACGAGGCGACATCGGCGCTTGATAGCGAAAGCGAAAATCTTGTACAGCAGGCACTCGACAGACTTATGAAAGACCGCACCACACTGGTGATCGCCCACCGACTGTCGACAATCCGCAATGCCGACATGATATGCGTCATGCACGAAGGTCAGATCGTCGAAAGAGGCACTCATGACGCCCTTCTTAGCGCCAACGGATACTACAAGCATCTGGTCGACATGCAGTCAATCGCCTCATGACCAAAGTCTAATGCACATAGGCCGACGCCATGTGCAAAAAGTTAAGAAACTGTTAAAACCGACAAATCTATCATTTTTATGCTATATTTGTAATCACAAAACATGACATAGCAAATAGTAACCATGGCAAAAATCAAAGGAACAGTAATCATAGACGAGCAACGCTGCAAGGGATGCGAACTCTGTGTGGTAGCATGCCCGACAGACGTTCTCAGTCTTCAGGCCAAAGAAGTCAATGACCGCGGCTATCATTTCGCATACAGCGCACACCCCGACAACTGTATCGGCTGTGCATCGTGTGCGTTGGTCTGTCCGGACGCATGCTTTACAGTCTATAAAATCACGACATCTGACAACATCTAATATTCTTGCAAAAATGGCAGAAGAAATAAAATTGATGAAGGGCAACGAAGCCATCGCCCATGCAGCCATAAGATACGGTTGCGACGGCTACTTCGGATACCCCATAACGCCGCAATCGGAAGTTCTTGAAACACTCGAAGAACTTATGCCGTGGGAAACGACAGGCATGGTCGTATTGCAGGCCGAAAGCGAAGTCGCAGCCATCAATATGGTTTATGGCGGCGCAGCTGCCGGGAAAGCAGTGATGACATCATCATCGAGCCCCGGCGTAAGCCTCAAACAGGAAGGCATTTCATATATCGCAGCCGCCGAACTGCCCGCTCTGATCATCAACGTGATGAGAGGCGGTCCCGGACTTGGGACGATACAACCGTCACAGGCCGACTACTTCCAGGCAACCAAGGGCGGCGGCCACGGAGACTATCACCTGATAGTGCTTGCGCCGGCGACTGTCCAGGAGATGGCCGACTTTGTCGGACTCGGGTTCGACCTGGCATTCAAATACCGCACTCCAGCGATGATACTCGCCGACGGCATTGTGGGCCAGATGATGGAGAAAGTCGTTCTGCCCGAGCCTCGCGAAAGACGCTCACAACAACAGATTGAGACGCAATGTCCCTGGGCTGCCACAGGTCGCCACGGCAGAAAAGAACGCAACGTGGTGACATCGCTTGAACTCGAGCCCGACAAGATGGAAGTCAACAACATCCGCCTGCAGGAGACCTACAAAAGAATATCCGAGGCCGAAGTCAGATACAAGGAATACTATACCGAAGATGCCGAATATCTCATTGTGGCCTTTGGATCGGTAGCCAGAATATGTCTGAAGACAATTGAAGACGCAAGGTCACAGGGCATCAAAATCGGCCTTATCCGCCCCATAACTCTGTGGCCGTTCCCCCACAAGGAAATCAAACGGCTGTCGGAAAAGGCAAAGGGCATACTCACCGTCGAACTGAATGCCGGCCAGATGATCG
This sequence comes from uncultured Muribaculaceae bacterium, assembly GCA_910587545.1. Classification (GTDB taxonomy): domain Bacteria; phylum Bacteroidota; class Bacteroidia; order Bacteroidales; family Muribaculaceae; genus CAG-873. Next base: position 51,362 of record CAJUMI010000004.1, on the reverse strand, counting down.
AAGATGTCAAACTGGCTGTCGAATGTAAAATTCCCGTCCATCACTTCGGACGCATGGGCGGCATTGTCCCCAACCCGGGCGAGGTAATGAACGCGTTTAACGAACATTTTCCCGAGGCAACCCAAAACGCAAATCTATGAACCAAGAAGATATAATCAAAAACGGCACAGTCGTCTACAGCCGTCCGCGTCTGCTTAACGAACGCAACACTCATTATTGCCCCGGATGCAGCCACGGAGTTGTCCACCGCATAGTCTCAGAGCTTATCGAAGAAATGGGCATCGAGGACAGAGCCGTCGGTGTCGCACCTGTCGGATGCGCGGTATTCGCATACAACTATATAGATGTCGACTGGATCGAGGCAGCCCACGGTCGTGCGCCCGCCGTGGCGACAGCCGTCAGCAGACTCAACCCCGACAACGTCGTGTTCACATATCAGGGCGACGGCGACCTCGCCGCCATCGGAACAGCCGAAACCATCCACGCCGCCAACCGCGGGGAGAACATCGTCATCATCTTTATCAACAATGCCATCTACGGCATGACCGGCGGCCAGATGGCTCCTACAACACTGCTTGGACAAAAGACCGCAACGACACCATACGGCCGCAAGGCCGACATAAACGGCTTTCCCATCAAAATGTCAGATCTTCTTGCCCAGCTCGACGGCACATGCTATGTCACACGCCAGGCAGTCCACACTCCCGCCGCAGTCAGAAAAGCGAAAAAAGCCATCCGGCAAGCCTTCGAGAATGCCATGGCCAAGCGCGGTACTTCGGTTGTCGAGATCGTATCTACATGTAATTCGGGGTGGAAACTATCACCGGCAAAATCCAACGAATGGATGGTAGCCAACATGTTTGAAAAATACCCGTTGGGCGATTTAAAAAACGTTTAATATTCTGATTATGAAAGAGGAAATCATTATCGCCGGATTTGGAGGACAAGGCGTCCTTTCAATGGGTAAGATTCTTGCATATGCCGGTCTGATGGAAGATCTGGAGGTGACATGGATGCCGAGTTACGGCCCCGAACAGCGAGGCGGAACAGCCAATGTCACCGTGATCGTCAGCGACACTGCGATCAGCTCGCCGGTGCTCGACACCTACGACACGGCAGTCATTCTCAACCAACAAAGCCTCGATAAATTCGAACCGAAAGTAAAACCCGGAGGCACTATCATCTATGACCCCGCAGGCATCCATCGCCCGCCGACGAGAACCGATGTCAATATCGTGGCCGTCGACGCCATGACTGCCGCCATCGAGATGGACAACACCAAGACCTACAATATGATCCTGCTCGGCGCGCTTCTAAAGCACAGGAATATCGTATCAACCGACGCAGTGATCCGCGGATTGAAGAAGACCCTGCCCGAACGCCACCATCACCTAATTCCGCTCAACGAAAAGGCGATCAAAAGGGGGATGGAAATCTCATAATAAATTATTCATATAAATACACTCCGCGGGGACCCGTCTTCAACCAGACAGATCCCCGCTAAGTTTAGATATAAGAAGTCTGTGCTGCAAATTTATAACTCATAACATAAATTTCAAAATTTTTCAGCGAAAATTTTGAAATTTCAATACATTTCTATCCCCAATCCCTTTTTACTGTAATAAATCAAAGCATATTTTCGCAAAACAAATCATATATATTACAGAAGAAACGTTTGAGATAATAGAATTTTTGATTATGTTTGCAGCATGAAACATGCCCCACTCAACATATTACTCATAATAAATCCCATTTCAGGAACTAATTCCAAACGAGAACTGGCCGGGGCAATCGAGAAACGTGTCAGATCGATGGGGCACACCATAACGACATCTCTCACAACCGGTCCGGGCGACGCCACCCGTCTTGCAAAAAAGGCTGTTGACGGCGGTTTCGACGCAGTTTTGGCATGCGGCGGCGACGGCACCGTGAATGAAATCGCCACCGCACTGATCGGCACAGATGTAGTCTTGGGCATACTGCCCAACGGGTCCGGCAACGGACTCGCCAGACATATCGACATACCGACCGACCCCATCCTCGCGCTTAAAATCATAAAGAATGGCAAAATCACAGACTGCGACTACTGCACGGTCAACGAAATACCGTTTTTCTGCACTTTCGGGCTCGGTTTTGATGCAGCAGTAAGCCATCGCTTCGCATCGGGACGCAAGCGCGGCCTTTTAGCCTATCTAAAAAGCGCGCTCAACGAATTCATCAGCTTTACACCCGAATCCTACCGCATCACAATCAGCAACGATTCGATAAACGTCGATGCCTTCCTAATCGCCTGTTGCAACGCATCGCAATACGGCAACAACGCCTTTATAGCCCCGACTGCATCGATTACCGACGGCCTAATAGACATAACGATCGTTCATTCGGGCAACGCCCTGTCGGAAGTCTTTGTCGGAGTCGAAATGCTCGCCGGATCCATAACCAAAGGCGGCCTTATCGACACATTCCGCACCGACAGACTGGACATCACGCGCAACCAAGCGGGCATCGCGCACATCGACGGCGAACCGGTAGAATTGCCCGACAGACTTACAATCAAATGCCACCATAAAGGACTTAAGATCTTCGCACCGACAAAACGCTCGCGTTTCAGGCCGCTGTTCACTCCGGCCATGATGTTTGCCCGTGACTGCTACATACGGGTCTCAAATCTTTTCAGCCGGCCAATTTAACAGCTTGCCTGTAAGCAATCATGCCTACAGCACATTACATTTATCAAGAATTGCAACCGGATGATATGATTCCTTTGCAAATCTCAATCCCTCGTCGTTCATATCCTCTTCCCTATTGATATAACGCAGACCTGCATATCGACTCACCATATTTTCGGCAAAAAGCTTATTGATCGTCTCTCCTGCCCCTGCAACATCATGATTCATCTTTTCGACATGCACATATAATGTATCGCCCACGACTTCTCCGAGCGTCATGGCACACACATCCCCCGATTGAGATCTGAGCAATGCGCCGTCAAAACCGTAAACATCAAGATTGGCGAGTACGTCATTACATTGAGACAATTCATATGCCGCCATTGCCCGATCGGCCTTCTCACTGACATCGACTTCCGCAAGGAAGTCAAAGACCTCGGCGATATTGGTTGAATCCAACTTTTCAAACCTGTAGCCCGGATTTTCAGACAGAAACCGGTTGACATGGTTTCTCTTCTTGGAATAAGCCTTTCCCTGCAGAGTCGCCAGCGATTTAGCGTCATACAGATAATCGCCCCAACCGTCAAGTTTTTCCACACGTCCTCCGCATTCATCAGCCACCCTGACAGCTACATCCGCCGGTATCGCGGAAAAAGTCGGACGAATGCCATTATTTCTGCAATAGTGCAGGATCAATGCGACCGACCTGCTTAGCGGCATAGAGCCCAGAGGCAAAGAAAATGCCACCAGACCGGGATGATTCTCTGAAATTCCTTTTATGAACATAGTGCCCTCGATTATACTATATTCATAATTGAAATAATCGACCCACATGAAGATTCCGCCGAGCGTGTAGTCACACGTCCTGTAGGAATTGTAGCCCCTGAATTTTCTCACCGTGCCGATGTCTGACAATGCGAGCGGCTTGAAGTCAAGCACACTGTCGGCATGCTCGTGAAGTTGGGCTCGCAGATGGCTTGCATTTAAAATATTGTGCGACAGTTGAACTCCTGAAATTCTCATAAACAAAGCTGAATAAGTTTTTTTAAATACTAACGCCCCGACTGTGATGTTTGTTCCCGAATGGCTATATTTGAAGCCGAAGCAGACAAAACAGCCGAAAAGGCACCGGATATGCACGTTGTATCCGAATTATTGCGTAATTTTGCCATTGGCTTATAAAGCCGCACATTATGTATCTCTGCAGAAATCTATATAAGGCATTCACCAAAAAGCTGAAAAGCACGCCATTTGTCATCTTCATACTGACAGGTGCGGCGCTCTATTCCTGCAGCACGACAAAACATGTGCCCGACGGCAGCTACCTGCTCGACGACGTGAAAATCAACATCGACGGAGAGGCAGACGCCACAGACAAAGAACTTTACTACTTCTTAAGGCAAACGCCCAACCATAAAGTTCTCGGCTTCGCCAAACTGCAGTTGTCGACCTACAGCCTTTCAGGCAAAGACACAACCAAATGGTATAACCGATGGCTGCGCAACATAGGACAGGCACCGGTCATATACAGCCGGGAACTCACCGATGCCTCGGCCCGTCAGCTGAAACAAGCTCTTATCAACCGCGGCTTCCTTGATACACAGGTTGAGACCGATACCGTCTCCAGAGGCAAAAAGCGCATAGGGGTCAGCTACAACATCACGCCGGGCAAATCCCACTATATCTCATCCATAAGCTTCGACATACCCGACTCGTCGATACGCAATCTTGTAATGGCCGATACAGCACAGCTAAATCTGAGGCCAGGCACAAAGTTCGACCGCAACATATTAGATAACGACCGTACAGCGATCACCGAACTGCTGCGCAATGCCGGCTACTACGCGTTCAACAAGGACAACATCTCTTTTGTGGCCGACACCACCCAAGGCTCTAAGGCCGTGGAGCTGACAATGAATATACACCGACCCAAAAGGCTGTCGGCCTCTTATCTCCCTGAGACCGGTGATTCTGTCACTTCCGAGCCGTCACGCCACTATATATACCGTATCCACAATGTCTATTTCATCACCGAGCAGAACACCTCTCACCCCGACACCGTGAAATTCCGGTCCATATCGGTCATATACGGCAACGACCACTATATCAAGCCTGCCATTCTCGAGGAAAAATGCTACCTTAGGCCCGGGGCACCTTACAGCACCACGAGCGTAGACCGCACCTACGAGGCCCTCGGCCAGCTCGGCATTCTCAAGTTCATCAACATCGAGATGGAACCTGTATTCGAAGTCGACGGCGAGATCTTACTGGATGCAATCATCCGCGTATCGCGCAATCGCAAGCAAGGCATAACCATCGAAGTCGAAGGCACAAATTCAGAGGGCGACCTCGGCTTCGGTGCCGGCATAACATACCAGCACCGCAACCTCGCCAGAAGTTCGGAGTTATTTACCGCCAAGCTCCGCGGAGCATACGAAAGTCTTTCAGGCAATTTCGACGGACTCGTCAACGACCGTTACACAGAGATAGCCGGTGAAGTCGGCATAACGTTTCCAAAATTCGAATGCCCCTTCCTGTCAAAAAGTTTCAAACAGCGACAGCGCGCCGCGACCGAATTCGCGCTCTCATTCGTTCATCAGGAACGCCCGGAATACACACGCATCATCGCCGGCGCCGCCTGGCGCTACAAATGGTCCCACCGCATACGCGATCTCGTCAAGCGCCAGACTTTTGACCTCATCGACATCAATTATGTCCGCCTGCCTCGGTCCACCATCGACTTCATCGATCAGATAGCACCGTCAAACCCCTTGCTCCGATACAGTTACGAAGACCACTTCATAATGCGCACCGGCTACACCTATTCGCACACCAACAGACGAATCCCCACCGCGTCAGTCAACGCCTTCGCCATCCAGCCGTCGGTTTCCACATTCCGTGCATCAGGCGAACTGGCAGGCAATCTCCTCTATGCCATATCGTCGATCGACGGCTCACACCGCCACGGCGATGCCTACAAGATCTTCGGCATACAGTTCGCCCAATACATCAAAGGCGAGGTCGACTACACATATACCCGCAACTTCAACTCGCGAAACGCACTCGCATGCCATGCAGGCTTCGGCATCGCCTATCCCTATGGCAACTCATCGATGGTGCCGTTCGAAAAGCGCTTCTACGCCGGCGGAGCAAACAGTGTCCGCGGATGGGGCGTCAGATCGCTCGGCCCCGGAGCATACGACAGCCGCAACCTCGTCTCCGACTTCATAAACCAATGCGGCGACATAAGCCTCGACCTCAGCATCGAATACAGGGCCAAACTCTTCTGGGTGTTCGAAAGCGCAATCTTTATCGACGCCGGCAACATCTGGACTATAAAGAAATACGAAAACCAGCCCAACGGCGAATTTGTATTCAACAAATTCTACAAGCAGATCGCCGCCGCATACGGTGTCGGCCTGCGCATGGACTTCACCTACTTCCTTCTTCGTTTCGACCTCGGTTTCAAAGCCGTGAACCCGGCCGTAAACCAAGAGCGCTGGCCCATCATCCACCCCGACTGGAAACGCGATGCTAATTTCCACTTCTCAGTCGGCTATCCATTCTGACACAACACTAACAATCAGCTCCCGAAATGAAATCACTCGCTATATTCGATCTTGACGGCACATTGCTCAACACAATCGACGACCTCGGCAATTCTTGTAACCACGCACTACGCTCGATGGGCTTTCCCACCCACGCCCTGATGTCTTACCCGATGATGGTAGGCAACGGCATCACCCGCCTGATCGAAAGAGCGCTGCCCGACGAGGCACGGACACCGGAGATCATAAACAGCGCCCGCCGGCTCTTTGTCGACCACTACAACGATCACTGCTGCGACGCGACCGTTCCCTACCCCGGCATCCCCCAGCTGCTTGCCGAACTCAACAAACGCAACGTCAACATCGCCGTCGCATCCAACAAATACGACTCGGCCGTCCACCGCATTATCGCCCGTTACTTCCCCGACATCAGATTTGCCGCCATATTCGGCCAGCTCGAAGGCATACCCACAAAGCCCGACCCCTCGATAGTGTTCGAGATACTCACAGCATGCCCGACTCCTAAATCGGAGACCTTGTTCATCGGAGATTCGGCTGTCGACATCGAGACCGCCAGGCGCGCATGCGTCGATTCTGTAGGTGTCACATGGGGATTCCGCTCCGAAAACGAATTACGAAAAGCATTCGCCGACAACATCGTGTCTGATCCCGATGACATATTGAGCCTGATAGGCTGATAAAAAATTTCGTTTCAGATCGACCCGAAGTACATTACTTAAATTTTCAGACTCTTAGTTAATAAATATTTTTACAAACCTCTTGCATATTATGCAAAAGCCTATTATCTTTGCAACACTTAACATAAACAAACACAATTAATATTAAAACAACCGCAGCAAAAGACCACAGCTCCCACCAAATCCTTGCAATTCAGACATCCGCCCTCGGACGATTGTCTGATTACATCGCATAAAATATAATCCAAACATATCACAACCATGGCAAAACGTGAATTTAACCTAAACTACATTATCTTCATCACCATTGCTGCCGCCATCGGAGGCTTCCTCTTCGGCTATGACACCGCTGTCGTGTCGGGCACCAATGAAGCCGTATGGCACTACTTCGACATAACGATGGACTCATTCGCAGCCGGGTTCTTCGTATCGGCCGCTATCATCGGATCAATTCTCGGCGCGCTTTGCGGCGGAACAGTCAGCGAGCGCATCGGCCGTCGTCAGTCAATGATTTTCGCCGCAATCCTGTTCCTCGCCTCATCAGTCTGGTGCGCGATCTGCTCGTCATTCCCCGAGTTGCTGATTGCCCGCATCTTCGGAGGTTTCGGCATCGGACTCGCATCTGTCGTATGCCCGTGTTACATCTCCGAAATGTCAGTCGCCAAATACCGCGGCACTCTCGTCGCCACCTATCAGTTTGCCATAACATTCGGCATCCTCGTGGCCTACGGCGTCAACTACATTCTCGACCTGCACGCCTCATCGGCTGGGATCGCCGATATCGCCGGTCTCTCGCTCTGGGACCGCATCTGGACCACTGAAGTATGGCGCGGCATGCTCGGCATGTGTGCCCTGCCTGCGCTCATTTTCCTTGGCATCCTGCTATTCGTCCCCGAGAGCCCGCGCTGGCTCATCGTCCGCGGACGCGTCAACGCCGCCGAAAGCGTTCTCAGCCACATCTACAACGCCAAAGAAGCCGTCAGAAGAGAAGTCCTTGCCACCCAGAGCATCTCAGCCGCCGAGCCAGCCTCGGGCCAGTGGGACTATATCCGCCGCCACAAAGGCATCGTCAAGGCTATCCTTATCGGCATGGCCATCGCCATCCTCGGCCAGTTCATGGGCGTCAACGCCGTGATCTACTACGGCCCCACGATCTTCAAGAACGTAGGCCTCGAAGACCCCTTGCTCGGTCAGGTATGGATCGGCGTTGTCAACTGCGTCACCACAGTCATCGCCATCTTTGTCATCGATAAGGTCGGCCGCAAAGGTCTCGTCTATTTCGGAGTCACAGGCATGATCATCAGCCTGATTCTCGCCGCCGGCTTCCTCCACTTCAAGGAGCAGTGGCAGCTCAGCGACATGCTCATGATCGTCTTCCTCGGCGCCTACATGTTCTGTCAGGCCATATCGATCAGCGCCATCATCTTCGTGATCCTATCCGAGATGTACCCCAACAAGGTTCGCGGACTCGCCATGTCGATTGCATCCATGTCGCTATGGATCGCCAACTGGATTGTATCGCAGATCTTCCCCAACCTGCTCGAAGCCCTCACCCTCGAAGGCACCTTCCTGCTGTTCGCCGTATGCTGCGTGCCCTACATCCTGATCATGTGGAAGCTCGTCCCCGAGACTACCGGCAAGACCCTCGAGGAAATCGAGGCTTACTGGCTCAAAGAAGACATCGCCGGACTCAAAGAAAAAGCAAATCATTAATCACCCTATCATAAAACCATTTTACGATATGACAACTGACTTCAAGAAACTTGCTAAACAGTACAAAGACGAACTCTTCAACAACGTCCTGCCTTTCTGGCTCAACAACTCGCTCGACAAAGAGTATGGCGGCTACTTCACCTGCCTCGAACGCGACGGCAGTGTGTTCGACACCGACAAATTCATGTGGCTCCAGGGCCGTGAAGTATGGATGTTCTCCATGCTCTACAACAAGGTTGAAAAACGTCAGGAATGGCTTGACGCCGCCATCCTCGGCGCTGAATTCATGAAAAAATACGGCCACGACGGCAACCTCGACTGGTACTTCTCCGTCACCCGTGAAGGCCAACCTATCGTCGACCCCTACAACATCTTCAGCTACACTTTCGCCACAATGGCTTTCGGCCAGCTCGCCATCGCCACAGGCAACAAGGAATACGAGGAAATCGCCAAAAAGACCTTCGAGAAAGTCCTTCAGCGCGCCGACAACCCCAAAGATAAATGGAACAAACTCCATCCCGGCACCCGACCCATGAAGAACTTCGCTCTCCCCATGATCCTCTGCAACCTCGCCCTTGAGATCGAACCGCTCATCGATCCCGAATTCCTCCGCAACGCCATCGAGAATTCGATCAACTGCACCCTCGAGTTCATCCGCCCCGAGCTCGGCGGCCTCGTGGTCGAGAATATCGGCGCCGACGGTCAGCTCGTCGACTCCATGGACGGCCGTCACATGAACCCCGGACACTCCATCGAGTCCATGTGGTTCCTCATGGACCTCGGCAAGCGCCTCAACCGCCCCGAACTCATCGAAAAAGCCAAAGAAACAGCCCTCACAATGGTTGAATACGGCTGGGACAAGAAATACGACGGCATCTTCTACTTCATGGATCTCAAGGGCCGTCCCACCCAGGAACTCGAGTGGGACCAGAAACTATGGTGGGTACATATCGAGACCCTCATCACCATGATCAAAGGCTACCGCCTCACCGGCGACAAACGATGCCTCGAATGGTTCAACCGCGTCCACGACTACGTCTGGTCTCACTTCGCCGATCCCGAATACCCCGAATGGTTCGGCTATCTCAACCGTCAGGGCGAAGTACTTCTCACCCTCAAGGGCGGCAAATGGAAAGGCTGCTTCCACGTTCCCCGCGGCCTCTACCAGGTATGGCAGGTACTCGAAGAACTCGCCGCCGAACAGAAATAACAAAACCATTGGAGAAGAATATGTCATATCAGATGGCATATTCTTCTCTAACCTTAATTATTCTATATCCTTTCACAAAAAATTATTTTTAGATGAGAACGCAATCTCTATCAACAGCCTGCGCGCTGACCAAGCGTCTCTCTGTGCTTTTGATCGTCATCTGCACGGCTTTTGCATCCGCCTTCGCCCAGCAGACCACTGTTACAGGTACAGTTACCGACGACATCGACGAACCGCTACCCGGCGTTTCAGTCGTCATTAAAGGTAAAAACACCGGCGCGATTACCGACATCGACGGCAACTACACAATCAAAGCCGGAGCCAACGACATCCTGACATTCTCTTACGTCGGAATGAAGACACAAGAGGTCAAGATCAACGGTCTTACTAAAATTGACGTCAAACTCATGCCCGAAGCTAACGCTCTCGACGAATTCGTAGCCGTAGGTTACGGTGTTCAGAAACGCGGTACGATCACCGGTGCGGTTTCGACCGTCAAAGGCTCGGAACTTCTCAATGTTCCTACCATGTCTGTGTCCAACATCGTCGGCTCACGCGTCGCAGGTATTGCGTCCAAGCAATCGTCGGGCCAGCCGGGCGCTGATGATGCGACCCTCACACTCCGAGGCATGTCAGGCATCATCTACGTCATCGACGGTGTGAAACGCACCTCTCAGGACTTCAATCAGCTCGACCCCAACGAAATTGATCAGGTTTCCGTGCTTAAGGACGCTGCTTCAGTCGCAATCTACGGTCTTGACGCCAACGGCGTTATAATCGTCACCACAAAACGCGGCCAGGAACAGCGCACCAAGATTTCTTATACCGGTACTGTCGGTTTCTCCCAGAACGCCGAAGAACAGCAATGGCTTGACGGTCCAGGTTATGCCTACTGGTACAACAAAGGCCTTGAAATGGACGGACTTGATCCTATCTTCACAGAGGAACACGTCCGTAAGATGCTTGCCGGCGTAGACGGATGGGGCAACACAAACTGGTACAAGGAAGTGTTCGGCACCGGTTTCCGCACAGCCCACAACATTTCTGCAACCGGCGGCACAGAGCGCATAAAATTTTTCGCATCTGTAGGCTATTTGAAAGAAGAAGGTAACGTTGATAAATTCGGCTACGACCGTTGGAATCTTCGTTCAAACATCGATGCAGACATCGCCCATGGCCTTAAATTCAGCATGGGTATTTCTGCCCGTCTCCAAAACCAGGATAACCCCTACTACTCGGCCAACCCCGACGCTTACGGCAACATAGGTGCACAGATGGTACGCATGCTACCCTATCTGCCCAAGACACAGACCTACAACGGCGAAGAATATTATGTCGGCAACATCTCCAACGGCATGAACATGTCTGTACTCGGATCGATCTACGACAACGGTTACTATCGTGTTAACTACAACAACTTCAACTCCAACATGGCTCTCCAGTGGGACACTCCCTTCCTCAAAGGCCTTTCAGTGAAGTTCAATCTCAACTACGATGCCAACTTCCAGTTCACCAAGCAGCTCAACGATCCCGCGAAGATTCTTCTTTACCAATATGGCGCATCAGAGAACCGCGCCCCCGACGTGCTGAACTATAATCTCTACAACAACTTCAACAATGGTTATATCGCTCTGACTGAAAGCGCTTCTCGCAATCAGACCATTACAACCATTACCACCATTAATTATAACAATCAGTTCGGACTCCACAACATCAGCGCTCTCGCTCTTGCCGAGACTCGGGAATTCAAGACCAACGGACTCGGTGGCACAGGCTTCGGTCTCCCCTTCATCTCCCTTGACGAACTGCAGTTCATTTCCAACTCGACATTCGACGGCAAAGAGAAGCTGCCGACCATCACAGGGTCAAGCAGCAAGTCACGCGTTGCTGGCTTCGCAGGCCGTATCAACTATAACTACGACGAGCGCTACTTCGTCGAGGCTTCTGTCCGCCATGACGGCAGCTACCTCTTCGGCGGCATGAACAAACGTTGGGTCACTCTGCCCGGTGTATCTCTCGGCTGGCGTATCGACCGCGAGAATTTCTTCACCGCCGATTGGGTTGACAACCTGAAACTGCGTGGTGGCTTCGGCCAGACCGCTACTTCAGGCATCTCACCCTTCTATTGGCGCAATACTATGGCTCTCAACAAAAACGGTGTTGTAATTGGTGGTTCTACCGGCCCCTACATCTCAGCATCGATTCTTGGCAATCCTACTTTGACCTGGTCTAAGACTGACAACTATAACATCGGCTTCGACGCTTCTCTCTGGCACGGCTTACTTGGCATCGAGTTTGACGTATTCTACAAATATCAATACGATATTCTTACCTACAATACCGGTGCCTGGCCACCGTCGATGGGCGGTTTCCATTATAGCTCGGCCAATCTCGACAAAAATGATTACAAAGGCTTCGACTTGACTTTCACTCACCGAAACAGAGTCGGCGACTTCAGCTACGGCGCTAAACTCATTTGGTCTTACGCCTACGGACGTTACCTCTTCGTCGCATCCGACTCTGATAACAAACCCGAATACCAGCGTCTGACCGGTAAACAGATCGGCTCTAAATACGGTTTTATCGCTAACGGCCTCTTCCAGACTCAGGAACAGATCGACAACGCTCCCTTCCCAGAAAACGTGACCAACAAGACCCTCTACCTTGGCGACATCCGCTACGTCGACCGCAACGGTGACGGCAAGATCACATACGACGGCGATATGGGCTATGTCGGCAAGAGCAACATGCCAACCCACACCGGTTCGCTCAACCTTTTCGCCAACTGGCGCGGCTTCGACCTCGACGTCCTCTTCTCTTGGGGACTCGGCCACGACGTCGCTCTTACAGGCCAATACACTGCAGTCGGATCTGAAGGCGTCATGGACCACACTTCCTATACTCTGCCCTTCAAATGGTATGGCAACTCTCCAGTCTACCTCGTCGAAAATTCATGGACTCCCGAGCACACAGATGCTGAATTCCCGCGACTCTGCGCTACTCCGCGCAGCAACAACAACGCTTATTCTTCGACATTCTGGTACAAGAACGGCAACTATCTCCGCATGAAATCGTTTGCCGTCGGTTACACCATACCCGAGAAGATCACAGCCAAAGCCGGCATCAGCCGCCTGCGTGTATTCGCCGAGGGTTATAACCTCTTCACTCTAAGCGGTCTTTCTAAATTCAACATTGACCCCGAAGCTCCGGCTGTAAACAACGGTTACTATCCTCAGCAGCGTAAGATGTCATTCGGCGTTAACGTAACATTCTAAATTTGAAGTGAACTATGAAATTATATAAATTCTTATCAATCGCCGTACTTGTAGGGGCGCTCACCTCCTGCAACGACTGGCTCGACGGTGTTGAAAACAAATCCTCAGTCGACGACGCTGCCGTTTTCAATACTGAAGAAACAATTGACCAATATGTCGACGGCTTCTATACCTGGATCGGCACATACGGCCAGCTCAATATGGACAACCGCCAGTTCTCCGGTTCTTGGACCGAGGCCATGACTGACATCTTCAAATATTCAGGCTCGTTCCTATTCGCTCGCGCCGGTCATCCCAACGAATACGCTGAGCAGGCTGTTCCGATGAACCCCGACAGTGACCGTCTCAGCTGCTGGGACAACGCCTATTCGGCTATTCGCCGCGTCAACCAGTTCCTCACCCTTGAGGAGAAATATGCAGGCGGCTACCGCGAAGAGTTGCGTACACGCTGGCAGGCTCAGGCTCGCTTCTTCCGCGCCTTCATGTATTTCCAGCTCGCCAAGCGTCACGGGGGTGTGATCCTTTTTGACGCTCTTCCTGATGGCCCCAATAAAGCCCGTTCCACAGAAGAAGAGACTTGGAATTTCATAGAGAAAGACCTCGACTTCGCTATTGCCAACCTGCCGAAAACATGGACCGGAGCAAACAAAGGCCGCATTTCAAAATACGCCGCTTTCGCTTTCAAATCACGTGCAATGCTCTATGCCGAACGTTGGCAGAAAGCCTACGATGCTGCTGACTCTGTAATCGTCCATGGTGGTTATGGGCTCGTGGAAAACTATGCTCAAGCATGGGCCGGCAATAACTCTGAAGCCATTATCGAATGCGATTACAACCAAAACCTCGGCCCGAATACTCAGTTTGACTTCTACTACACTCCCAGTACCGACGGCTCGACTGGCGCATGCGGTCCGGCTCCTACTCAGGAACTCGTCGAATCTTACGAAAAAGTTGACGGTACAAAGATCGACTGGACACCCTGGCACGGCACTACTACAACGCCCCCGCCATACGACCAGCTCGAACCGCGCTTCTCTGCGACAGTCCTATATCCGGGTTGCACCTGGAAAGGCAAAACACTTGACATGTCTGTTCAGGGGCCCAACGTCACATATTTCGATTATGGCACTCAGCCTCAGGCTCAGGGCAACACCTGCACCGGCTATCTTGTGCGAAAACTTCTCAACGAAAACATGACCGACGTTGTCAACGTTCGCAGCGCCCAACCGTGGGTAGAACTTCGTTACGCAGAAGTTCTACTCAACAAGGCTGAAGCCGCATACCGTCTCGACAAGATGGGTGAGGCTCGTTCTGCCATAAACGAAGTCCGCGCTCGCGTAAATCTTCCCGCGAAAAACTCCACCGGCACAGGTCTTTGGAACGACTACATGAACGAACGTAAAATCGAGCTCGCTTTCGAAGGTCAGCTCTACTGGGACATGGTTCGCTGGCGTCTCGCTCACACCGCATACAATAATTACCGTCGTCACGGCGTTAAAGTAAGCAACGGCACATATACTTACGTTGTAGTCGACAATGTCGACCTGAAATACAGCGAGAAATGCTATATTCTGCCAATCCCGCAGTCCGAGATCAACAACAACAATCTCATCGTTCAGTATGACAATTGGAAATAATAAGATTCACTTAATATAATTTAACTACACAATGAAAACTAAAATCTTATCCATAGCTTCTGCCATAGCCTTCATGATAGGCATGTCGGCTTGCCAGGACGAACATGAGTTTTCTCCGACTCATCACGACGAAGACCTGCTGTCTGTCACAGCCATGTTCTATGATGATACGAGAATTGAAAATTCATTCCCTGCAGAAATCGACCACGCAGCAGGCATCGTGAATATTGTGTTCCCATACACATATCCTTCTCTGTCTGAAAGTCATCTCGAGAACACTGACCTCACCCACGTCCGCGTTCAGTGCAACCTGACCCAGGGCGCGACCGTAACTCCTGCGCTCACCTGGCTTGACCTTTCGCAGGAGCATCAGATCACAGTCACCGGCCTTGATGGAACTTCAAAACAGTACACCATCAAGAGCGAGATCCGCAAAAGCGCAGAGTGCCTCATCACTGACTTCTCCATCGATGCCCTCGGACTCGGTGGTGTGATCAAGCAGAATGAAGGCACTATCACCCTCATCTCGGCTGAAGAGATCGGCGAGCAGCTTGCCACGGTTATTGCTTCTCACGGTGCTACTCTCAGCCCTGACCCTCGTGTGACTCCACTCAACTACGACAACGAGCCCAAAGTGACTGTCACCGCACAGAACGGCGTCGACAAGAAAGAATACACCTTCATAAAGGGTGTGCCCTCTCGTCTCCCGGCAGGCGCCAACTTCGGCACAGCATCTCTGCGCTGGGTGAAGAAACTGTCTGAATTCGGCATCAAGAGTACCAGCAACTACGACGCCGCTTCAGGTCTCGCAGTTGTAGGCAACAACGTCGTAATCAACCAGACCGGCAACGCAAATGCCATCTACGTAAATCTCAAGACCGGCGTTCAGGAAGGTAGCATCAACCTCAGCGCTGTCGGCAACAACGTCAACGGTGTCCTCAACAACTACTACATGACTTCCGACAACGCCGGCAATATCCTCGTCAACAACTTCTCCAAGGACAGCAACGGCAACTTCACTGTCTGGCGCATGAAGGGTCTCAACGGTGCCGTAGAAGAATATATTAACTGTTCTGCCCAGGGCAAGAACGTCGGCGACCGTCTCTCTGTAGTAGGCACTCTCGACGGCGATGCCATCATAACCGCCACAATCAACGGTTCGGGTCTAGACTTCTTCCGTTGGATCGTCAAAGGTGGCGCTCTACAGAGCAACGAACCGGAACTGATCCACATGACCGGCTACGCAGGCACCAACTGGGGTAATGCCGACGTGGCCTATACCAATCCGTCCGATCCCACCAGCAACTACGTTACAGCCGCTTACAGCGGTTTCGCAGACGGTGCCACAGACAGAGGCGCTGGTTATTTTAACGGCGTAACCAACACCATTATGTCAAAGGGTGCGAAAGCCATATCGTCAAACTGGATCCTAAACGCAGTCGACATCGTGGAATTCAACAATGTCAAATATGCGATGCACAATTCCATCAACACCTTCACATGGGGTTCTGACGACTTGATCTATCTCTACGACCTTTCTTCAGGAGACCTGAGCACTGTTGCGATGGACTTCGGCTCTGACTTCCTCGGCAAGTACGGTGCCAACGCTGACACCAGCACTGGAGTAGGCCTCGGACGCAATGGCGGCGACGTCAAACTCGCAGTTTCCGACAACGGCATCTATCTCTACATGCTGTTCGAATTTGCCAACGGTTCGGTTGGTATGTTCCAGGCCGATTGCCTCGACATATAATCATTTATCAGTATAATTTAAAACGAATGAAATTATCATCCATTTTTTCAATTAATCTCGCCGCCCTTATGGCGGCGGGATTAATTTCCCTTTCCTCGTGCTCGGATAATAAAAAAGACTACTGGAATCTTGGCCCGGATGAACCGGAAAACCCCGACTCTCCCACTGCGCAGATCAAGCCCCGCTACATCTGGGTTGACGCTGCCGCCAACTTCCCTGACTTTGCCAACAGCATCGAGAACATCACCCGTGATCTCACTTTAGCCAAAGACGCAGGTTTCACCGACATAGTTGTCGACGTTCGTCCGACGACCGGAGATATTCTCTTCAAATCATCCCATTGTGACCAGGTCAAATCTCTGAACGCCTGGGTCGACGGAACGCGCAAAGCGATCCATCGCACCGCCACATGGGATTATCTTCAGGCATTTATCGACGAAGGCCATAAGCTCGGACTCAGAATCCACGCCGGCTTCAACACAATGGTCGGCGGCCACTCGACTGGCGGCGACAACGCTCCTGCCGGCATACTTTTCCGAGACTCATCTAAGAAAGAATGGGCCAATTACCGTTACAACGGCGGCAAACCCGCCAATGTCATGGATCTCGGCGATCTTGAGAAATTTTTCAACCCCGGCAATCCCGAAGTCGTCGATTACATCTGCAGTCTTCTCAAAGACCTCGCCGCCTACGACATCGACGGTATTGTCCTCGACCGCGGCCGTTACAATGACCTATACTCTGACTTCTCGCCTCTGAGCCGTCAGCAATATGAGGCTTACATCAACGCAAAAGTTCAGAAATGGCCACAGGACATATTCCCCGAAGGAACTACCAACACCACTCTCGGCAAAGGTTACACCAACTACACCAAGACATGGCTCGAATTCCGCGCAAAGACTATCTATGAATTCATGGAGAAATGTCAGAGCGCAGTCAAGAGCGTCAAGCCCGATCTCACCTTCGGCGTCTACGTTGGTGGATGGTATAACTCTTACTACAATACCGGCGTCAACTGGGCATCGAAGAAATACGATCCCTACGGCAAGCAGTCATGGGCGTCGGAACGTTACAAAAACTACGGTTACGCCGAACTCATGGATCATATTCTGATCGGCGCCTACGCCAATCCCAAAAGTGTCTACGGAACCAATGAATGGACCATGCAGGGCTTCTGCTCACAGGCCAAATCCAAGATCGGCAGCGCATGTCCCCTTGTGGTCGGCGGTCCTGATGTTGACTGGCGTTGGACCGGGTCGTCTGCCGAATACACCCGGGACGAGATCCTCGACGCAATCAAAAATTCTGTCAGCGCCTGCATCAACGCCTGCGACGGCTACTTCCTTTTCGACATGATCCACCTCAAGATGGATCCCGAGAAATGGAACGCTGTCAGCGAAGGCAATAACGCCTACGTCACCGACTGGAACAATAAATATGGCGACAAAGAATAATGCAATGCCCGCATATCTCATTGACATACAATGTTAACCCCTACCTGCACAAAGAGTTTGAAAGACACCTTTCAAACTCTTTGTGATTAAAAAACAGGCCCTAAAGACCTTAAAACTACTAAGGCCCACAAAGCCCCACTAGCTCAAAAAAGCAAAAATCCTTATGTTAAAGAAAACCTTACTCGCCGCCCTTCTCTCCATCCTGTCTCTCAACGCATTCGCTCTGGGAATGTCAGAAACAATCTCAGGCAAAGTCACCTGCGACAAAAAACCGCTTGCCGGAGTCGTCGTATCCGACGGCTACAACTGCACCGCAACCGACGCCGACGGCAGATACAGCCTGTTAAAAAACGATCGCGCGACCAACATCACCGTCTCCACACCCGCCGGCTATCTCCCACAGGTCGACAGATACAACCGCCCACTATTTTTCATCCCCGTCGAGGACGGACGCTCCGACTACAGCTTCGACCTCGTGAAAAACAAAAAGAACGATAAGAAACACGCTTTCATGACCCAGGCCGACGTCCAGGTCGTCAACGAAGACGAGCTCTGTCTCTACGACGAGCAGGTCGCCGATGCACGGGAACATTTCAAACAATTCAAGGATCGCGACATATTCGCTCTCGACGCCGGCGACGTTGTCGGTGACCATCCCGAACTCTACGAATCAAGCCTGCGACACCGCGCAGGACTCGGATTCCCG
Source organism: uncultured Muribaculaceae bacterium (assembly GCA_910587545.1). GTDB lineage: Bacteria > Bacteroidota > Bacteroidia > Bacteroidales > Muribaculaceae > CAG-873. The sequence continues at coordinate 32,699 of CAJUMI010000004.1, read as the reverse complement.
TATTATATCGCCAACGGCAACCACGACATGCAGTACTACGGCCGGACACATGAAACCTCAAAGGCCCGGTTCGAAAAAAACATCGGCCCGACCAACTACTCCTTCAACCGCGGCGACATCCACTACATCGCCATCGACAACGTATTCTATATCGGACGCGACTACTTCTACATGGGCTACATCGACGAACCCACCTTCAAATGGCTCGAACAGGATCTCTCATACATCCCCGAAGGCTCCACCATCGTAATGTTCATGCACATTCCCCTCGCATTCACCCCCGACCAACAGCCGTTCCGCTACGACAGCTCATCAATCTCGAAACAGACCGTCAACAGCCGCCACCTAATCGAACTGATGAAACCCTACAACACCCACTTCATCACCGGACACATGCACACAACTCAAAACACCGAGTACTCCGACAGCTGCTTCGAGCACAACACCCCGGGATCCTGCGGCATGTGGTGGGACATCGACATGTGTTCAGACGGCACGCCGCAAGGCTACGGCGTCTACATCGTCGACGGCTCCGACATCAAATGGTACTTCAAAAGCAAAGGCCGCGACAAAAACTATCAGATGCGCGCATACGCCCCCGGCGCAGACAGCAAATATCCCGACGAGATTATCGTCAACGTCTGGAACCACGACCCGAAGTGGCGGGTCCAATGGCTCGAAGACGGTGTCGTAGCCGGCGAGATGACTCAATACCAGGGCCGCGACCCCCTGTCAGTCGAGCGCACGGCCGACAAGTCGAATCTGCGCTACTCATGGATCGGGGCATCCAACACCCCGCATCTTTTCCGTGCAAAGCCGGTCAATCCCAAGGCACGGATCTCCGTCCGCGCCACAGATCGCTTCGGCAACGTCTACCAATCAGACCTATAACCAAAAACTTCTATAAAACCGACATCCAATGAAAAATCTAAGAGCAGAATCCCTCGACACGCTTCGAGGTTTCGCAATCTTCATGATGGTGCTGTCCGGCTCTATCCTCACATGGGTATTACCCGCATGGATGGCCCACGCACAATGTCCGCCCCCATCGGGTGCCTTCGACCCCTCGGTCTACGGCATCACATGGGTCGACCTCGTCTTCCCCTTCTTCCTGTTCTCCATGGGAGCCGCCTACCCCTTTGCTATCGGATCGCGCATCGAACGCGGTGCTGGCATCGGGCGCCTGATTGTCGACGCCCTCTGGCGCTTCATCAAGCTCTTCTATTTCGCTCTGTTCATCTACCATGTCAACCCATGGATCCTCAATGGAGCCGGAGACATATCCCAGACGCTCTCATGGCTGCTGTCGCTCAGCGGCTTCATCCTGTTGTTCTTCATCTACCTCAGAGCTCCGTTCAAACTGAAAAAATGGCAGCGCAATGCCATCCACATCTTCGGCATCGCCGCGTCGCTTGCACTCATGGCATGGCTCGACTGCCGCAACGGCGGTCAGTTCGACCTCTTCAAAAGCAACATCATCATCCTTGTACTTGCCAACATGGCCGCCTTCGGCACCATCATCTACATCCTCACAATCAAACACCCCTGGGCGCGCGTCGCCGTGCTGCCCTTCATCATGGGCATCATCCTGTGCAAAGATCTCGACGGCACATGGCAGCAGGACGTCTTCAACTTCTCTCCGCTCCCATGGCTCTACCGCTTCGACTTCCTGAAGTACCTATTCATCGTCATTCCCGGCACCTTCGCCGGCGAATACCTGCGCTCCTGGATCAGCGAACGCGCAAAACATAGCTCCTCGGCAGCATTCAGCCATAACTGGTCAACCGCTTGCGTTCTCATCCTCTCAGCCGCGCTGATCGGTCTCAACGTCTGGATGCTGTTCGACCGCATGCTGCTCGTCAATTTCTTTACAAGCCTCGCGCTGGTCTTCGCCATCCGCATAATTGTCAGCTTCATGCCTTCGGCTTCCGTTTTCCTGACAAAGCTCGTCAAGCTCGGCGGCTATCTCCTCATGCTCGGACTCGTCTTCGAAGCATTCGACGGCGGTGTGCGCAAAGATCCCTCGTCGTTCAACTACTATTTTATTACCTCTGGACTGGCATGCTACTGCCTCACCGCCTTCGTCATCCTCTGCGACATCTACCGCTCGCGCGCCGTCACAGCACCCTTCGCCCTTTCGGGCAAGAACCCGATGATCGCCTACGTCGCCGCTCAGCTTTTCATCATGCCGATCCTCAATCTCTGCCACATCGGCGACGCATTCACCATCGGATTCTTCGAGCAGTCGCCATTCCTCGGCTTTCTCCACGGCTTCATCGTCACTTCGCTGTCAATCCTGACAGCCGCCATGTTCACAAAGATCAAATGGTTCTGGCGTACGTAATTACGCCACCTCCCAACTGATATTTCCTCATCCAGAAACCGACATCTTCATAATGAAAAAAATATTCTCAACACTTCTGATCGCCGCGGCCGTTCTCTCGGCCTCGGCTCAGGTCAGATGGCATTCGGCCGACAACCTTCCGCTCATCGGTAAAGCCGTCGATGACGCGTCGACGTCAAAACGATATCAGCGCATCCCCGACTCCTTGCTCAACAAGATCCGAGGCGGCGCCCTCGCCGGACTCGGCCGCAACTCCGCAGGCATGGCCCTGCGTTTCGCCGCAAAAACCGGACGCATCGACATCAGATGGCACTCGCCGTTCAAGACCCTCATGAACCACCAGACCCCGACCGGATCGCGCGGTCTCGACCTCTACACTCTTATGCCCGACGGCACATGGACATTCGTCAACTCTGCCCGCCCCAACGTCAGCAACCATCACTCCGAAGCAAACGTCATCGCCAACATGGATCCCGTCGAGCGCGAATACCTCCTCTATCTGCCGCTCTACGACGGTGTCGACAGCCTCTACATCGGGCTTGACGCCGACGCCTCGATGCTTCAGCCATCCGACGCGCTCCACGCCGGAAGGCCCATTGTCATGTACGGCACAAGCATCCTTCAGGGCGGATGCGCTAACCGAGCAGGCATGGCCCACTCCAACATCCTCGCCCGACGGCTCAACCGCGAAGTGATCAACCTCGGCTTCAGCGGCAACGGCCAGCTCGACCTTGAGATCGCCCGAGTCATAGCCGCCATCCCCGATCCGGCGCTGATCGTGCTTGATTTTGTCCCCAATGTCAACGAGCACCAGATTGAGACCCTCATGATACCGTTCTTCGAGATCATCCGCAAGGCTCATCCCGATGTGCCCGTCCTTTTCATCGAAGACCCGCAGTTCACCCATTCACGTTTCGACAAAGCGATGGACTCCGAAGTCTCCACCCGCAACGCCATGATGAAAGAGCGCTACCAGCGGCTCGCCGCAAAGTACGGCAATCTCCACTATCTCGCCAACGACCACATCTTCGGCACAGACAACGAAGCCACAGTCGACGGCATCCACTTCACCGACCTCGGCTTCATGCGCTACGCCGATCTCCTCGAACCCATAATCCGCCGCATAGCACTTCCGGCTGAAATAAAATAACGACAATGAACAGACTTATCATTCTCGCAGTTTCTGCTGCATTAGCCCTTACGGCCGGCGCACGCGACGTCGTCTGGCACCCGGCCGATACTCTGCCGCTACTCGGCAAGGCCGTCGACGACACATCGACCTCACTCCGCTATCAGCGCATCCCCGACTCTCTCCTCTACAACGTCCGCGGCAACGCCCTCAGCGTCATCGGCCGCAACTCGGCAGGCATGGCTCTGCGTTTCGCATCCGACAGCCCGGAAATCAGTGTCAGATGGCACTCCGTATTCAAAAACCTCATGAACCACCAGACTCCGACCGGCACCCGAGGCCTCGACCTCTACACTCTCATGCCCGACGGATCATGGACCTTTGTCAACTCTGCCCGCCCCGATGTCAACAGCCACGACAGCGAGGTCTGCGTCATCGCCAACATGCAGCCGGAGATGCGAGAATATCTTCTCTATCTCCCGCTATACGACGGCATAGACAGCATTTTCATCGGCACAGCTCCCCGCTCCGCGTTCTCACAGCCCGGATCAGCACTCCCTTCCGCCGGCCGGCAGATCGTATTCTACGGCACGAGCCTGCTGCAGGGCGGATGCGCCAACCGGCCCGGCATGGCCCACACCAACATACTCACACGCCGGCTCAACCGTGAGATCGTCAACCTCGGCTTCAGCGGCAACGGCCAGCTCGACCTCGAGATCGCCCGCGTCATAGCAGCCATTCCCGATCCGGCGCTGATCGTTCTCGAATGCGTTCCCAACGCAAGCGTCGAACAGATATCCACTCTGCTCATCCCCTTCTACGAGATAATCCGTACCGCCCACCCCGACGTGCCATTCCTTTTTATCGAAGATCCGATCTTCCCATATCTTCGTTTCGACATGCAGGCCGCCTCTCGCGTAAAGGCAAAGAATGACATCTGGAAGAAACGCTATGAACAGCTTGCCGCGAAAGATCCCAACCTCCACTACCTCGCGTCCGACCATATCCTCGGACTCGACAACGAAGCCACAGTCGACGGCCTTCACTTCACCGACCTCGGCTTCACGCGCTACGCCGACCTGCTCGAACCCATCATCCGACGTATAACCCTGCCTGCCGAATAAACCGCGGCTTAACCCTCCCAACACATACACTCATGAAGAAAATCATCCTATCTCTTATGGCAGCAGCCGCGCTGACTGCAGCCGCGCAGGACATGACCTGGCATCCGGTCGACAATCTACCTCTGCTCGGCAAAGCCGTCGACGACGCCTCGACGACGCTCCGCTACCAGCGTCTGCCTGATTCGCTCCAGAACAAAGTGAAGCGGCCTGATCTTTTCTATCTCGGCAAGCACTCGGCCGGCATGGCGCTCCGCTTCGCCACCAACAGCCCTTTCATATCCGTGAAATGGCACTCACTCTTCAAAGCACTCATGAACCATCAGACCCCGACCGGCACCCGAGGCCTCGACCTCTACACACTCATGCCCGACGGATCGTGGACCTTTGTCAACTCCGCCCGTCCCGACGTCAACAGCCATGACTCAGCCGTCCGGGTCATCTCCAACATGGATCCCGAGATGCGCGAATATCTTCTGTATCTGCCCCTCTATGACGGGATCGACAGCATATTCATCGGCACTTCGCCCGAGTCTGTCTTCTCTCGCCCCATGGCCGACGTTCCGTCGCGTGAGAAGCCCATCATCATGTACGGCACGAGCCTGCTGCAGGGCGGATGCGCCAACCGTCCGGGCATGGCCCACACCAACATCCTCGCCCGACGGCTCAACCGCGAAGTGATCAACCTCGGCTTCAGCGGCAACGGCCAACTCGATCTCGAGATCGCCGACGTCATCGCCGCCGTACCCGATCCCGGCCTGATCGTACTCGACTGCGTTCCCAACGTGAATGTCGAACAGATCGATACCCTGCTTGTACCCTTCTTCGAAATAATCCGCAAGGCCCATCCCGATGTGCCGGTTCTGTTTGTCGAAGATCCCCACTTCCCCCACCTGAAGTTCGACAAAGAGGCTCACAGACAGGTTTACACACTCAACGCCCTATGGAAAAAGCACTTCGATCGCCTTGCAGCCAAATATGACAATCTCCATTATCTCCCTGCCGACCACATTATCGGCACCGACGGCGAAGCGACCGTCGACGGCCTTCATTTCACCGATCTCGGCTTCACGCGCTACGCCAATCTGCTCGAACCGCTGATCAGGCGCATTGCGTTGAAATAGTCCAAAGACTAATAAACAGCCACAAATCATCTAAAAAGGCGGTGCAGCTCAAAATATCCGAACTGCACCGCCTTTTTATCTATCTATGTATTGAACTGATTTAACCTTATTACAAGTTTAACAATTTGAAATAATGTGTAAATCAGTCCATTTTCTCAGAAATAAAAATCGATCTGTTTGCCATAGACCAGCATTGCCGAACCGACTTCCTGGGCACAGTGTGAGCCCAATGAATTCGATATTATCGCCAGCGCAAACCTCAGCGATGAAGTCGGGCCGTTGGCGGTTATGATATTGCCCGACACCACAACCCTCTCGTCCCTTACTATCGCACCGCCGGCCTTCAGCCCTTTCTCCGTACCGGGATAACCCGTGGCTTCCTTACCTTCAAGCAAGCCGAGCGGAGCAAGCACCATTGCCGGCGACGCACATATCGCCGCGATCTTTCCCTTCGATGCATGGACTTTCAACAGATCTCCGAGAGCGCCAAACTCATGCAGATTCTGAGCTCCGGGCAGCCCCCCGGGACAGATCAGCCACTCCGCACCGTCGAAATCGGCCTGCCTGAAAGTCAGATCAGCCGTCACAGTGACGCCATGCGCGCCTGTCACCTGATGACTGTCGGTGATCGATACTGTTTTTACATCCATTCCCGCGCGGCGGAGAACATCTACCGGCGTCAGAGCCTCGATTTCCTCGAAACCTTCGGCTAAAAAGACAAAAGATCGCTGCATTTCCAATAACTTTTTATTTGTTAAACATTAACACCGGGCCTAAGTTCAGAACAAAACCGCTATTTTTGCAAACAAAAACGATTATGAACCGACTTTACCCCGCCGTGCCGCTAATTTACGCTTTAGTTCTTACATTTGCAAGTTGCGGCGACAAAATACATCAGAATTCAGGAGCCATGTGGGGCACGACCTACCATATCACCTACTCCTCACCGATCGATCTCGGAGATTCAATCGTTTCGGTCATGGCCGACATAGAGCGCCAACTGTCTGTTTTCTCGCCATCCTCAACAGTCTCGCGGATCAACCGCAACGAAGATGTCGAAGTTGAGCAAGACTTTATCAATGTGTTCAATCTCTCCCGGCGCATCAGCGGGATCAGCGGTGGAGCCTTCGACCCGACGGTTGGCCCCCTGACCGACATCTGGGGCTTCGGTCCGTCACACAGCGACGACGACTCTATGCCGACGACCTCACAGATCGACAGCATACTCGTCTCGGTCGGCATATCAGACTGCTCGCTCGACGGCAGGAGAGTTGTCAAGAAGTCGCCCGACACACGCTTTGACTTTTCGTCCGTGGCCAAAGGCTACGGCGTCGACGCCATAGCAGCCATGCTCTCACGCAACGGATGCACAGACTATCTGGTGGAGATCGGAGGCGAAGTGGTCGCCCGCGGACTCAACCCGACAGGCAAAACATGGAGAGTGCAGATCGACTCTCCGGCCTCTGACCGAGCCGGACATATATCGATGCTTGTCATCCCTCTCGACAATTCGGCCGTCGCCACGTCAGGCAACTATCGCAACTATCGCATCAGTGAAGGACGCCGCATAGGCCACACCCTCGACCCGCGGACAGGGATGCCCGCCCTGACCTCAGTCCTCAGCGCCACGGTCATCGCGCCAGACTGCGCCACGGCCGACGCCATCGCCACAGCCTGCATGGTGATCGATGTCGCAGACGCTCTGTCGCTTATTGATTCTCTTCCGGGTGTCGAGGCTCTATTTGCGATATCCTCCGCTGACTCCATCAAGACCGTTCACTCCCGCGGCTTTCCGGCCCTCTGATAGACACGGCTCAAAAAAAAGCGGTTGTCTCGCGACAACCGACTATCTTTAACCTTAAATCTAATACCATGAAAAACACAGTGCAAATATAGTAACTATGTCATTATAACATATCGATCGCCGGATAGTTTGCGCTTCCCCTCGAATTAAGTTTCTTTAACATTGGGGAAATTCATTTTTTTAGTACTTTCGTATGCAGATAATATACCGATCATCATTGGCTCATGTTTTAGCGCGACGCCAAGGACAAGTAACCAATAGTATTACCAATATTAATGAGAATCAAAATTTTAGTAATAGACGACGAAGAAGCTTTATGCGAAATACTTAAGTTTAACCTTGAGAAAGAAGGTTATGAAGTTGACTGCGCATATAGCGCGGAAGAAGCGTTAGAGATGGATCTCGCTTCCTATTCATTATTTTTGGTAGATATAATGATGGGGCGCCTCAGCGGCTTCGATTTCGCGAAACAGATTCGTAACATAACAGAAACAGAAAATACACCCATTATCTTCTGTTCGGCGATGACTGACGAAGACGACAAGGTCATGGGCCTTAATATCGGTGCCGACGACTATGTGACCAAACCGTTTGTCATCGGTGAAGTCCTTGCTCGTGTGCGCGCCGTGCTGCGCCGCTCGGCTGCGGCAAAGCAAGTCGCCTACAACATCTCGCAGAGCATCTACGAGCCCGACATCACATTCAAGACCCTGCGCATCGACCGCAACGAAAAGATCTGTTATCTCGACGGCGAAGAGATCCAGCTCACACGTACCGAATTTGACATCCTGCTGTTTTTCCTTACCCACCGCAACCGCATCTACTCACGCGAGGAGATCATCGAGCACGTATGGGGCGCCGACGTCGTAGTGACAAACCGCACAATCGACACCAACATCACCCGCCTGCGCAAGAAACTCGGCGAATACGGCAACTACATTGTGACACGTCAGGGTTTCGGCTATGGGTTTAAGGAGACATATTAGTTACCAATGGCAGCTGTTCATACCGCTTATCGCAACTATATGGCTGATAATCTTCGGTATGGCCTACTGGCAGATCTACAACGAGCGTGAATACCGCAAGGCCACACTCGAAAGTCAGCTCAAACTGATCAACGAGCGCATCATCTCATATTACGAGAACGAAAAAGACCCTCTCGAATTTTTTCGTTTCATCGGCAAGTACTATATCGAAAATCCGATTTACGACAAGATACGCATCTCTGTCTTTCAAGACGGCAACCTGATCTACTACGTCGGTGAAGTGATTTCTCTCTCAGAAGAGGAACGACGAAAAACCAAAGGAGTCACCAACAATATCCACAGTCAGAACAGTTCACTGGTGATAAAAACCGACGGATCTCTGACCGCCCCCATCGAAAACGAAGCCGACGAGCTGCAGAACAATAACTTCTTCTTCCGCACTGACGTAAGCTCTGATGGACGACTCAGAACTTCTACGGTCCTGCCGTTCGATGCCGATGTCATCAACGCCAGCCTGCCCAGCACAAGCATCTGGATCGTCGTGTTTGTGATTGCTACCGTTTTGACAATCCTGTCATATTTCTCCACCCGCTACTTCGGCAGAAACATCAAAATCCTGAAGACCTTCGCCGAAAGAGCCGCAACCGATCCCAACTTCATCCCGAGCATGGACTACCCCCACGACGAGCTCGGCGACATCTCTCGTCAGATCATCTATATGTACAACGAGAGATCAAAAGCCGTACTGAAGCTCAAACGTGAGCACAACGTCACCATGCATGCCCTCGAAGAGAAAAACCGGCTCAAACGCCAGCTCACCAACAACATCAACCACGAGCTAAAGACACCGATCGGTGTCATAAAGGGTTATCTCGACACCATCATATCCAATCCCGATATGGATGAAGCCTCCCGCAACAACTTCATCCGCAAAGCGCTCATGCATGCCAACAGGCTCACAAATCTCATGAACGACGTATCGGCGATAACACGTCTCGACGAAGGCGGCGCACTGATCAATACCGAGGAACTCGACTACCACGACCTCGTCTACACTGTGATGAGCGACCTTGCCGAATCCGACATTCTCGGCGATATGGAGTTTGTCTATGACATACCGACTGACTGCATCATCAGGGGCAACGCATCACTGCTGAGCGCAATGATCATGAACCTCGCCAAAAATGCGGCGGCATACTCCAAAGGGACCGAATGCGGTGTCAGACTCGACGGCGAGGATAAGAATTTCTATCGCTTCGTGTTCTTTGACAACGGCAACGGTGTCGGAGAGGAACATCTGCCCCATCTGTTCGAAAGATTCTACCGCGTAGACTCGGGACGCTCACGCAAGACAGGCGGAACCGGACTCGGACTGCCCATTGTCCAGAACACCATCCACGCTCATGGCGGCAGCATCGAGGTGCGCAACAATCCTGAGGGCGGCCTTGAATTCATCTACACTCTGCCCAAGATAAAAAACTCTCAGCAGATATAGTCCGTATCCATATTGTATCACAGATGACATATATTTGTAACATCCAACGTCTAAATTTGCAGCATAAACCTCTCCGTAAAGATTTACCAATCTAATCCGTAATCCTGAAAACCTAATTCAGCAGATACAGTAAAAGCAAAGTATAAGGAAAAGTATTTTTACATAAAAAAAAGTTTTAAATGAAGTAATAAATAATAGGTAACGGACGTCGCGACTGACGGCCGTTATTTATTTACCCCCCTTCCACAACCATTGCAGACCTTTTCAACACCCATGCGGCAAAATAAATTTTCTTTTGCGCTCACTAATTTGTAACTTTGCATCTAGATATATAATTAGCTAACTCATAAACCAGCTTCTCATGAACAATGAAATAGATTGGAGCGCACTGCCTTTCGGATACCTTCGCACAGACTATAACGTCCGCTGCGAATACCGCGACGGCAAGTGGGGCGAAATTCAAGTAAGCTCTGACGAAACCATCAATGTGCACATGGCCGCCACCACGCTGCACTACGGTCAGGAAATCTTCGAAGGTCTTAAAGCGTTCCGCGGCAAGGACAACAAAATCCGCATATTCCGGCTCAAGGACAATGCCCGACGAATGCGCGAATCAGCCGAAGGTCTCCTTATGGAACCCATACCCGAAGATCTGTTCTGCGAGATGTGCAAAAAGGTGGTGAAACTGAACGAACGTTTTGTTCCGCCTTACGGAAGCGGCGCGTCTCTCTACATACGTCCCCTCGAGATCGGCCTCACAGCCCGCGTAGGCGTCAAACCGGCCGAGGAATTTCTATTTCTCGTGCTTGTGACCCCGGTAGGCCCATACTTCAAGACCGGCTTCGGATGCACCAACATATGCATCATGCGCGACTATGACCGCGTAGCTCCAAAAGGCACGGGTCGCTGGAAAGTCGGAGGCAATTACGCCGCGTCACTTCAGGCCGGCGAACACGCCCACGAGCTCGGCTACTCGGCAGTCCTATATCTCGACCCCAAGGAAAAGAAATATCTCGACGAGTGCGGCCCCGCCAACTTCTTTGCCATCAAAGACGGAAAATATATCACTCCGGCCTCGGACTCGATCCTCCCGTCTGTGACCAACAACAGTCTAATGCAGCTCGCACACGACATGGGTATTGAAGTCGAGCAGCGCCACATCACCGTCGACGAACTCGAGCACTGCTCCGAAGCCGCAGCCTGCGGCACTGCTGCCGTGGCCTCGCCTATCGGTGAGATCGACGACCTCGACACCGGTAAAAAATACATCATCGCCCGCGACGGCAAGCCCGGCCCAGTCACCACGGCTCTCTACAACCGTCTCAACGCCATACGCCTCGGCGAGTGCGAAGATACTCACGGCTGGAACACCATCGTCGAATGATGATTACCGAAGCACAAAAATTAATTGACAGATATTATCCCGAAGGCTCAGCCCTTCGGGATATCTATTTACGCCATTGCCGCAGCGTGGCCGATCTCGCTCTCAACATCAACCGGACAAAAGCGCTCGGACTCGATCCCGGGATTATCGAGACAGCCGCTATGCTCCACGACCTGGGCATATTCATGACCGACGCCGACGGCATCCTATGCCACGGCATACAACCCTACATACGCCACGGCATAATCGGCGCACGACTGATCCGCGAGAATGGGTTGCCCGAAATATATGCCCGCGTGGCCGAACGCCACACCGGCGCCGGCATCACAGCCGACGAGGTCACGGCGATGGAGCTGCCGCTACCCGTGCGCGACTATATGCCCGAGACACTGCTCGAAAGGCTGATATGCTACGCCGACAAATTTTATTCCAAAACACGCCTTGACTCGGCAAAAACGCTCGAGAGCGTCAGAACTTCGATGCTCAGACACTCACCGGCAACATTAGAACGCTTCGACCGCCTGCACGGCGAATTTTCAGAGACTCCCTCAGAGGACTGAGCGCAGAGCCTCGACTATGCGTTGCGACGACATGCCGTCGCCGTAAGGATTAGAGCGGCTGCTGCGCTCCCTGTAGAGGGCATCGTCGTCAACCAGACGCGACACACCGTCGACGATCTTCCGCATGTCAGTACCGACAAGTTCCACAGTCCCGGCCTCGAGAGCCTCGGGACGCTCGGTCGTATCGCGCATCACCATCACCGGCTTGCCCAGCGATGGCGCCTCTTCCTGTATGCCGCCGCTGTCGGTCAGAATCACATGACTCGACATCATCAGATAGACAAAGGGCAGATAGTCAACAGGCTCGATAAAGAACATATTGTCGAGCCGGCGGCCACCGAATGTTTCGGCGATCGGGCCCCGCACATTGGGATTGAGATGCATCGGATAGACAAAGTCGACCGCGTCGCCATACTTTGCCGAGAGTTCGGCAAGCGCAAGGCATATGTTCCTGAAGCCCTCGCCGAAGTTCTCGCGGCGGTGGCCGGTGACAAGCACCAGACGGCGCCCCCCACTCAGACGGCCGACGTCATATCCCTGACCCCTCAGCGTCTCTTTCAGAGCCGCGTCAAGTTCGGCCGACCCCTCGATCTGTCCCTTGACCTGCATCAGCGCGTCGATGACTGTGTTGCCGGTTATGAATATATCTGAATCTGCGACATTCTCCCTGAGCAGATTGCCCTTGGCCGTCTCTGTGGGTGAAAAATGGACATTGGCCAGACGGCCCGTCAGACGGCGGTTCATCTCCTCCGGCCAGGGCGAATAGATGTCGCCGGTGCGAAGACCAGCCTCCACATGGCCGACCTTAACACGCGCATAGAACGCCGCAAGCGCCGCGGCCGTGGATGTCGAGGTATCGCCGTGGACAAGCACTATGTCGGGCCTCACTTCCGAGAACACCTCACGCATACCCGAAAGCACTCTCGAGGTGACATCATAGAGGTCCTGTCCGGGACGCATTATATTGAGATCATAATCAGGCTTGATATCAAAGACCGCGAGGACACTGTCGAGCATCTGACGATGCTGCCCTGTGACGGTCACTATGACTTCAAACTCCGAACCGGCGGCTTTCAGCGCACCTACCACCGGAGCCATCTTGATGGCCTCGGGTCGTGTGCCGAACACCAGCATTACTTTTTTCTTTTCCATTGGTCAGAATTTTTTCCGCACGAGCCACCAGGCAAATTTCACCCTTATCAAGTCACGCTTTATGCGCGACGGCTGGCATAGCAGACGATATACAAATTCGGCGTTATGGTCGATCCACCATTTCGGCGCGCGTTTGGCGCGGCCGGTGTAGACATCATAACTGCCCCCCAGCCCCTGATAGACCGCTCGGTGACGCGCCAGCATCTCAGCCATGAGAAATTCCTGTTTCGGCGAGCCCATCGCCACAAACACAAAGTCGGGACGCGTCCGCGCGACATCGTCGATCAGCGCCTCGCGGTCGGCGTCGGTTTTCAGGTAGCCGTCGCGCGCGCCGACTATCCTAATGCCCGGAAAATCCTTCTTCAGCCTGACGATAGTGTCGGCAAACACCTCCGGACGACCGCCGATGAAATAGAAGGTCGACTTGTCGTAGTAGCGGCCGATGATCTTGAGCCACAACTCACAGCCGGCGATTTTACACGCCCGGTCGGCGCCTTTCTGATGCGACGCGAGCACTACGCCCGAACCGTCGCAATAGCCTATGTTGTCGTTGATCAGCGCCGACAGCCTGTCGGTCGCCTTGGCCATCTTCTCGGCATTGACGGCTACAAGTATGCCTTTGCGCTCGACGGCAAAGTCTATCAGCTCGTCGGCCGACGAAGCCGGATAGATGTTGATGTCCCTCAGTCTGATGGCCTCCATAGCGGCACTATCGGTTTTGGAACACACCGCAGAAATCAAGTATCAACTTGTCGCCGCGGCCGGCGTCAAGGCCTTTGAACGGAGTGTGAGCCGTGAGCATCACCACGATATCGGCTGCCTCGAAAGCCTCGGCGGCGTCAGACAGCTCAAAGCGCGGATGGCTCTTGATGTTTGGCTCCACAATCAAAAGATCGGCCCCTGTGGCAGCATCGGCCACAGCCTCGGCGATATGCATGGCCGGACTCTCGCGCAGATCGTCGATATCGGGTTTGAACGCGAGACCCATCAACGCCACGGCCGGCTTGCGGCCATGATCAAGCTCGAAGCGAAGAATCGCGTTGATGACCTTTTCGGCACACCATTCGCTCTTGTAATTATTGGTCTCGCGGGCCTGCGATATGATCTTCGCCTGCTCGGGATAAGCCGAGACGATAAAATAAGGATCGACCGCGATACAGTGGCCGCCGACGCCCGCGCCGGGACGGAGTATGTTGACACGCGGATGGCGGTTGGCAAGCCTTATGAGTTCCCAGACGTTGATGCCGGCCTTGTCACAGATCAGCGACAGCTCGTTGGCAAACGCTATCTGAACATCGCGCGACGAGTTTTCCGTCAGTTTGCACATCTCGGCCGTGCGAGAGTTGGTGGCGAACAGCTCGCCCTTGACAAAGCGTCCGTAGAACGACTTGGCGCGCTCGGTCGAAGCCTCGTCGAGACCGCCGATCACCCGGTCGTTGTTCACCAGCTCGTAGATGATGTTGCCGGGCAACACACGCTCGGGGCAATAGGCTATATGGATTCTGCCCTTGAGCTCGGGGCGCTCGGCGAAGATCACCTCGGCCATCGCCTCGGTCGTGCCGACGGGCGACGTCGATTCGATCACAAAAAGATCGCCGGGTTTCAGCACCGGGATCACCGAACGGGTCGCACTCTCGACGTACGACACATCAGGCTCATGATCACCCTTGAACGGAGTAGGCACTACGATAAAAAACGCGTCGGCAGTCTCGGGCGCTGATTTCGCGGTCAGACCGCCTGACCCGACGACTTTCTTCAGCAGCAGGTCAAGACCCGGTTCTACTATATGGAGTTCAGCTTTATTTACTTTTTCGACCACCTTGGTATTGACATCAACACCCACGACCTTGATGCCACTTTCGGCGGCGATGATAGCAGTAGGCAGTCCGATGTAGCCAAGACCTATGAAACATGCTTTCATAAAAACTATTAATGTGTCTTATTTAGACAAAAGTAGTTAAAATAGCCCAAACTTCAAAAAGATAATACGTTTTTCCCACTCTTCAATCTCCTTTTCCGAGCAGGCCGGCAAGCGAGGCGAACATAAAAGCATTGCTCCAACGCATATAGCTTATTTTGCTTGAGATTCCTTTTTTCAACTGATAATAGAAAAAGCCACGGTCGTCCCACATGTTTTCCAAAGCCCACGACAGTACTCTGTCGACGAGGCCGGCATGATCGGACAGCCGCCCGAGCGCGGCAAGCGTGACAAACAGCTGCCCCACGCAATGGATATCGACCGGATATTGCCGGTCGTGATAGTATTTAGGCACGCCGTCGGCCATGAAAAATTTTTTGATATAATAATCAAACCCTTTCTCAAGGCAGGCCGCGAAATCGCGATCGCCGGAATACCGCATATATTCCTCCATAGCCATCAGGTTGTAGCCCGTATGGAACGAGTCGATCCAGCCGGTAACCGGCTTGACACCATAAGTCCACGATCCGTCGGCCGCCTGTGCCCCGCAGCATGCCACGGCCGACTGCCTGGCAAGATCAAGACTGTCACGGTCAGACGTATAGCTGTAGCATCGTGCAAGCAGGGCGCTCCCGAGCAGCGACGCATTGTAGATCGTGTCATTGCCCGGCATTTTCGAATAAGACAAGATCACGCCGCCGCCATAAGGCGTGCGTCTCAGATCCCGCTTGACAAACTCGGCCGACGACAGTGCCGTGGCCTTATATCTTTCATCTCCGGTAATTTCGTATGCGTCAAGCAACGCTGTCGCGCAGAAATACGTAGCCACGACAGTAGCTTCATAGGCCGGAAACAGGAACTCACGCCGGCACTGCCACGGGAAATTATAGCCCCATGCCGCGCCCGAATATCCCTGCGAGACATTGTCGACAAGCCAGTCTGACAAGTCTCTGATCCGAGTCTCGATCTCAGCTTTCGTACCGAATTTGCAGACAAGCGAACTGTCGGCGTCGACGGCATACCATAGCGAGCAATACCCCCGCACAAACAGTCCGATGCCCTTCGCATTCCGCTCTTTCGGCACAAGCAGAAGCCGACGCAGATTGATCGGATTGCGTTTAAAAAACTGAATCCAGACCAAGCGCGCGACTGCCGACCGACCGACAAACGGCAATGCCTTGAACACCTTTGAGTTCAACCCGTCATACGGATCCCAGCCAGCAAAGCCCTCTCGCTCGCAATTGCCCTTTAGATCTGTCAGAATTTTATTAATAACCATCTTAGATCCATAATATTTTAGCCGGTACGCCCGCTACGACAGCATTATCAGACACCGGTTCGCAGACAACCGCATTCGCTCCTGTATCAACATTATTTCCCCGGCCGATCGTTACATGCCGGGCTTTCATGCAGTTTTCGCCGATGACCGAATCCTTATGGATCACGACACCTGTACAGCCGTAGCCCAACTTCGTACTCTTCCCTATCCCGACCTGATATAGCGCCTTACTGTTCACCAAAAAGATCAACAAAGTCAGCAATTCAGGAACAAGAGGAATATGATGCAAACAACACCATCGGGAAATACGATAGAAAAATATTGCGTTTAACATATACCCGTTTTTAGATTAGACATAAGTTATGAACGGCAAGAACTTGCCATTAGGCTGATAAACCAATTTATCAACATACTGTATTTCGACATATTCATCTCCGCCCATCGCATTAGCGATGTGTTCAAGGAAAAAGCGGTGCTCGGCATCGCCATAACCTTTATCCCTAATGATCAGGGCAGTCAGATATCCTTTACGTGTCTGGATATATTGCAGCCCTCTGATTTTATCATTAAAATCGCCATGCAGATTCAGTGCCGTGACCGAGACAGTCGAACCATCATTTTTAATTATCTGGGATTTATTCCACCGCCCTTGTATCGAACCCAAAAGTCGGCAGGCCGGACTTATATCTGAATACGATGAATAATCACCTGTACGATATCTTATCAGAGGGAAATAATAGTTCGAGAATGTGGTGCCGACAATCTCACCAAGTTGATTTTTTTGGGTAATGACAATGCCGGATTCCTCAATAAGTTCAGTCAGTCCGTATTCTTCTTCAATATTATATAATAATAGATGATCCGGCACAGTACCGGCCAGACACAATTTCTCACTATGACCGTAGGACGAGACGATATCAATTCCAAGTGTGTCCTGAATGAAACTACGCTGATACTCCGTCACCGTCTCGGACGTAAGGAAACATGCCTTTATAAACGACGTATCAAGTCCCTCTCTGAAACAGAATTTCAGAAAAGAGTACGCGGCGGCCGGATAGCAGTACAAGTACTTGATTTTTTTTCGTCTGATCACTGACCAGACGTTCCGATAGTACTCATCATCGGTTCTGAAGCCATCGAAGATCACATGTTTCATGATCGGATTGACCATATAATCGCGGCCTTTTCCTATCCGATGGTTTCTTATAACTCCAACCGTATCATAATTCCAGCCGAAACGTTTCAGCAACTTATGCCAGAAATACATTTCGCGGACATATCTGTTCTTGGGCGAAAGAAATTTCATCGGTTTGCCGCTCGTGCCGCCCGTCGTCTCTTCGTAACACTTCGACATATCGGCGTCATCCGCGACAAATTCATTCCAGTGAGCCATCACTTCATCTTTGTCTATGAAGCCGATCTTATCCTCGAATTCCTTTCTGCTTTTTATCCTGAGACTGCCGTAGCGCTTTCGATAGTACGGAACCTTCTCGATGGCGTAATTCACCATCGAGATCAGTTTTTCATCAGGCGTTGATGCTACAATACGCTTGGGATAAGCCATATAGGCGAATCCGTAACACATACCGCCGAAACAATTAAATTTAAGCAGAATTTCAGTTATGGAGTTCGGCCAATATGGCACCTTATTCTTTATATAATCCGCCAGGCCCATTGTCTGATTTTAACATTTGCACTGATATAATAACGGCATTACCGCCCTATTATTATATCGACAGCAAAGTAGAATAGACCTCAGCGATCCTACAATAAAAATCATTGTTCGAGCCGGCTCCGGCATCGCTGTTCCGCGACAAAGCGAGCTTGAATTTATCGAAAAAATCATTTATATCCGAATGCCTGTAACAGATAACCTTGTCGGGTCTTATCACTGCATCCGACGCCACGACTCGAGCGCCGAGAGCCAATGCCTCGCGTATCGATAAGGAATCTCCGTCGGTTTTGGTCGGACGCACATAGACCGTCCCGGGCTGCCTGAATATCGGCAGAAGCGAAAAATTGGTATTAGCACACAGCAGTATATTGCCCCGGCCTGACAGCCGACTCTCGATACGGGATAGAAATTCCGACTGCTGACGGTCGAAAACGCTGTTGTTGACAACTATGATCGCACGATAGCCGATCCCTTCGGCATCAGCCTTATCCAACAGATCAACCACATCATTAAAACCGTATAGGTCATAACAATCAGGCATCAACACAAGACCGCCGTTGAAAACAACCAACGGCAATCCGGATTCTACAGTTCCGGCGACAAAACGCTCTACGTAGTCAGGCAATGTCAGGCTATCGATGTCCGGAGGCAGAATAAACGCCGGAATATCGCTCGCCTTTCCTCGCACCCTGTCGGGCAATAACGCCGAATCACCCTGTCTGACACAGATTATATGGTCGCCGAAACCCATGACGAGAGATGACAGAGGTTTTCGGAGATAATATTTCACATCTCCGTGAACTGTCACCACGGTCTTGACTCTGACAAAACAGAATCGCGTCAGCCATAACCACACTCTGCGCCAATAGCTCGAAACATGAAAATGCACTATATCAAACCTCGGATTCAGCAGAACGTAAAACGGCACCCAAAGCATGTTGATCAGCTTATGGAAGCCGAGCGGCAACAATTTTGACGTGGAATTGATGTCATACACCTCCACTTCATAGCCGTCAGCCGTCAGATTGTCTCTGAGCCGGGCAGAGCTGACACTGATCCCACCCATGGCGGGCGGCATCGGCGAGACAAGCAATATGCGGGCTTTCCCTGACTTCATTTGGCCGTATCGACAATTGACTTATATAGATCTATATAACGCGATGCAGAGGTCGCGACACTGAAGTTCGTCCTTGCGTAATCGTAGGCATCTCCCTGCGCCAGATCTTCAGCCGCCTGATAATTGTCAAGCACGCTCCTCAGTACGGCCGTCAGCGAGTCTGCCGAGCCACACTTGAAAGTATGGCCAAAGCGTCCATGACCGATCACTTCCATCGGCCCCTCTATATCGCTGACCAATACGGGAATTTTCGCCGCCATGGCCTCGGCGACCGTCAGACCGAAGCCCTCATAACGCGATGGCTGGACCAAAAGATTATAATCTTTCAGATGCTCATAGACATAGTCTCTTGAACATGTACCTAAAAAATGCACCCGGTCACTGATGCCTTTATCCCCACACAGTTTTTGCAAAAATCCGCAGGACGATCCGTCACCGATAAAATCCACGCTTAACTTATAGCCCAGATCTGAAAGTCTGGACACTGCTTCAATCAGAAGATCCTGACCTTTCTTCCCATGGTCAAGCCGACTCACCTGAACAACCTTGAACACTCTTGGCAACGGCCGTTTAAAACCATCATTGGATTTCACTCTATCAGTTGAAATCCCATTGATCACAACCTCAGCGTCTATGCCATACCGGCTTTTCAGATCGTCCCTTACACTCACGGATATCGCGTAGAGACGGTCGAGTCTCAGATAATGGTTGAGACTGATATTTGTGTCATGGACTGTTGCTACCGATCTTCCGCCTGTCAGTCGGGGAAAACACATGCCGGCACCTTTGTCATTATGGAAATGGACTATATCGGGGCGAAAGCGACGGACTGCCATGTTGATTTTCAACAGCCACAGAGGATTGTGCGAGCCCTCGGGGCGATTTACGAAAACCGTGCACACCGAGCCGGGTATCTTGTCGACCAGCGCCTGCTCGTAACTTCTGTTTGTCACGACAAGCCCGACCGAATGACCCGACGCCGATTGCTCCCTGATGATGTCAAGCAGCATCAGCTCGGCACCACCTGTATTAAGCGAACATATCACATGTACGATTTTCATTGGTTCTCCTCTTTTTCTAAAGATTTGATTCTATTTTTATTATCCAGCACGACAATCGAAAAAGCCAGACTGCACAGCAACAGCCCGTCAGGAGCGTTCAAGCCGGCAAAACCGCCGAGCCCAAACCAAAACAAACCGAACAGCACCGTAAGATAATAGAACGAATATCTGTACTTTCTGACGAAATAATAGGTCATAAACAGAAACAGAAAATGCACCGACAGTCCGATATAACCGATCGACAGATAAACCTGTAACGGTTCAACCTCAATACCGGTAGCTACTTCTTCGGATCGCGATATATCTGTGTAGAACGGATTGTCGATTATATAGCGCGTATTGGTCGTGAGTTCGGCATGGAGAAAGCCGAGACCTACGGCCTCTTTGTTCATTTCGCTGACGAGTTCAAACTTGGGAATCGCCTGTCCTATACGACCGGAGCCGAGTTCGGCTATGTCCTCGTCATCCTGAGCCTCGCCGACATCGGTGATCTGCTGCACCGACGAATAGATGCGCAATGCGCTGTCGCCGTTCTCGCTCTCGTAACCGATCATCATATCGACAAAACACAATATGGCGATAACTCCGACTCCGACTGATGCATAACGGAACGTGCGCTTGAGATCAGGCATCGAAACCGCGTAGGTCGCGATCAAGCCCGAAATGACGGTAAACGTCCTTGTGGCGCCGAGCGACAGCAGCATCACGACCCACTGCCACGGAGCGGGTTTGTAGATCCGCGCGAAAGGATACATTGCAAGAACAGCTATGAAAAGACCCGGGGGATAAATGCGCGGAAAAAAACCGAAACCGTAGTAAACCGGATCGTAGAACACCGACAATCCCCCCTCGAATGAAATATGAGTGCACGGCAGCAGGAAGTGGCCGCTGGCTATAAAGCCGTCGAATATATAGAAACAGCACAGTATGATGACGTAAGGGATCAGACGCCGGAAAAACACGAGCATGTCGAACCGACGGCCGGCAAAAACCATCATCGGCACAATAAAATAGATGAAAAACAGATAGTTTCTCAACGTTCGGAGCTGCACCGCCATGCGTTCCTCACTGAATGTCGCAATGAACACAAGCGCCGCAGCGTAGCCGATGGTCAGCACGAGCGTTTTCTTCATCAGGGCGTCCTTCCGCATGATCACGAGGCCTATGATCGACACGACAAAGGCTATGTCCCACGGCTTCACGGGCATAGTTCCCTCGCCTATCAGTCCGAAACCGCCGAAGAAAAGCGTGAGCATGATCAGGAAGTCATAGCGGTCGCGGCGGAAAGTCGATATCAATATTATCGGCACGAGCAGATAGCCCAAGGGAAAGCGCAGTCCCATCATCGACATAGACAGCAGGAAGAACAGCGGCCAAAGATATTCATGCCCTGCAAGACGAAGGGGCCGACGCTCTTCGGCCGGATCCGAACCGTTATGTAATGCTTTATCTGTCATTATCCGCGTCTGAATATACGTTGTCTGATCTCGATATAGAAATATGGCCTGGCGATCTCACAAAGGCCGGCAAACAGCGCGAGATATATCGCCGAGACAACGGCAAGTGCGACGAAACTGTTGAGTCCCGGCGCCCAGCCTACAGTCGCAAGCACGACGACTGCCATAACCGCGGCAGGAAGCGCCAGCGGCCTGAGGCTCTCTTTGACAAACTCTCCGAAGCGTATCTGTTCGAATCGCATGTAAAGAGGAATATAAACCGACATCATTGCAATCGCCGGAATCACAAGCGAGAACGCGATCATAGTGGCACTCGATTTATAAAAGACCGCCAACAATGACAACTGCAATGCGATTTCAGCCACTGTCAGATTTCTTATAAGTCTTGTCTTCGAGTGGGTCTTGAACACGGTCTGATAGAACATCTTGACCGATGTCGCAAGTCCGAAGATCAGCAGAACGTTGAAGATCGGTATCGCGGCGTCCCATTTGGCACCATACAAAGAGTTGAAGACATAAGTCGAGACCGTAAATAGATAGCCGGTGATAGCGGCATTGACAAAAATTATCGTAGAGTGCATATTACCGGTCAGACGCCGGCGCGCGGCAGGATCGGCAGTCGACGAAAGCACAGCGAAGAATGGCCAGTTGAGTATCGCCTCGATCAACGAATATGGCACTTCCTGGAGCTTGTGGGCCTGATTGTAGTTGCCCGACGCGGCGGCGTTGGAGAATTTACCGAGCACGGTCATGTTGATGTTGCGGGCCACCTGATAGCATACATAGGCGAGCATGAGATGAACGCCGTAGCCGAACAACTCCTTGAACGAGCTGCGGCTGAACGCAATGCGCGGAAACCACCGCGACACGGCCACATAGTACACAAAGAGAAAGAACGACAGAAAAATCTGCATCGACACCAGTCCCCAGTAGCCGTAACCGCTGAGCACAAGCACGATGGCCAGTATCAGAGAACTCGCCGTAGCCGACAGCCTGACAATGGCCATTTTTTTGAAATCAAGCTCTTTGCGCATCTTGGTTTCCTGGACGAGGACAAGCGACTGAAAGAAAAAGCACACGCCTATGGCAATCATTATGCCGCGCAGCTGCTCATAGCCCAGATAATCGGCGATCAGACCGGAGCAGCTGATGAAAAGACAGGCAAAAAAGACACCCGTCGCCGCGTTGAACACAAAGACCGTCGAATAGTCTCCGGGCGTCGGATCTTTCTTGTTTATCAGACCGTCGCTCATGCCACAGCCCGATATGTTCGACGCCAGAGCCGAGAAGATCGCCACCATGCCGAGCAGGCCGAAATCCGACGGGTCAAGCAGGCGCGCAAGCACGATGTTGCCGCCGAAAGTCATGACCGAATTACATATCCGGTCAATGGCCGTCCATTTATATACGCTCTTTCCACCCATCACGCAGCAGGCTTTGCCGGATCACGCCTTCTTTTCTCCGTAACCGTAGCCGTAACCTCGTTTTGTAGTTGTGCCGTTGACAACAACCGACAGTTTCTTCAGGCGTTTCTGCCCGTAGATCTCATCGATGAAACGCAGATCGCTGCGCATGGTGTAATCGGCTCTGACAACATAGATGGTAGCATCTGACAGACGGTCGAGCGTGAAAGTGTCGCTCACCATTCCGACAGGAGCCGAGTCGATGAATATATAGTCGTAACGCTTTCTGAGTTCGGCCATAAGTTCGTCGAGACGCTTGGAGTTGAGCAGTTCGGCCGGGTTGGGCGGAACCGGACCCGACGTGATGATGTCGAGCTGCGGAGCCTGCTCATCGCGCACGATCATCGAGTCGATCGTTATGTCTTTAGAAGCAAGATACTGTGTAAGTCCGAAACGCGGCGCTACATTAAGATATTCGGTCAGCCTCGGTTTGCGGACGTCCATGCCGATGAGCAAGACTTTCTTGTCGAGCAACGCCATGTCGGACGAAAGGTTGACCGAGACAAATGACTTGCCTTCGCCCGAACGCGTCGAGGTGAGCAGCACCACCTTCTCGCCGTCGCCACCGAGTACAAACGGCAGGCGCGAGCGCAGCAGGTTGAACAACTCGGTCGTCGACGAGTGGTCGCCACGGACGGCGACAAGCGTGCGGCCGCTCTTGTCGTTGCATATCTCGCCGAGCACGGGGACATCGATTGCTGCCTCGACTTCCTCTTTGGTGTCAAATTTGGTTCTCAGCAATTTACGCACGTAAAGCAATGCCGGGGGTATGCAGAGTCCGATCATCACGGCGATGAACAGGATCATCTTCTTGCTCATGTTCACGGGCTCGGTGAGCGAATATGCCTCGTCGACGATCAGTCCTTTGGGCGTAGCGTTGGCGAGCATCATGGCCGTCTCCTCCCGGCGCTGCAACAGGAACAGATACAGCTGTTGCTTCACTTCCTGCTGGCGCTTCATGTTGAGGAATTCGCGTTCCTGCGACGGCACGGAACTCAACCTCGACATGGCCGAATTCATCTTCGAGCGCAGTTCGCGTATATTGATTTCGTTATTTTCGTATGCCTTTGCGACCGAGCCGATCAGCACCTCGCGGATAGCGTCGATCTTCTTGTCGAGCAACTGCAGCGACTTGTTGTTGGGCTTGGCGTTGGTAGCGAGATTCATGCGTAAGATCAGCAAGTCATTGTAGTCCTTGATCCCTTCCTGGAGACCTGCGACGTCAGATGTCATCGGGATGAGCGAATGGGCATTCTCGGGATTGTTGAGAAACTCGCTTGTCATCCTGATTATTTCCGCCTGTGTCTCGGCAGCGGCGAGATGGCGCTCTGTCTCGGCGCGTATGCCGGTCTGATAGCCGGCCTCTGAGCCGACATCGATGATACCCTTGGTCTCCTTGTATGACTGGATCACGTTTTCGGCGTCGCTCAGATCGCTGCTTATTATCGCCAGTCGCTCGTCGATGAACTTTGCGGTCTTCTCACCCTGGAGATTCTTCTCGGCGATACCGCGCTCGTTGTATTTGGTGATGATCTCGTTTAGCACATCCTTGCCATAGTCGGTATTGACAGTATTCATGCCGAGACGTATCGAGTTGCTTCGCTTGCTGCCGATATTGGCGTCGACGTCTTCGCCAAGAAGCTCGGCGGCCGCGTCATAACCGAGTATGCTGACAGAGGTCGAGAGTTCCTCGCCGGGCACATAATAAGAGGTGGTGTCGATGACAAACGCTCCATAGATCGTCTGCACGGTCACGGGGAGAGGTTTGTCCTTGACTTTGGCCACGACGTCGCGCTTGGCCTTGGCCTTCACCGAGGCAAGTCCTTTCTCATCGACATCTACCTTGAAGGTTATCGCAGTCCTGAGCGTATCGATAATTCCGGGCGCCGCATAGACATCGAGCGGATAATGGGGATAGGCAAACTCATTGTCGAGGAAACCACGTCTGACTTTGTGCACCTTATTTGTCGCGAGGGTCTTCACCACGTCCCGGTAAAGCGAATGCGACGATATGACAAAAATCTCGTCGTCGACAGACGCATTGCTGCCGAACAGATCGCCTATCGCCCCGAGGCTGGCCATGCCGCCTTTCTCGTCCTGCGATATAAGCACATTGGCGTTTATCGAATATTTAGGTTTCATGACTTTTGCCGCCAGCCAGCCGAGAGCGACGCAGACAAACACCGATATGGCAAACCAATACCATTTTGAGATGTATTCACGCACTATGGCGTTCACATCGATGAACTCCGATTTTTTCTGTTTAGCCATGGCGTGTTATTTGACGGTTAGGGCGATCACAAGCGAGGCGATTACCGATGCAGCACTGACGACCGTCGATATCACTGTCAACTTGAATGAATTGTTTTGGTTATACTTTGAATTTGCCTGACGCACCTTATTGGGCTCGACATATATATAGTCGTTCTGCTTGAGGAAGAAATAAGGCGACGTCAGTGTTTCTGACGAGTTCAGGTCAAGGTGGATGAACTTACGTTCGCCGTTTTCCTCTCTTACGAGCAACACATTGGAGCGTTCGCCGTACTCGGTGAGGTCTCCGGCGTCCGACAGAGCGTCAAGGATGCTGTAGCGGTTACGGTCCACCGCTATCGATCGCGGCGTCTTGACCTCTCCGGCCACAACCACTCTGAAGTTGACGAGCGCCACATTCACATGGGGATCCTCGACATCACGCGATATCATATCGGTCAGCTCCTTGCGCAGACCATCGACCGTCTTCCCGGCCACATGGATCTCGCCCAGCACGGGGAAGTTTATATCACCATTGCTGTCGACCATATAAGTCTGCTGATAGGGCGTCGAAGCCTTGAACATCTCGGTCTGGAGAGCCGGGTTGGACAAAGGCAGATTGTATATCGCCGTTGCCTCCTGCGACAGAGAAGTGACAGTTATCAGCAACTCGTCGTCGGGTTTGATCTCAGGCGAATAGCTGCCGCTCGGGAATGAGCCTTCGGCAACTGTCGATATATCCGTAAAGTAAGGCAACACAGTCTTTGACGACGAGCATGACGACACCATGCCGATCAAAACCGCACCTAACAGCATATGAGTAAATTTCATTTCAATAGTGTCTGTAGCGTTAAGAAATGCAACAATATAATTCAATGTATTTAACGCGCCCGTGCAAACTTTATTATCCGACTTCCGAAAAAATATATATTTGGCTTCGCCTTATATACTCTCGCCCGCAATCCTCAAATAAATTTGGCATAGCCCCCGACTTATTCGTATATTTGCACTGCAAAAATATAGATACAATCAGTCAATGACATTCATCCCCGAATTTTCATATCCCGTCATAACACTTCTATCCATTAGCGCGCTTTGCGCGGCAATTATTCTTGCCTTCTATGATCCGTTCGTCAGGCGCGTATACAGGCGCAGCCGCGCCTGCAGGCTGACCGTAGACCGACCCGCCGGTGAAGAGCCGAAGTGGGCTGCAGTTTCGGTCATCATCTACGCTCGGGGAGAGTCCGACCGGCTCGAGACCCTTTTGCCGGCCGTGCTGACACAGCAGTACGAGGGCCCGTTCGAGGTCATAGTCGTGAACGAGGGCGATTCGTCAGACGTGCGCAACGTCATCAGCGCCCTGCAGCTCGCCAACCGCAATCTCTATCTCACCTTCACACCCGACGGCGCGCGCAATCTGAGCCGCAAGAAACTCGCGCTCACTCTCGGCATAAAGGCCGCCCGCTATCCCGTGGTGGTGCAGACCACGGCTGACGCCGTCATCCTCTCTGACCGCTGGCTGACAAAGATAATGCGTCATTTCGGCAATCCCGAGACAGGCATAGTCATCGGATATGCCGCTCCGTCGCAGGAGTCGCTTCCGGACCGCATCAAGACATTTGACTTTGCCGACGACAGCACCTCATGGCTGGCCGCCGACACCGGCCGCCGGCCGTTCAGAGGCTCGGAGCTAAATCTCGCTTACCGCCGCGATCTGTTTTTCGGCAACAAAGGTTTTTCGCGGTCACTCAACCTTCATTTCGGCGACGACGACATATTCATCAGCGAGATCGCAACTTCGCGCAACACCGTGGTCGAACTGTCGCCCGAGTCGATCATACGCTTCAGCAGCTACGACATGCCGTCGACACTCCGCGACATTGCGGCAAGACATATTTTCACAAAACGCTTTATCCCACGCAAACCGCTGCCGAGACTTGCCATCGGCGAATGCGCCCTGTGGATTCTTCTGCTGTCCGCTACCGCTGCTGTTCTCGCCGACTACCACAATATCGCGACCATCGTCATCGCCGCGCTACTGCTCACCGGGCCACTTGTCGACATGGCTCTGGCCTGGCGCAAGACCACCGCAGCCCTCGACCTGCGCCGCCTCACCCTCACTATACCCTGGTTTGTGCTGATCCATCCCTTCAGGCGCATCACGCTGTCGTTCTACGCCAACACTTCCAAACAAAAAAAGTACACCTGGGACTAAGAACTTATTTCATGACAGACGCCAACTTTCAGGCGCGACAGGTTTATCCGGATGTGTGCTGAAATTCTATCGGCGAAGTCGCCTTGCATAAAGCGGGTTTTCGACACAAAGACCCGAACCATAGCGCAAAAGACATTAAACATTTAGCGTCGTATATGGACGAAGGAGAGGCCGTATCAGGTTAACGATCATCATTATGCCGATCAAAAATCCACAAATTTAAACATCAGGAACGAGTCTTGACATACCTGATAACAGGATGCAGGACTGATATGTCAGAACTCCAGGACAAACCTTGCCTCACTGAGTTCCGCAGACACAGGCGGCGCCGGTTTAGACACAACGATGCGTCCCGATACAATACCGGGATATGCTTCAAGCAGAGCCTCGCGGATGCGACCGGCGACATGTTCGATCAGATATGAAGGCTCGGCCATGATCTGACGCACGATCTCGATGGCCCGGGCATAGTTGAGCGTATCATCCACGCAATCGCTCTCGACCGCCTTTAGCGCGGGAGGATATTCGAGCGAAAGCGAGATTTCAAACTCATTGCCGACAATACGCTCCTGAGCCATAACACCGTGACGGGCCCTGAGGCGCAGGCCGTCGACTTCTATTGTGGCCTTCATACTCATCCGCGTCTTGACGACTTTGACTTCTTCGATGACTTTGAAGACCGGCCGTTACGCGATTTTGTCTTTTTAGATTTTGACGACGAGCGCATCACCTCGGCAACCGACGGAGCCGCAAGCGTGTCGAGCGAACGGGGAGGATTCTTTTCATCGACAAGCACGAAATCGAGCTGCTTCTTGTCAAGATTTGCCCTTGCCACCTGCACCTGCACCTCGTCGCCGAGACGATAGCGATTGCCGTTGCGGCGGCCCACAAGACAATAGTTATTCTCGTCATAGTCATAGTAGTCATCGGCGAGATCGCGGACAGGCACAAGACCCTCGCACTTATTCTCCTCGATCTCGACATACAGTCCCCACTCGGTGACTCCCGAGATCACTCCCTTATACACCTCGCCGAGATGATCGGCCATGAACTCGACCTGCTTGAACTTGATTGAGGCCCGTTCGGCGTTGGCGGCAAGCTGCTCCATGTTGGACGAATGCTTGCATTCATCCTCGAGCTTTTCGACGTTAACACTCCGGCCGCCTTTGAGATAGCGGTCGAGCAGACGGTGGACCATCATGTCGGGATAACGTCTGATCGGCGAAGTGAAGTGGGTATAGTAGTCAAATCCCAGTCCGTAGTGACCGATGTTCTCAGTCGTATATACAGCCTTGGCCATCGAGCGGATGGCAAGCGTGGACAGGAAATTCTCCTCGCCGCGACCTTTGACACCTTCGAGCATTTTGTTGATCGAGCGGTTGACCTCTTTGGGCGTGCCCTTGGGTTTGACCTTGAAACCGAAATTGCGGGCCAGCGCCGACAGATTGGCAAGCCGCTCCTGATCGGGCATGTCATGGACGCGATAGACAAACGCTTTCGACTTCTTGCGTTTGTCTTTCGGCAGACCTACGAAAGTGGCCACGGTGCGGTTGGCCAGCAGCATGAATTCCTCTATAAGTTTGTTGGCATCTTTCGACTCCTTGAAATAGACACCGGTCGGATGGCCGTTCTCGTCTATATCGAAGCGCACTTCCACGCGGTCGAAGTCGACCGAACCGTTTTCGTAGCGGCGTTCGCGCAGCTGCTTGGCAAGAGTGTCGAGCGTGAGTATCTCTTCGGCATAGTCTCCCTTGCCTGTCTCGATCACCTCCTGGGCTTCCTCATAAGTGAAGCGACGCACACTGCGCGTCACCGTGCGGACTATGCGCGAATTTATCACCTTGGCGCTGTCGTCCATCTCAAAAATGACAGAGAAGGTCAGTTTGTCCTCGTCGGGACGAAGCGAACAGATGCCGTTGCTCAGATGTTCGGGCAGCATCGGCACAACGCGATCGACCAGATACACCGACGTAGCTCTGCCCTGAGCCTCGCGGTCGATTATGCTGTCGGGCTTCACATAATGGGTCACATCGGCGATATGGACACCGACCTCATAATTGCCGCCGGGCAGCTTTCTTATCGACAGCGCATCGTCAAAATCCTTGGCGTCCTTGGGGTCGATAGTAAAGGTCGTGACCCCGCGCAGATCCTCACGCTCGGCGACAATCTCGCCTGTGATTCCGGCGTCGATCTTGGCGGCAGCCTTTTCGACGGACTCGGGATAGCGGTACGGCAGCCCGAACTCGGCAAGGATCGAATGCATTTCGGCAGTGTTGTCGCCGGTTTTGCCTAAGATATCGACGACCTCGCCTACGGGGTTCTTGGCGTCCTCGGGCCACTCAGTGATGCGGACTATCGCCTTGTCGCCCGTGGCACCGCCCTTGAGCTTAGCCTTGGGGATGAATATGTCGGTCGCGAGATATTTTGAATCCGTCAGCAGATAGGCGAAATGCCGGTCCACTCTCAGAGTGCCGATAAACGTCTGATCCTTCTTCTCGAGGATCTCAAGCACCTCGGCCTCAGGTTCCTTGCCCTTGACATGGGCAGCGATGCTGATCGACACCCTGTCGCCGTTGAGCGCATGTCTGGAATTGCGTTCGGCCACGAATATCGGCCGGCTGTCATCCTCATCAAGCTGCACGCTGTTCTTGCCGTTGGAGCGGCGCACAAACACGCCGGTGGCCACAACTGCGCGCCGCGGAGTCTTATATTTGCCCGGAGCGATCTCGGCAATCACACCATCGAATGCAAGTTCGGCAAGATAGATGGCAACCGATCTCTGCTGCACGGGCGTCACCGCCCCCACCGCAGCCGAAACCTGTCTGTAATTGTATGAGCCGTTTTCCTGAGTGCCCACATATGTGTCGACCGCCTCTCGGAGACGCTTCGACTGATTGTCTTTCTTATTTGATTTTGCCATGATAGTGATGTTATTATGATGAATGAATGACCGACCGGTCACACATCGCTCCGGTTTATGTCAATAATAAAACGGTCCGCACGTCTGTTTTGTTGCGGACCGTTATGTCATGCGTCGATATTCGCGTAATTGGCGTTTGCCTCGATAAAGTCGCGTCGCGGTCCGACATCCTCGCCCATAAGCATCGAGAATATGCGGTCGGCCTCGGCTGCGTCGCTGATGTTGACCTGCTTGAGCATTCGGCCCTCAGGCGACATCGTGGTGTCGCGCAGCTCGGCCGCGCTCATCTCGCCGAGACCTTTGTAGCGCTGGACGGTCGTCGCCTTGCCGTGTTCGTCGATGAAGCGCTGCACCTGCTGGTCGGTCCAGCAATACTCCTCGGCCTTGCCTCGCTTGCACTTGTAGAGCGGCGGGGTGGCCAGATAGAGATAGCCGCTCTCGATCACCGGACGCATGCGGCGGAAGAAGAAAGTCATCAGCAGCGTAGCGATATGGGCGCCGTCGACATCGGCATCAGTCATTATTATGATTTTATGATAGGCGAGTTTTGAGAGATTGGCTTCCTTGGGGTCATCCTCGGTACCGATAGTGACACGCAACGCACGGAAGAGATTGGAGATTTCTTCGTTGTCGAGAATTTTGTGCTCCATAGCCTTCTCTACGTTAAGTATCTTGCCTCGCAGAGGCAGGATGGCCTGGAACGTACGATCACGGCCTTGTTTTGCCGTTCCGCCTGCCGAGTCACCCTCGACTATGAAAATTTCACAGTTCTCGGCCGTACGCGACGAACAGTCGGCGAGCTTGCCGGGCAGGCCGCCTCCCGAGAGCGGAGATTTACGCTGCACCTGCTTGCGGGCGTTGTAGGCCGCGTGACGTGCCTGGGCCGCAAGAATGACTTTGTCGACAATCGTGCGCGCCTGACGCGGATTTTCCTCGAGATAATTGCGCAGCGCTTCGCTGACCGAGGTCTGCACGGCTCCGATCACCTCCGAGTTGCCGAGTTTGGTCTTGGTCTGGCCTTCGAACTGGGGCTCCATCACCTTGACCGACACAACAGCTGTAAGACCCTCGCGGAAGTCGTCGCTGGCGATCTCCACTTTGGCGTTCTTCAGGAGATTGTTGTCTTCGGCATATTTCTTGAGGGTCGAGGTGAGTCCGCGGCGGAAACCGGTCAGGTGGGTACCCCCCTCTATCGTGTTGATATTGTTTACATAGGAGTAGACGTTCTCGTTGTAGGTGTTGTTGTAGGTCAGCGCCACTTCGACGGGTATGCCCTGGCGCTCCGTGCGCAGGTCGATAACGTCGTCGATGAGAGAGTCCTTGTTGGAATCGATATATCTGACAAATTCCTTAAGGCCCTCCGCCGAGAAGAATGTCTCGCTGCGGGGGTTGCCGTTTTCGTCGATATCCCTCATGTCGGTCAGCTTAAGAGTGATGCCGGCGTTGAGGAAAGCGAGGTCACGCAGGCGGTTGGCCAGCGTTGAATAATCGTATTCGGTGACGGTGAAGATCGACGCGTCGGGCTTGAAGGTGATCATTGTGCCCGTATGGTCGCTGTCGCCGATCACTGTCAGTTCGCAGGTCGGCTTGCCGCAACTGTACTCCTGCATATACGACTTGCCGTTGCGGTGGATCTCTGCGCGGAGATATGTCGACAAGGCATTGACGCAACTTACGCCGACACCGTGGAGACCGCCGGATACCTTATAGGAGCCTTTGTCGAACTTACCGCCTGCATGCAGAACCGTAAGCACGACCTCGAGGGCGCTCTTGCCTTCTTTCTCGTGCAGGTCCACAGGTATACCGCGTCCGTTGTCGACAACCGTGATCGAATTATCGGAGTTGATGGTCACTTCAATATCGGTAGCGTAGCCTGCAAGAGCCTCGTCGATCGAGTTGTCGACGACTTCATACACAAGATGATGAAGTCCTTTGGCTGAAATATCGCCTATATACATGGCCGGGCGTTTACGCACGGCCTCAAGCCCTTCGAGCACCTGAATATTACTGGCGCTATATTGCTCTTTTTCTTCTGACATATTTATCTATGCTATAATCGTTGTTTCGTTACAATTAACAGACAAAGATACAAAAAAATCGCCACTTTACCAAATAGCCACGACTACAGTTCGGCAGATCACACGGCTCTTTCATTCAGGATTTAGATTCAGACTCAAAAAAGCCGTTATTTTTTTATTGCTGTCCGATAAAACTTTTTGACGCAGACAAAAATTAGGGCTGGCAC
>CAJUMI010000003.1 GCA_910587545.1 uncultured Muribaculaceae bacterium | reverse complement strand
TCAGTAGAATTAAGGTTTTACTCATAGCAGTGTCCGGCGATAAACGATTGCAAATCGTAATGATATTTTTGTTTTAAACGAAAAAACGATTAAGAAATCATTGCCGGTCCAGTCAAATCTGTCAGATCCGTCTGAAAAGTCCGAGCCGTCCGACTGAAGAGTTGTCCGACACGACTGACGATAATAAATAACGTTAAATCGTCCGTTTTTCGGATAGCATTGTGTAACTTTGCCGATTGAAGCGCTTTACGCGCGATCCTATTGAAGAAGCATGAAACGTTACAACCTCATCAACAACGCGCTCGGATGGCTGTGTTTTATCATCGCAGCCGTGACCTATTTGCTCACCATCGAGCCCACAGCAAGTTTCTGGGACTGTCCCGAATTTATACTCCAGGCATTCAAGCTCGAAGTCGGCCATCCGCCGGGCAACCCGATCTTCATGCTCGCCGGGCGTTTTTTCATCACGCTTTTCGGCGGTGACATCACATCGGCGGCAGTGGCCGTCAACGTGATGTCGGCTCTGCTCAGCGCGGCTACCATCCTGCTGCTGTTCTGGACTATCACCCATCTCATCAGGCGCCTCGTAGTCAAGGACGACGCCACCGAGATCCCCCTGTCAAAGATGCTTGTCATCATGGGCGGAGGCCTATGCGGCGCGCTGGCCTACACCTGGAGCGATACCTTCTGGTTCTCGGCCGTCGAAGGCGAGGTCTACGCCTTCTCGTCGTTCTGCACCGCTCTGGTCTTCTGGCTGATACTGAAATGGGAAGCCCGTGCCGACGAGCCCCATAGCGACCGTTATCTCGTGCTGATCGCCTACGTGATCGGTGTGTCGATCGCCGTTCACCTGCTCAACCTGCTCTGCATCCCGGCCATCGGCCTTGTCTACTATTACCGCAAGTTCAAGAACATCAGTGCCACAGGCTCGCTGATCGCGCTCGGAGTGTCGTGTGTGATCGTCGGTCTTATCCTCTACGGCCTCGTGCCCGGCTTCATCAACGTGGCCCAGTGGTTCGAGCTGTTCTTTGTCAACACCCTCGGCTTCGGCTACAACATCGGCGTGACCGTCTATGCCGCTGTGGCCGTGACTGTGTTTATCCTCGCCACGCGCAGCCTCTACCTGCAGCGCAGCACCTCGTCGGTCAAATGGCTCTTTTTCGCCACGATCATCATATCGGGCATGCCCTTTATCGGCGATTCATGGCTGATACCGACCGTCTTCATCATCGGCCTCGCCGTCTATCTCTTCGGTTTCTGCTCCAAGTTGCCCGTGCGCGTGTTCAACGTCATCGTGCTCGGCATATTCGTCATCTTCATCGGCTATTCGTCCTATGCCCTGCTGCTTATACGCGCCAACGCCAACCCGCCGATGAACCAGAACGCCCCCGACAACGTCTTTGCCCTCGCGTCATATCTCAATCGTGAGCAGTACGGCGACCGACCGCTGTTCTACGGACCCGTGTTCACCGAGGAGCTCGCCTATGAGGACATCAACGGCACCTATATCGTGCGCGTCGACGAGCAGGGCTTCCCCAGAACACGCGTGATCGATGGTTATCTGCGTGACGGCGAAGGACGGGCCTATAACGACCCGACCCGCACCTACACCAAGGTTGTCAAGACCCGTCCAGGCCAGCCCGACCGGTATGTCGAGGAAGTCGAACGTCCGGGCTACAAAGCGATGCCCGACATCAAGATGCTCTTCACCCGAATCTACAGCTCCGACACGCGCTCGGGCCACCCCGAAGCCTATAAAAGCTGGGCCGACTACACGACCCCCGACATCTATGACATTCCGGCACAGGTGCGTCAGCAGTGGGCTAAAGACGGCTACGCCTATCTCTCCGACATCGCCCCCTACATGACCCACCAGCAGGTCATCACCACGGCCGTCTCGCCCGACGGATCGCCCGTCAATCATACATCGGCCTGGAAACCCGGCTTCGACGTCAACCTCAGATACTTCCTCAACTACCAGCTCAATCACATGTACTGGCGATACTTCATGTGGAACTTCGCCGGTCGTCAGAACGACATCCAGGGCAACGGCGAGCCTCATCTGGGCAACTGGATCTCAGGCATACCCCTCATCGACAACGCCCGTCTCGGCGACCAGTCGCTCCTGCCCGACGAATTCGGCAAGGGCAACAAGGGCCACAACGTCTTCTATATGCTCCCGCTGCTTCTCGGCGTGATCGGCCTGCTCTGGCAGGCTCTCTGCAACTCCGAGCGCGGCATCGAGCAGTTCTGGGTGATCTTCTTCCTCTTCTTCATGACCGGCATCGCCATCGTGCTCTATCTCAACCAGACCCCCGGGCAGCCCCGCGAGCGCGACTACGCCTTCGCCGGATCGTTCTATGCCTTCTCCATCTGGATCGGCATCGGTGTGCCGGCCGTCGCGTCGCTCATCGGCATGCTTTTCAGAAAGAAAAAATCTGAAGCCCCCGCTGAAGCCCCCGAAGACCCGGCCGACCGTCGTCTGCCCCTCGCCGCAGCCATACCCGCCGTGCTTGTCGGACTGTTTGTGCCCCTGCAGATGGTCTCGCAGACATGGGACGACCACGACCGCTCGGGCCGCTACACAACCCGCGACCTTGGCATGAACTACCTCGCTTCCGTCGGCGACAACGGCATCATCTTCACCAACGGCGACAACGACACCTTCCCTCTCTGGTATGCTCAGGAGGTCGAGGGCTTCCGCACCGACGTCCGCGTGGTCAATCTCTCTTACCTCACCACCGACTGGTATGCACACAACCTCACCTATCCCTACTACGAGGCCGCTCCCGTCAAGACATACGCCACCCCGAAGGACTATGCCTACGAGCGTCTGGCCTATAACTTCATCATCCCGATGTCCGACTCCACCGTCACCGCCGAGACCGCCCTGCGATCGCTCTACGCAAGCGACGCCAAGCGCATCGGCGCGCCGTTCATGACCTACTCCGACATTGTCATTCCCGCCGCCGGATACGGCCGCCCCGACAGCCTCGCGTCCGACGGGAGCGTCATATACCCGGCGCTCGACGACACTACCTCGGCCGAATACCGCGACCTGATGCCCTCGTTCGGCGACATCCGTCTCGACCTCAGCTCCCAAGGCCAGGGCGCCAGTCAGAGCAAGATCCTATCGCTCGACATCATAGCCAATTCGATGGCAGCCGGCGGCCGACGCCCCGTCTACTTCGCCTCAACCGTGCCATCGTCTTACTACCTCGGCCTCGACCCATACATGTACTCCGCAGGCATGGCTCTCGAAGTCACACCCTTCAACAACGCCCCATACTCGCCAAACGCCGACACAGCCTACGAAAATTTCATGAGTAAGTTCCGCTGGGGCGGTCTTGACGATCCCGAAAAAGCCGCCTCGCTCTATCTCGACGAGACTGTGCGCCGCATGGTTTCATCGACCCGCTCGGCCATAATCGAGTGTGTCGACAACCTCATGATCAAAGGCCTGCGTCCGGCCTCGGAGTGGGCTGTTGAATTTGCCCGGACCAACGGTCAGCCAGTCCCCGCCACTCACTACGACATGGCGCGCAACCTGCTCCGGCTCCTCGAAGAGAAGCTCCCGGCCGACGCGGCGCTCTACGACGGTCTCCAGAGCTACTACATGGCATCCGACTACCTCGCCCTATACGACGCAACCGGCGACACCGCCGACCTTGACCGCGCCGAGGCTATCCTCAACCGCGAGATCCCACGCATGGCTCAGCTCGTCAGATACGGCTCGTCGCTATCGCGCTCTCAGCTCAATTCGATCGGCCGCTCTGAGACCGTCGCGATGCAGTATCTCGGTCTGATGACGGGCCTCAAGAACGCCGTAGCTGTGTTCCGGGCACTCGACGGACGTGACGACCGCGACGACCTGCTCAAAGACTTCCCCGAAGGTCTCGCCGTGTCCTACGCCCAGAACATCTACCCGATGATCTATCTCGACGGCTACACCATTGACGAGCTCCGCACCGGCATGCAGCACAGCTCCGGCGCCCTCGCCAAGGTCTACGAGACAGCCGCCCGCCTGCTTGAGCTCCATCAGGCCGCAGGAGTCGATCCAATGGGCGTCACCGACTCGATTGTAGCCGCCAACGGTCTCGACATCGATGCCTGGCGCAATCTCGTAAACTGATTTTCCAACCCCTCAGACCGACATAGCCGCCTATGTTTATCGAACGTCCGCCGCTGCTCTACCGCCTCCTGTTCCCGGAGGCGGTCTGGCGCGTCAAGGGCAGCCGCGCGTCCAAGGTCGTCTATCTCACCTTCGACGACGGCCCCATACCCGAGGAGACCCCATGGGTGCTCGATACGCTCGACCGCTACGGCGTTAAAGCCACATTTTTCATGGTCGGAGACAACGTCCGCCGCCATCCCGGGCTCTTCGAGGAGATAAAGCGCCGTGGCCACGCCTACGGCAACCACTCCATGCACCATCTTCAAGGCATGAAGGTCACCACCCACCGCTATCTCTACGACATCACCGAGGCCGACCGCCTCATCGGCAGTTCTCTCTACCGGCCGCCGCACGGCATCATGCGATGGAAGCAGGCCAACGCCATAAAGGACCACTACAACATCATAATGTACGATCTCGTCACCCGCG
This sequence comes from uncultured Muribaculaceae bacterium, assembly GCA_910587545.1. GTDB lineage: Bacteria > Bacteroidota > Bacteroidia > Bacteroidales > Muribaculaceae > CAG-873. The sequence continues at coordinate 57,434 of CAJUMI010000003.1, read as the reverse complement.
ACTACTCGCGCAAGCTCACACCCGAGCAGGTGTTCGAAAACGTCCGCCGCTTCGCCCGCAACGGCTCCATCATCGTGTTCCACGACTCGCGCAAATCTTCGCGCAACATGCGCTACGCCCTGCCGCGCTCGATCGAGTGGCTCAAGGAGCAGGGCTACGAATTCCGCACACTCCCAATGGAATGATCCCGTGACCTGCCCCTCAACAAAGGAAGACATCCGCCGCATCGTCCTCGACGCCGGTGCCTGCCGCGTAGGTTTCGCCGCCGCCGGCCCGGTCGGGGATTCTACACGCCGGCGTTACGACAGCTGGATCGCCGGCGGCCGGCATGCCGGCATGGCCTACCTCGGGCGCTACGGCGATGTCCGCTCCGACCCCCGGCTGCTGCTCGACGGTGCCGCCACTGTCATATCGTGTGCCTTTGACTACCGTCCCTCGCGCCGCCACCCCCTCTTTGCCGACTATTCCCTCGGCGAGGACTACCACGATGTCCTGCGCAGCCGCCTCACCGCCGCCGCAGAGGTGATCTGCAGTCGCTACGGCGGACTCACGAGGATATGTGTCGACACCGCCCCGATACGCGAGCGCTACTGGGCCGCCCGGGCAGGCGTCGGAGTCATAGGCCTCAACGGCCTGATTATAGTCGACGGCATAGGCTCAAAAGTCTTTCTCGCCGAGATATTATGGACCGGAGAGGTCGGGCCCGACCCCTCGCGCCTCGCCGACATATGCATGAACTGCGGAGCCTGTGTCAGAGCCTGTCCCGGTCGTGCCCTCGGAGGCGACATGACTCTCGACGCCCGCAGCTGCAACTCTTATCTGACCATCGAGCACAGAGGCGACCTGCCCGCCGGCCTTAGCCTCGACGGACGCATCTACGGCTGCGACATCTGCCAGGACGTCTGTCCCCACAACCGCGCCGCAGGATCGACGGCAATCGCCGAGTTTGCCCCGTCCGACGCTCTCATGGCTCTCGACATCGACGCCCTCCGCGGCCTGGACGCCGGTGCCTACCGCTCGCTATTCCGACACAGCGCCGTCCGGCGCGCCAAACTGCCCCAACTGCTCCGCAACGCCAAAAGCCGAAAATAAGGAACATTTCCGCCCCATCGGTAGAGACACGATACATCGTCTCAGCATTTAACTACCCATAAGCCCCATTAGTCCTCCTCTGCCGAAAATAGATTTTGCTTTTCGTGATCTAATCGCTAATTTTGTACCCGATGGAAAATCTGATAATAGGATACGACGGCAAACGCGCTGTGGCCAATAACACCGGCCTCGGCAACTACAGCCGCTACGTCATCGACACCCTGTCGATAGGCTTTCCGCGCAACACCTATCGCCTCTACTCCCCCGTCATCAGGGACAACACCCGCCTTGCGCCGCTGCTCGCCCGGGGAAATGTCGAGCTCGTCGGACCGTCGACGGCCTTTGGCCGGAGCTTCGGTTCGCTGTGGCGCACGGCAACTGTCGCCCGGCAGCTCTCCGGCGACGATATATCGGTTTACCACGGACTCAGCAACGAGCTGCCGCTCAACATCGCCCGCGCCTCATTCCCGGCGGTCGTCACCATCCACGACCTCATCTACCGCCGTGTCCCCGAGGACTACAAGCCCCTCGACCGCGTCCTGTATGACTTCAAATACAGCCGCTCGGCCCGCAATGCCACCCGCGTCATCGCCATCAGCCGCCGCACACGCGACGACCTTGTCGAAGACTATCAGATCGACCCAGCCCGGATCGACGTCATCCACCAGGGCTGCGATCCGCGGTTCGGCCTGCCCGTGAGCTATGAAGACAGGCAGCGCGTAAGGGAGACATATCACCTGCCCCGGCGCTATTTCATCAGCGTCGGCACAGTCAGGCGGCGCAAGAACCAGATGCTCGCCGTCAGAGCTCTCGAACGCATCTCTCTGCCTATGGTCATCGTCGGAGACCGCCGCAGCGACTATGCACGCGAAGTGGCCGGATTTATCGCTTCTCACCGCCTGTCCGACCGTGTCTTCTGGCTCGACAACGTCCCCTTCGCCGACCTGCCAGCGCTCTACGCCATGGCCGATTTCTCTTCCTACACCTCGCGCTACGAGGGCTTCGGCCTGCCCGTCATCGAATCCCTCTCGGCCGGCACTCCAGTCATCGCCGCCACAGGATCGTGTCTCGAAGAGGCGGGCGGACCCGGAGCGGTCTATGTCGCTCCCGACGACGTCGACGCTTTTGCCGACTATGCCGCGCGCCTCTCCGACGACGTCATTTTCCGCGACAAGTGCGTCTCTCGCGGACGACAATATATCAAACGTTTTTCCGCCGACGAATTCGCGCGCCTCACCATGGCGACCTACCGCAAGGCGATAATTGAGAAATATCTGTGACAATGGACAAAAGCTTACTGATCATCGGTGCCGGCGGATTCATCGGCGGCTTTATCGCAAAACAGGCTCTCGACCGGGGCTACCGCACCACGGTCGGCATCCGCGAGTCGACCTCGCGACGCTACCTGACCGATCCGCGACTCGGTTTCGCCGTGCTCGACTACGACGATCCCGCCTCCATGGCCGAGACGCTGCATGCCATTGCCCCCGAGGGAGGAAAATGGGACTATGTCATCTGGAACCTCGGAGCCACAAAATGTGCCCGCTTCGGCGATTTCAACCGCATCAACTATCTCTATCTCCGCGACTTTGTGCTGATGCTTGAGCGCGAGCATCTTGTGCCCGAGCGGTTCCTGTTCATGAGTTCGCTCAGCGCCCTCGGAGCCGCCGACGAGAAGAACTATACGCCGATTTCCGCCTCGACTGTCCCAAATCCCAATACACGCTACGGCCTGTCGAAGATCAAGGCCGAGACCTTCCTCGAGACCCGACCCGCTTTTCCGTGGATCATATTCCGGCCGACAGGGGTCTACGGCCCTCACGAACGCGACTACCTGATGATGATCAAGTCGATCGACGCCCGGTGGGATTTCGGAGTCGGCTACCGCCGCCAGCTCCTGACCTTCATCTATGTCGACGATCTGGTCGGAGCCATGTTCGACGCTCTCGCCGCAGGAGTGGTTCACAAAAAATACATCATCAGCGAGCCCCGCGCCTACACTCAGTCGGAGTTCCGCGGGATTGTCGCGCGGGCTCTCGGCCGACGCTTCGTCATACCCGTGAGACTTCCCCTCTGGGCGGCCTACATCGCCTCGCTCGTCGCCGAGAAATGGGCTTTGATGAGGCTGAAAACATCGACCCTCAACCGCGACAAGTTCAAGATCATGCGCCAGCGCAACTGGAACTGCGACGTCTCCGACGCCGTCCGCGATTTCGGCTTCACCGCGCGCTACCCTCTCGCCCGTGGCATCGAAGAGACCGTGAAGGCTTATCTCGCTGAAAAAGAACAAAACAAAAAGAAACCGGCAAAATGATGGAACATCCCGACGACACCCGCCGCACCCGTGTTCCCCTTTGGGTGACCGTGCTGATCATAGTGTGCATGCTGCCTGTCCTGGCATTTCCGGCCATGCTCTCGCTCGCGCCCGCCGACGTGGCCGACGGATCCGCTCACGCGTTCCTGTGGTTCTATCCCGTCTACGTGATAGCCTCGGGCGTCTGCGCCCGCATCTGTTACAGCGGCCGTCGCGACGTGATGTGGATCCTGATCGCGCTGATGCTGCTCTCCCATGCCGCCATGTGGATGCTCGTTCTTAATGACAACATATCATGACACTTGACGAATACATAGCCGCCCGCATCGACGCCGAACCCGCCCATCTCCATGCGCTCTACCGCCGCACCCATCTCACACGCCTCTACCCGCGCATGTGCTCGGGCCATGTCCAGGGCCGTCTGCTCGCCATGCTGTCTGCGATGATCCGCCCCGCGCGCGTCCTCGAACTCGGCACCTTCACCGGCTATTCGGCCCTCTGCCTGGCCGAAGGCATCCCCACGGGCGGCGAGCTACACACAGTCGAGATCGACGACGAGGCCGCTGACGAGCTGCTTGCCCTGTTCTCGGCTGCTCCGGGCGGAGACAAGATTACCCTTCACATCGGCGACGCCCTCGACGTTGTCCCCGCCATCGGCGGCACATGGGATCTCGTCTTCATCGACGCCAACAAGCGCAACTACTGCGACTACTACGAACTTGTGCTGCCCCGAGTCAACGCCGGCGGCTACATCATCGCCGACAACACCCTCTGGGACGGCAAAGTCCTCGACACTGACGCACGTGACCCCCAGACCGCGGGCATCCGTGACTTCAACGACCTCGTCGCCCGCGACCGACGAGTCCAAAAAGTGATTCTCCCCATCCGCGACGGCATGACCATAATAAGAAAGTCCTAAAGACCATCTTCCCCAATTAGCCCAATCGGCCTGATTGGCCGATCTGTCAGTCCGCGCCAAAAAAATATTTGCAACTGACCAAAAAAATCTTTATCTTTACACCCAAATACCTACTTCAATAGTTGATGAAAAGATTTCTAACACTCGCATTAGCGCTGATCGCTTTATTTTCAGTAGTTTATGCTCAGAAAAACAACCTCGGGGGCCGACGCCAGATGGTCGGCATTGCCTTCTATAACCTTGAAAACCTCTTCGACACAATCCCCAACAACCCCGAGAACCGTGACCTTGAGTACACTCCCGGCGGTCAGAAACAGTGGGATACCCGAAAGTACAACAACAAACTCCGCAACCTCGCATACGCCATCTCGCAGTTCACAACCCCGGGCACACCCATGGGGCCGGCCATAATCGGAGTCAGCGAGATCGAAAACCGTTCGGTGCTCGACGACCTCGTCGCGCAGCCCGAACTCAAACCCTGGAACCTTCAGGTCGTCCACCACGACTCGCCAGACGCCCGCGGCGTCGACGTCGGCCTGCTCTACAACCCCCGCATGTTCAAATTCGAGCGCGTCACAAACCACCGGCTCACCACTATCCCCTTCCGCACCCGCGACCAGATGTGTGTCGTCGGCACCATCGGCGGCGAGCGCATCGCCGTCATCGTCAACCACTGGCCCTCGCGCCTCGGCGGACAGGAACAGTCGTCGCCCAACCGCGAGGCCGCCGCAGCCCTCTCCAGGCAGATCGCCGACTCCCTCTGGCGCGTCGACCCCGGTATCGGCGTCATTATCATGGGCGACCTCAACGACGACCCCATGGACAAATCATGCGCAAAGGTTCTCGGTGCAAAGCGCGATGCCGACGGCGTAGGATCCCACGGGTTCTATAACCCCTTCTGGCGCAAGCTCGACGCAGGCATCGGCACACTCGCCTACAAGAGCCAGTGGAACCTCTTCGACCAGATCATCATCTCCGGCTCCCTCGCCAACGGCCCCGATGACCGATGGCACTTCTACCGCGCCGACGTCCTCAACAAGGATTTCCTCAAAGACACCGAAGGCAACCGACAGGGCTATCCCCGCCGCACCTTCGCCGCCGGATCCTACCTCAACGGCTACTCCGACCACTTCCCCACCGAAATCCTACTCATCCGCTACATCAAACCAACATCAAAATAACCAGAATTATTAACTGTTAACTAACATCTATTTTTTTATGAAGAAACTTCTACTCTCATTTGCTGTAATAGCAGCAGGCTTTACAGCTGCAAATGCCGAACAGTACACTATTTTCGGCGCCGACAACCAAGCTTCACTCGACTGGAAAGGTGATGCAAACGGTTACACTACTACTGTCACTGTAGGCGGTAAAAACTTTACAATTTCTACTGTCAAAGCGAAATCAACGACTAATCTCATCCAACCCGGTGATCAGATCCGAGTTTATAAAAACGCTGATATAGTGATTAGCAGTTCTGATTTTGACTTCAAGACTGTTGTCTTGACTTCTACCGGCGGTAACTACGGTAACGAGCAGACTGTCAGCGAAGGTTGGGCTCAAAAATATGATGCCACAGCAAAAACTCTCACGATCTCAAGCACTACAGCAGCAAAGACTGTGACTATGTCGGCTACTGCAAATCAGTTCCGAGTTGTCAATATCGTTGTCAGCGATGGTGAGGTTCAGGCAGAGCCCGAACCTGAAGCTGTTAAAGTTGCAAACGTTGCAGAGACCAAGGCTCTCGAGACAGGAACCAAAATCGCAGTCGATTACGCTCTTACTGTAGGTTTTGTAAAAAACAGCAATGTCTTTGCTTGCGACGCTGCAGGCGATTTCATCCAGCTCTACGGATCAAATTCGCTTAAAGCAGGTGACGTTATCCCTGCCGGTTGGGAAGGAACTTATAAGCTCTACAACGGTACAACTCCCGAAATCGAATTCAGCGAACTCCCCGCTGCCGCCGAAGGCACTTTCACTCCCGCCGAAGTTGCTGCGGCTGATGTAACTGTCGATTTGGTCAACAGTGTTGTTCTTGTTAAGGGCGTGGTTTTTGCAGAGGCTACTCCCGCAACGAAATCAAACTTCGAAGGCACAGTAGGCGAAACAACTCTCTCTTTCCGCAACAACTACACACTTGATTCTGTTGAGGCCGGAACTTATGATGTTACTTTTGTTGTCACTATTTACAACAAAGCTCCCTCTTTGTATGTAGTTAACTATGCTGCATCCCAGTCAAGCGGTATCGACGAAATCGAGGCAGCCGGTGCTGAAGCCGTTTACTACAACCTTCAGGGCGTCCGCGTCGACAATCCCGCGAACGGCATCTTCATCGTACGCCGCGGCGACAAAGTCACCAAAGAAGCAATCCGATAACTCCTCAGACCGATTGGCCCGATCGGTCCGATCGGTCCGAGAAGCCCTAAGGCCTCTTATCCGACAAGTCCGATAGGTCCGGCCGGTCAAAAAAATTTCCCCAAAAAGCCCTGATTTTCAGCCAGCCTGAAAATCAGGGCTTTCCTATTGCCAGAAGTGTTAAATCCCCTCGCCGGTCATTTTCGCAGACAAACCGGCAAAAATCCTTTATAACTTTGCGGCAGACAAATCAAACACACACACTTTACACCTATGAAACTTTCAAAGAAACGCGCCGCCGCGCGCGGCACCTTGGCCGCGCGTACGGCCGCAACCGAAAACACCACTGTGGCCTGCCACAATCTCCGTCACGGTAGCCTCACCCCCGGCGCTGACGTCCTGCAGCCTGTAGGCAGTCCCGCCATTGTCGCCGCCGGCGACTGGAAACCTCAGGCCGTGATGCATCCCGTTCCGGGCTTCATCTGTCTAATTGTCACCGACGGTTGCCGTGTCGGCTATATCGACATCTCCGCTTCCGGAGGCGATCTCTCCGAGACCCCGGTCGGCGATGTCGTTCAGATTGCAGTCACCGACAGCCCCGTCAGCTGTGCCCTGCCGTGCGCCTCATCGCTCTACCTGATGACAGGCGACGGCCCCCGCCGGCTGCGCTACTTCGACGACACCCGTGAGTGGGTGTGCGTCAACCCCGCCGAGTGGACGCCCGTCTCGCTCATCGCCGACGAAGGCGCCGACTGCACCGCCACAGTTGCCCCGCGCCGTCTCTCCCGCGACTATACCTCACCGGCCGACAGCCTCGACGACCGCGACCTGCGCGCCGTCACTTCAGACCTGCGCCGCGCCTATGCTGCAGCCGTCCGTCAGGCAGCAGCGTCGGGCGACTTCTGCGCTCCGGCGTTGATGCGTCTGCGATTTATCGGCCATGACGGCGCGGAGCTATGCTCCTCGCCCCCGCTCCTGCTCGGTGCGGCCGACAGCGGCCGACTCACTGACCCCATATCAGTCACAAGCGACGACCGCCGCACCCTCGGCAGCTACGACATCGCCGTCCGCTCCTGGCGGCCACATGTCCGCTCCAACCGACCCGTCAGCAAGGACATGTCGCTGTCGGTCAGTCGTATCGAACTGCTTGCCTGTCCGCAGTTCCACCCCTTCGACCCCTCCGGCGAGGCCGGGGCCGACCTTGTCAGCCCCGTTGCCGACAATACAATGCTCCGGCTTACCATGCCCGGAGCCGGGCGCTCTGTCTCCGCCGGCAATGCGGCCGTCGGCGAATCTCGTCTCCGGCGTATGCTCGAGGTCATGCCTCGGGTCGAGCGTGTCGTCGCCGTAATCCGCGGGCCCTTTGCCGAGGGTCGGTTTATCGACTGCAGCCCGGAGCTGACCTCGCCTTACGGCAGTGTCGCCGACGAGTGCAGGGCCGTAGAGCGCTCACTCGCCCTTGTCGCAGACCGCCCTGCCGCCGGCTCCCCTGAGTTGAGCCTCGTCTCGCAGCCCCATTCGTTTGCCGCCGACAGCGTCGCCGCGTCGTCGGGACGCGTCCTCTGGGGAGGTCTGGCCGCCTTACGCTTCGACGGCTATCCCGCCTTTGCCTTCGCCGGAGGCCTTGACGCTGCCGGAGCCTGGCACTCCGCCGTGACCGTGACCTTCGCCTCAGGCGACGAGCAGGTAGTTGCCGTCGATCAGGGGACAGCCGGAGCCCCCCGCGCCTTCAACCCGCTGCTCGGTTATCCATCGGCCGATGCTGTCGCCATGACTGTGACGGTCAGCGCCGGCGGCATGGTGCGACGACAGACGGTGCCGCTCACGCCCTTGTCGGGCATCGACATGTCTGTCTACGTCGACCCGTCGTTCGCCCCCTTTGCCCTCAGCGACCTCGCCCCGGCTTTCGTTATCCCCGCCGCGCGACCTGTCAGAAAGCCTCTGCCCGGCTTCGTGGCCTCTGCCGGCGACGGCTCTCCGCTGCGTCCCCGCGATGTGGCACCTGTCGCGCCCGGGGCCGGCGCCATGGCTGTCTTTCCGGCATCGCGATCGCTGTCGAGCTGGGATTTCGGACGGGCGCGATTCTCGGCCCTTACTTCGCAAGGCATCTTCTCGGTCACGCTCGCCCCTGACATGAAGCTGTCGGTCAGCCTCATCGACAGTCGCTCCGTAGCCGACCCGCGCGCCGCCGTCGACGCCGGCGGACGTCTGCTTGCCGCCGCCTCGGGCAGCCTCGTCGAGGTCGGAGCCTCGCGTGTGCGCACACTGCTGACAGGCTTCGACGCGGCGGTGCTTGCCTACTGCGCTGCCCGCGACGAACTCTGGGCCTCGGCCGACGGCTCCTCGCAGATCATCGCCCTCTCTGACATGCAGCGCTTTACCCGCGACGAGGTCCTTGGCTCGTCGTCGATCGGCACATATGCAGTGGTCGGAGGCTCGCTCTGCTGTCTCGACCGCGAGACACCCGGGCAGTCGCTCTATGTCCGCTGGGATTGCGCTATGTCGCTCTCGGATAACTTTGTGCGCCCTGTAGCCGTGGCTCTTGACTTGCGTTCGGCGTCGGTGGCCTACGGCTCCGTGGTGCTCAAGCGCATGAGCCATGCCGACGAGGCTCCCGCACCGGTGATGCGCCTGGCGGTCGACGGTGCCGTCCGCTCGCCTCTACGCGTGGCCGTAGCCGCTCTTCCGATGCGACGTGCAGCGATTTCTTTTCAGGGACGCGTGTCCCCCGACACCATGATCTCATCGGCCGAACTGACATATTTAACAGATTGACGCCGTGGAAAACAGATTTGACATTGCGGCCATCACGGCCGAGAACGCCCGTCGCCTCGCCGCCCTCGTCGACGACTACGACCCTGTGCGCGGAGTCGGTTGCTGCGGCGAACGCGTCAGAGTGACCACCCCGGTCCGCGGACTTGACTCGGCCTTTGTGCCGCGTGCCATGCTCGACGACCCGAAGTATGCCGTCGCCTCTGGCGAGAAGCAGTGGAGCCTGCTCCGTTGCCGCTACGACTTCGAGTTCTGGTGTGTCACCTGCGTAAGGATAAAGCCCAAGACCGGCTACCGTCTCACGCCCTTTGTCCTCAACCGCGCCCAGCGAAAGGTGCTCGCCGTCCTCGAGGACGACCGCCTCGCCTCTCGGCCTATCCGCGTCATCGTGCTCAAAGCCCGGCAGTGGGGTTGCTCGACATTGATACAGAACTATATGGCGTGGATACAGATGTGCCTGCGTCCCAACTGGAGCTCGCTCATCTGCTGCCACAACAAGGACAGCGCCGTCAACATCCGCCGCCTCTACACCGACCTCGTCCGCGATTATCCCGCCGATCTGTGGGACGGTGGCGAGGACGGCGAGACACGTCTGGCCTTCAAGCCCTTCGAAGGCTCGACCAATGTCCGCGAGATCGCCGGACGCGGCTGCCGCGTGGCTGTCACCTCCAGCGAGTCGCAGGACGCCATCCGCGGCTACGACATTGCCATGGCCCACCTCTCCGAGACCGCCTTCTGGCGCGACACACCGACTCAGTCGCCCGACGACCTCATCCGCAGCGTCTGCGGCTCCGTGGCCCTGATCCCTTATTCCCTCGTCGCCATGGAGTCGACCGCCAACGGCCTGGGCAACTACTTCTACGAGGAGTGGCAGCGCGCCAAGTGCGGCGAGAGCGACAAGCGTCCGGTCTTTGTTCCGTGGTTCGAGGTCGAGACCAACACCCTGCCGCTGGCCGTCCCTGCCGCCGACTTCGCCGCATCGCTCACCGACAGCGAACTCAACCTCTGGCGCCTCGGATGCACCCTCGAGCAGATCAACTGGTACCGGGAGAAAGCCCGCGCCGACCGCGACATCCGCAAGCTCCACGCCGAGTACCCGTCCAACGACGTCGAGGCCTTCGGAGCCACTAACGCCGGGGTCTTCGATCAGACCGACATCGACCGCCTGCTCAAGGGCTGCCGCGAGCCGCAGCGGCGCTGTGCCGTCGTCGGCGACCGCTTCTTCGACCGTCCGGGCGGCGAACTCGAGATCTGGGAAGAGCCGCGCCGGGGCGGTGACTATGTCGCGGCTGTGGACATCGGCGGCCGCAGCGCCTCGAGCGACTGGTCGGTCGTCGCCGTGATGAGGCGTTGCAACGCCTTCTCCGATCGTCATGAGGTCGTCGCCCAGTGGCGCGGCCATGTCGACCATGACATTCTCGTCGACATAGCCCGCGTCATCGCCCTCTACTACAACGAAGCCCTGCTCGTCATCGAGAGCAACACCCTCGAGACCGAGGCCAACGCCGGTGCCGGCGCCAATGGCTTCATTCTCTCGCGTCTGGCCGACTGTTACGGCAATCTCTACCGCCGCCGCTGCTCCGACGACGGTCAGCCCGGTGGCGCGTGGCGCATAGGCTTCCACACCAACCGCGCCACAAAGGCCGCCCTTGTCAACAGCCTCATACGTGCCGTCCGCGAGCATGAATACGTCGAGAACTCCGCCGACGCATGCTACGAGTTCTCGGTCTACCGCCTCGACGAACGCGGATGCTACGGCGCCAAGCGCGGCTACCACGACGACATGCTCATGACCCGCGCCCTCGCCCTGCTCGCCATCTATGAGACGCCCCCTCACACCGCCATCCCCCCGCTCGCCACCCTCTCCCGCCACCTCTGGTAGCGACAAGTCCGACCGGTCGGATTCGTCTGCCCGTCCGACAGGTCCGCCAAAAAATTGCCGGCAATTTTTTTGATCTTTTGAACTTTTGCTTTTTCTGTTTTTTATTAGTAACTTAGCGGATGCAGACAGCTCTGCTGCTGGTGAAATGCGGTTCGATAAAGCAAAACGCTCGCCGATCAGTAGGGACGCACGGCCCGTGCGTCCTGCGGCAACGAATTGATAATCAAGGACGCACGAGTCGTGCGTCCCTACAAAGGCATCAAAAGATATGTTATTGAAAATTAGGAAATTACGATCAATCCTTTTGGCGGCGGCGATGAGTGCCGGCGCTATGGGTGCCGGGGCGGCGGCTCCGGCGGAGTTTGAGTCGAGCGATACGGCGCTCGTAAACGCCTGGCGGTGGGCGCGCGACATGGCGCTGAGCTATGTTCACGACGGATCGGATCCGGTCGGTCTGTGGTACGAGGCCGCCCTGCCGGGTCGCGACGCTTTCTGTATGCGCGATGTATCGCATCAGGTCATCGGCGCATGTCTGCTCGGCCTCGATCAGCACAACGCCAACATGCTCGGCCGCATCGCCGGCAATATCAGCGAGAGCAAGGATTGGTGCTCCTACTGGGAGATCGACCGTCTCGACCGTCCCGCGCCGTGTGACTACGGCAACGACAAGGAATTCTGGTATAACCTGCCGGCCAACTTCGACGTGATGCGAGCCTGCGAGGCCGTCTACGAGTGGACGGGCGACAGGCGTTATGTCGAGGCTCCCGAGTTTGTCAATTTTTATGAGCGCACGGCCCGCGACTATGCCGACCGCTGGGCTCTGACGCCCGACAGCCTCATGGGGCGCCGGCGTTTCATGAACACACCCGAGCCCTTCGACCGCAAGAACGGCTTTCACACCTGTCGCGGTCTGCCGTCCTACGCCGAGAACTTCTCGGGCATAACCGTCGCCATAGACCTTGTCGGAGCGCTCAGGAAAGGCTATGAGGCATACGCCCGCATGGCTGAGCGTCGCGGCGACACGGCAGGGGCCGGTTTCGCCCGGGCCCGCGCCGCCCGTTACGGCGACCTGATCGAGACCGAGTGGTGGGACGACGCCAACAGCCGCTATAATACATATTACACTCAGGACAAGGAGTTTCACCGCGGCGAGGGCATACCCTATCTGTTGCTGATCGGCGCGATCGACCGTCCCGGGCGGGTCAAGGCCTCGGTGGCCGACGTTATGTCGCGCGGATGGAATGTCGAGAATCTCTCGGCCTTTCCCGTCTTTCTCTACCGGCTTGGCTACAGCGGCGCGGCCCGCAAAATACTCATGGAACTCACAGCAGCCGAGCGCAACGACTACCCCGAGGTGTCATACGGTGTGGTCGAGGGCATTTTCTGCGGGCTGATGGGCATACAGCCGTCGGCATCGGATATGTCGGTGGCGACATGCTACCGCGGCGACGGGTCGGACGAGTCGACGGCGCGTGACGTGCCGATGCTCGGCGGCACAGTGACCGTCAGACACATAGGCCGCGACCGGACGCTCTTCACAAACAACACTCCCCGCGAGCTGACATGGCGCGCCTCATTTGCCGGCGACGGCGATCGGATCGTCACGGCCGTGGCACGGGTGAAGCCAGGCGAGACCGCGGCTCTCGGCCGCCCCGCAGACTGATCAATGATAAACCGACAGTACATATACATTTTGAAACCTATAATGAACAAAATCACATTTCTTGCAGTCGGAGCGGCCGCGGCCGCGCTGAGTTCGTGCGGCGGCAAGGCCGACAGCGGCAAGACTCCCGTCTGCTATCCGACAATGATCATAGAGACCGCTGACCGCACACTGAGTTCAAGCTATCCGGCGACAGTCACGGGCTGTCAGACCGTCGAGATCAGGCCGCAGGTGGACGGCATACTGACTCATATCCGCATCCGCGAGGGCGACGAGGTGCGTAAGGGTCAGGTGCTCTTCGAGATAGACTCCGCGAAGTTTCAGGCGGCCTATGACATAGCCCGCGCCAGCGTCAACAGCGCCGAGGCCTCGGTATCGACCGCCGAGCTGGTGCTTGAGAGTAACAAGGAGCTTTTCGAGGAAAAGGTAATATCGGAATTCGAGCTCAACACCGCCCGCAACGAGCTTGCCGAAGCCAACGCCAAACTGCGCCTGGCCAAGGCGGAGCTCGACAAGGCGGCGACAGATCTCTCCTACACTAAGGTCAAGTCGCCGGTCAACGGCGTGGCGAGTATGATCCCCTACAGGGTCGGCACCCTGCTGAAGTCGGGCAACACAGAGCCGTTGGTCACCGTGAGCGACAACGGCGAGATCTACGCCTACTTCTCGATGGCCGAGAACGAGATGCTCGACATGGTGCGCCGCTACGGATCGATGAAGCAGGCGCTGGCCGACATGCCCGAAGTGGAGTTTGTGATGAGCAACGGCGAGCTGTATCCGGTCAAGGGGCATATCGACGCCGTAAGCGGCACGATCAACAATTCGACCGGCGCGATAAGCTACAGGGCTGTCTTTGCGAATCCCGACCGTCTGCTGCGCGACGGCGGCACAGGTTCGGTGGTCATCCCGGCAGTCTACAATGACTGCATCGTCATACCGCAGGGAGCTACTTACGAGCTTCAGGACAAGGTGTTTGTCTATCGTGTGGCCGACAACCGGGCCGTGGCGACCGAGATAAGTGTGCTGCCCGAAAGCAACGGGCGCGAGTATGTCGTCACCGGCGGCCTGCAGGTGGGCGACACCATAGTGTCGGAAGGCGCCGGCCTGATAAAGGAGGGTACTGTGATCAACGCTAAAGCTGACGCGCAATGACGATCAAGACGTTTATCGACCGTCCGATACTGTCGTGCGTGATCTCGGTCGCTATTGTGCTGCTCGGTCTTATCTCGCTTGTGCAGCTGCCTGTAGAGCAGTTTCCCGAGATCGCCCCGCCGACGGTGAGCGTCAGCGCCAACTATGCCGGCGCCAACGCCGAAACGGTGCAGAAGAGTGTGATCGTGCCGATCGAAGAGGCCATCAACGGTGTCGAGGACATGATCTACATGGTGTCGTCGGCGTCAAACAACGGCTCGGGCAGCATCCAGGTATATTTCCGTCAGGGGACCGACGGCGACATGGCGATGGTCAACGTGCAGAACCGTCTGGCGTCGGCCCAGGGTCTGCTGCCCGGCGAGGTGACGCGCAGCGGCATCAATGTGCGCAAGCGCCAGACCTCGCGCATCAAGACTCTCGCGCTCTACAGCCCCGATGAGACTTTTGACAGGACGTTTCTGTCCAACTACATGAAGATCAACATCGAGCCGCGCCTGTCGCGCATCGCCGGTGTCGGCGAGGTGGATATCCGCGGCGCCGACTATTCGCTGCGCGTGTGGCTCGATCCGGGCAAGATGGCGCAGTACAGACTTATGCCGTCGGATATCCGCAAGGTGCTCGACGAGCAGAACCTCGAGTCGCCGACCGGCACACTCGGCGCCGAGTCGGACAACACGTTCCGCTATACGCTCAAATACCGCGGACGCTATGAGGAAGAAAGCGATTTCGAAGACCTCGTGATCCGCGCGTTGCCCGACGGATCGGTGCTGAAACTCAAGGATGTCGCCCGTGTCGAGCTCGGAGCCCGCTCCTACGAGTATGTCGGCTCTGTCAACGGCAAGCCCGGCACGACGTGCATGATCTCGCAGACCGCCGGCTCCAACGCCAACGAGATCATCAAGGCCGTCGACAAGGAGGTGGAGCGCATCCGCGAGACACTGCCCAAGGGCATGGAGCTTGTCGATCTGATGAGTACGAAGGATTTTCTCGACGCGTCGATCAACAAGGTGATCCGCACGCTCGTCGAGGCCGTGGTGCTTGTGGTGCTCGTGGTGTATCTTTTTCTTCAGAGTTTCAAGGCGACGCTTATACCGACGCTGTCGATCGTCGTGTCGCTTATCGGCACGTTCATATTTCTCAACGTGGCCGGTTTCAGTCTCAATCTTATCACGCTCTTCGCCCTTGTGCTGGTGATCGGCACGGTGGTCGACGATGCGATCGTGGTGGTCGAGGCGGTGCAGGCCAAGTTTGACGAGGGTGTGGAGTCGCCCTACGAGGCGACGGTCGGAGGCATGCACGGCATCACGGCGGCGCTGCTGACGACGACAGTGGTGTTTATGGCTGTGTTTATCCCTGTGAGCTTCATGGGCGGTACGACGGGCACGTTCTACACCCAGTTCGGCTTGACGATGGCTGTCGCCGTGGGCATCTCGCTGCTCAACGCGATGACTCTGAGCCCGGCGCTCTGCGCGCTGATCATGACTCCCCACGCGACCGAGGGGCGCAAGAGTTTCTCGTCGCGCTTTCACACGGCTTTCGAGGCCGGTTTCGGCCGTCTGCTCGGCCGCTATACGGCCGGCGTGAAGTGGATGATCTCGCGGCGTTGGCTTGTGGCTCTGCTGCTGATGGTGACGGCGGGCAGTCTCTACTGGCTGATGATGAACACCAAGACGGGTCTGGTGCCTCAGGAAGACATGGGCTCGATCAACATAGACGTGATGACTCCGCCCGGCACCAATCTTGTCGAGACTACCAAGGTGATGGAAGATATCGACCGCCGCATCAGCGACATCCCCCAGATCAAGATCTATTCGCGCACCACGGGGTGGGGCATGATGAGCGGCGTGGGATCGTCGAGCGGCATGTTTGACATCCGCCTGAAGGACTGGAGCGAGCGTGAGGGCGATGGCGACGACATACAGTCGGTGATCGACGAGATCTACCGCCGTACGTCCGATATCACCGGGGCGCGTATCATCGTGTTTACGCGCGGCATGATCCCCGGCTACGGCACCAGCAACGGCTTCGAGATCCACGTACAGGATCAGAAAGGCGGCACGATCGAGGATCTGCAGCGTATCACCAACAGCATCTTGGCCGATCTCAGCCAAAGGCCTGAGATAGCGAGGGCCACGACATCGTTTGACACGAAGTATCCGCAGTATCTCGTCGAGGTCGACGCGGCGCGCGCGCTGCGCAACGGTGTGCAGCCGGGCGATGTGCTGTCGGCTCTGTCGGGCTATATCGGCGGGTCGTATGCGTCGAACATCAACCGCTTCTCCAAGCTCTACAGGGTGATGGTGCAGGCGTCGCCGGAATTCCGCCTGGACACCAAGTCGCTGTCGAATATCTTCGTGCGCAACTCCTCGGGCGAGATGACGCCGATCAACCAGTATCTGAAACTCAAAAGGGTCTACGGCTCGCAAAGCCTGTCGCGTTTCAATCTTTTCTCGTCGATCCAGATCAACGGCACTCCGGCGTCGGGCTACAGTTCGGGCGAGGCGATCGAGGCCGTGCGCGAGGTCTGTGCGGCCAATCTGCCTGCGGGCTATGGCTATGAGTTCGGCGGCATGAGCCGCGAGGAAGCGTCGTCGGGTAGCTCGACGGTGTTTATCTTTGTGGTCTGCGTGGTGTTCATCTATCTGATACTCTGTGCGCTATACGAGAGTCTGTTTATACCGTGGGCGGTGCTTCTGTCGGTGCCGTTCGGCCTTGTGGGCAGCTTCCTGTTTGCGCGCATGTTCGGACTTGAGAACAACATCTATCTGCAGATCGGCCTGCTGATGCTTATCGGTCTATTGGCCAAGACGGCCATCCTGATGACCGAGTATGCGTCGGAGCGCCGCCGGGCGGGAATGTCGGTCGCCGAGGCTGTGGTATCGGCTGCCAAAGCGCGCCTGCGCCCGATCGTGATGACGTCGATGACAATGATCTTCGGCATGATACCGCTTGCGTTTGCGAGCGGCGTCGGTGCCAACGGCAATATATCGATAGGCGTCGGCACGGTCGGCGGCATGTTTGTCGGCACGATCGCGCTGCTGTTTGTGGTGCCGGTGCTGTTTATTGTGTTTCAGACGATTGAGGAACGGGTAATGCCAAAACGGACAAAGAAATGAAAACAAGATATTTTATGTGTGCGGCGCTGGCGGCAACGCTTGGGTCGTGTGGACTCTATACGCGTTACGAGCGTCCGGCGCTCGAATATGAGGTGAGCGGCATCAGCCGTAGTGATTCAACGGTGTCGCCGATCGCGGCGATGCCGTGGAGCGAGGTGTTCACTGATTCGTGTCTTCAGTCGTGGATCGGCCGCGGACTCGAACGCAATACGGATCTGCGCATCGCCATGCTGCGCGCCGAAGAGGCCGCTGCGACACTCAGGGCTTCGCAGCTGGCTCTGCTGCCGTCGGTGTCGGCGGGAGCCGACGGGAGTGTCGGACATAAGTCGCCGAGCCGTTTTTCGGTGGGGCCGTCGGCATCGTGGGAAGTGGACATCTTCGGACGTCAGCGCAATCTCAGACACGGTGCGGAAGCGGCGTTCTATGGGGCGGCTGCCACGGGTCAGGCTGTCAGAACCTCGATTGTGGCGGCGATCGCCAACAGTTACTATACGCTGCTGATGCTCGACGAGCAGCTTTCGATCAGCGAGCGGACGCTGAAGACGTGGGATGAGAACATCCGAGTGCTGCAGGCGCTAAAGCGTGCCGGACGGTCGAACGAGGCCGCGGTGCTTCAGGCGCGGGCCAACCGTCTGAATGTGGAGAGTTCGGCGCTGACGCTCCGCAACCGCATAGTGGAACAGGAGAACGCTGTAAGGGCGCTGCTGCTTGACCCTGAGGCTGATCTTAGCCGCGGTACACTGGTGGGGCAGACGTTTCCGGACACGCTGTTCTCGGGTATCACTCTGACGATGCTGTCTAACCGGCCCGACGTCAGGGCGGCCGAACATGGGCTGCAGAAGTGTTTCTATGAGATCAATGTGGCTCGTGCGGCCTTCTATCCGAGTCTGAAGCTGTCGGGCAACCTTGGCTGGACGACGACGTCGGGCGCGGGAGTCGGCAATCCGTCGGAGTGGATTGCCAATGCGGTAGGTTCGCTGACGGCTCCGCTGTTCAGCCGCGGCAGCAATGAGGCCAATCTGAAAATAGCCAAGGCAGAGTATGAGATCGCGCGTCTTGAATTCGAGCAGAGGCTGTTGGATGCCGGCATGGAAGTCAATGACGCTCTGTCGTCGTGGCAGACGGCTGTCGAGCGTCTGATACTGGACAAGAAGCAGATCGTGGCGCTGAAGGGCGCGGTGCACAATACTCGTCTGCTGATGCGCAATTCGCCGACTAATTATCTCGAGGTGCTGACGGCGCAGCAACGTCTGTTGGACGCGGAGCTGTCGGAGGCCAATGACCGCTATGAGGCGATCCAGTCGGTGATAGACCTGTATCACGCCTTAGGCGGGGGAGAGCTTTAGCTTTTGCTCCTTGGGGTACGGGTCGGACAGACCGGACATGTCGGACAAATTTTGTCTTCAGGATTTTTTGCGTGGGTCGCAGGTGAGGCCAACGCCGAGCTTGTTGAATATCTTGCGGTCGACTTCGCCGAGCATGACTGTGGAGTGGGCCTGGCAGCCTTTGAGGCGCGGAAGCATCCCGAGGGCTCTCCGGCAGTTGTCGTCGTGGGGACTCAGGACTGAGAGGGCCACGAGGACTTCGTCGGTGTGGAGCCTTGGGTTTCGGCTGCGCAGATAGTTGGTCTTGGTGTGCTGGATTGGCTCGATCATGTGCTGGGGTATGAGCTTGATCGAGTGGTCGATGCCGGCGAGGTGTTTGAGTGCGTTTAGAATCAGTGCGGCTGACGGACCGAGGAGGTCGCCGGTCTCGGCGGTGATGATGGTGCCGTCGTCGAGTTCGATTGCTGAGCAGTGGCGTCCGCTCTGTTCGGCGCGCGCCTTGGCGGCGGTTGTGGTGCGTCGGTATGATGTGTCGATCTTGGCTTGTTTGAACAGCAGAGCTATCTTGTTGATCTCGCTGTCGTTGCCGTTGCCGTTGGCGAGTGAGTTGAGGGCAGTGTAGTAGCGTCGGATGATCTCGTTTTTGGAAGCCTCGCAGCAGACCTCGTCGTTGTCGATGCAGAAGCCTACCATGTTGACGCCCATGTCGGTGGGCGATTTGTAGGGGTTGACGCCGTATATGCCTTCAAAGAGAGCGTTGAGGACAGGGAATATCTCGATGTCGCGGTTGTAGTTGATCGCGGTCTTGCCGTAGGCCTCGAGGTGGAATGGGTCGATCATGTTTACGTCGTTGAGGTCGGCCGTAGCGGCCTCGTAGGCGATGTTGACGGGGTGTTTGAGGGGGAGGCTCCAGACGGGGAATGTCTCGAACTTGGCGTATCCGGCCTCGATGCCGCGTTTGTGTTCGTTGTATAGCTGGCTGAGGCATACGGCCATTTTTCCGCTTCCGGGTCCCGGCGCTGTGACGATGACGAGAGGACGAGAGGTCTCGACGTAGTCGTTGCGGCCGAATCCCTCGTCGGAGTCGATGAGGTCGACGTTGGTGGGGTAGCCGTCGATGGTGTAGTGGCAGTAGGTTCGTATGCCGAGGCGGTCTAACCGGCTGCGGAAGGCGTCGGCGCTGCTCTGACCGTTGTAGTGGGTCACGACGACTGAGCTGACAAGGAAACCGCGATTTTGGAATTCGTCGCGCAGGCGCAGGACGTCCATGTCGTAGGTTATGCCGAGGTCGTTGCGGACTTTGTTTTTCTCGATGTCGAGAGCGCTGATGACGATGACGATCTCTGCGCGGTCGGCGAGCTGAGAGAGCATGCGCAGTTTGCTGTCAGGCTGAAAACCCGGCAGTACGCGGCTTGCGTGGTAGTCGTCGAATAGTTTCCCTCCTAATTCGAGGTAGAGTTTGTTGCCGAACTGAGCGATGCGCTCCTTGATGTGTTCGGACTGAATTTTGAGATATTTCTCGTTGTTGAATCCGTGTTTCATAACGGATTACAAAGGTATAAAAAATATTAAAAACCCGGGAAGGGTTTTTAATATTTTTTTTTTGTCGAAGGGGGGGGCGGACTTGTCGGACTTGTCGGACGAGTGGGGCGGACTAATTGTTTCTTAGTCAATGGTGCATGAGCCGTGCGGACCTACGGGCACGGCTGATGGGCGCGCGGATGGCGGGGGTGATTTCTTTCATGACCTGTGGTTTTGAAGCAAGTCTGTCTTGTCGGTCAGTCTGAAAGCAGTGAGAGCGAGTGTGTCGGAGGAGAAGTTATATTGTAGTGATAAAGGGGTTTCTGAAAAAATGTCAGTGGATGAGTTTGGGATCAATGTATTGACGCAACGCTATATGATCAGTCACGGCCTGTCGGGCCGTGGCGGTCAATAATGCGTTATGTCTGCTCGCTCGTTGGATTTCAGATTGTCCGTTCAGAAGCTTTGCGTTATACAATAGTGATGATCCAAGGGTCGTCGGTGATCCGTCGATGACTGTCTGGCAACGGCTCTGCGCGCGTAATAGGGGCTGACATTTTATATTTATATGGGTGGGGGTAACTGACTTTTGCCGATCAGGCTATTTCATCGTCGGCGCAGGGGGGGATGCGCTCCGTCAAGTCAGTGCGGTCAGCCGATACGCTGTTGCGTAGAGCGACGATAGTGTGGAGACAAAGATATGATTTTTTTGTTGACGGTGCAAATATTTTTTGTTGACGGCGCATTTTTTTCTGTCGGTGGCGTCTTCGAACGCGCTCTGGGTGAGGCGTAGCGGTTTGTCGACGGCTTCACCTCCTTTCATCGGCACCTGCAGGGTGATGTCGCCGTAGTCAGAAGTGATGAGGTATGTTTCGTTGTCGGGGTCATATTGGGTGAGCTACATGTCGTTGATGCGGACGCGTGAGGCGGTCCGCGAGCCGGTGGCGGCGGGTCTGTCAGGGATGTCGCGGGCGGAGATGGCGAAAGCGAGTAAAATGATGCCGGGATGTGGATTTGGCGCGGCGTCGGCCGGACGTAGGATGTCAGAAAAGACGCGTCGAAAGATTTTCGCGGCAAAAAGTTGTCAGTTACCGAGATATTGTATAACTTTGCAGAGTTTTTCAAAGAAACGGACCAAATGGGAAAGTTCACAGCATATAAGTTGCCGCTCAAGAGCCTTGCCAAGGGCAGTCATGAATTTGATTACGCGCTGGGCAAGCAGTTCTTTGCCGACATGGAGAACACCGACATCCGGAACGCGGATGTAAAGGTGAGACTTACAGTTGTTTATAACGGCGATGTGTATGATCTCAGTTTCGTGTTCACGGGCGAGATCACGGTGCTGTGTGACCGGTGTCTCGATGATCTCGTATTGCCTATAGACACGACCTATCACATCATGGTCAAGTATGGCGAGGACTTCAATGACGACTCTGACGAGTTGCTTGAGATACCCGACAGCGACAATTATCTCAACGTGGCATACATGATGTATGACACGGTCGCTTTGGCGATACCGATCAAACATGTCCATCCGCTGGGCAAGTGTAACCGGGCGATGAGTGCGATACTGAAGAAGCATCGTGCGCGCGCCACGGGCGAGGATGCCGATCTTGAAAACGACCTGATCGACGAGATGGATCAGATAGGCGATGATGTCGGCCGAGAGGCGCAGCCGTCTGATCCGCGATGGGAAGCCCTTCGGGGGCTCTCGTCAGAAGGGAATGACGAATAAACCGATACGAAGGTCCGGTCGAGCGACCGTCCGCTCAATGTCCGGCTCCGCAATAAGAAACAACAAAAAAGAAAATAAATAACAATGGCACATCCTAAACGCAAACAGTCAAAGACTCGTACAGCAAAACGTAGAACTCACGACAAGGCAGTAGCACCCACACTCGCCCTCTGCCCTAACTGCGGCGCATGGCATGTTTATCATACAGTGTGCGGCGAATGCGGATACTACCGCGGACATATCGCAATCCAAAAGGACGCCGCAGTCTGACTGCCGACAGAGAGTTGAGGCCTGTCGCAAGACTTACGGCTCAGCCTGGCAAACGCTTCTCTTAGCCGCAGCACTCCGCCTGTCAGACAAGGCGGAGTCACGGTCGAGAGGGCTTTCACGTATCATTAAACATCCTCAAAACAAGACAAGCACAAATATGCTTAACGCACGCATTTCCGGGATAGCATCCTATCTGCCCGACGATATACTCGACAACGAGATGCTCTCGAAGATGGTCGACACCAACGACGAATGGATCATGTCGCGTGTCGGCATCAAACAGCGTCACATACTCAACATGGACGGCGAAGGCTCGTCATATATGGGCATCCGGGCCGTCGACCGTCTACTGGCGTCGACAGGCGTCAGCGCCGACGACATCGATCTGATCATCTGCGCCACCTCTAACCCTGACTACCGCTTTCCGTCGACGGCTTCGGTCATCGCCTACGGCAGCAAGCTGGTCAATGCCTACGGCTATGATATCCAGGCCGCATGTGCCGGCTTTATCGTGGCTCTTCAGGATGCCACGGCCTATGTCCGCTCGGGCATGTACAAAAAGATCATCGTTGTCTGCACCGAGAAGATGTCGTCGATGGTCAACTACAGCGACCGTGCCACCTGTCCGCTCTTCGGCGACGGTGCGGCAGCGGTAATGGTAGAGCCGACGTACAAAGAGGGCGTGGGCGTGATCGACGCGGTGCTTCACGTTGACGGCGTGGGCCGCGACCACCTACTGATGAAGGCAGGCGGTTCGGTCAAGCCGACGACTCACGAGACGGTCGACTCGGGTGATAACTATCTCTATCAGGAGGGCCGGCAGGTCTACAAGCACGCAGTCACCGACATGCTGACATCGTCGCTCGAAGTGATGAAGCGCAACAATCTGACAGTCGACGACATCAGCTATCTGATCCCCCACCAGGCCAATCTCCGCATCATCGAAGCAGTGGCCGACCGCGCCGGCGTGCCTGCCGACAAGGTGCTCGTCAACATCGAACATACAGGCAACACCTCGGCAGCCTCAATTCCGATCTGTCTCGACGAATACCGCGACAAGCTGAAGAAGGGTGATAAGCTGATACTCACCGCATTCGGAGCAGGTTTCACCTGGGGCGCGATGTATCTCGTCTGGGATATCTGAGAGCGGTGCGCGCACAAATATACGGAAATAGCATCTTTTACGGTGCTATTTTTGTTTATATACAGATAATGCAAAAACAATTACAGTCATGACTAATGAACATAAATCAGGCTTTGTCAATATCGTTGGCAACCCTAATGTGGGCAAATCGACGCTGATGAACGATCTCGTCGGCGAGCGTATCAGTATCATAACCTCGAAGGCGCAGACCACGCGCCACCGCATCACGGGCATAGTCAACACGCCCGAATATCAGATCGTGTTCTCGGACACTCCGGGAGTGTTGCAGCCGAAGTATAAGCTGCAGGAGAGCATGCTCGGTTTCAGCGAGGGCGCTCTCACCGACGCTGACATCCTGCTTTATGTGACCGACGTCGTCGAGGATCCGACCAAGAACGCCGATTTTCTTCAGCGTGTCGCCAAGGAGAAGGTGCCGGTGCTGCTGGTGATCAATAAGATCGACCTGCTCAAGGGCAATGACGACCTCGACAGGATAGTGGCGCGGTGGAAGGAGTTGCTTCCCAATGCCGAGGTGTTTCCGACGTCGGCTCTCGAGCATTTCAACGTCGGCTCGCTGATGCAGCGCATCGTCGAACTGCTTCCGGTGTCCGAGCCTTATTTCGGCAAGGACGCTCTGACCGACAAGCCGGCTCGCTTCTTCGTCACCGAGATCATACGTGAGAAGATACTGCTCAACTATGACAAAGAGGTGCCCTACAGTGCCGAGGTCGTTGTGGAGAAGTTCGAGGAGAAAGAGAAATCGATCCATATCATGGCTGTCATCTATGTCGAGCGCGACAGCCAGAAGGGCATATTGATCGGCCACGGCGGCGCTCGCCTGAAGAAAGTCGGGACCGAGGCGCGTAAGGATATCGAGAAATTTTTCGACAAGAGCGTGTATCTCGAGCTTTTTGTGAAGGTGGAGCCTGACTGGCGCAACCGCGAGAACAAGTTGCGCTCGTTTGGCTATATCGAATAATTAAGTTAAATTTGCAGCTATAACCCTGAAATCATCCATTATGAGTCAGCTCGTAGCTATAGTAGGCCGTCCGAATGTCGGCAAATCAACACTGTTCAACCGCCTGACGCGTTCGCGCACGGCGATCGTCGACCCGACAGCTGGAACGACGCGCGACCGCCAGTACGGCAAAGTCGACTGGAGCGGCCGCGACTTCTCGATCGTCGACACCGGCGGCTGGGTCGTCAACTCGGAGGATGTCTTCGAGGGCGAGATCAACAAGCAGGTGGAGCTTGCCATCGAGCAGGCCGATGTGATCCTTTTTGTTGTCGACGCGATGAACGGCGTCACCGATCTCGACGATCATGTGGCGCGCATACTGCGACGCTCGCGCAAGCCGGTCATCCTTGTGGCCAACAAGGTCGACTCCAATGACTGGCTCTACAACGTGTCCGAGTTCTATGCTCTCGGACTGGGCGAGCCTTATCCGGTGTCGGCCGTCAGCGGCTACGGCACGGGAGATCTGCTCGACGAGGTGGTCAAGGATCTGCCCGAGGCCGACGGCGATGACGAGCAGCTCGAGGAGATACCCAAGTTTGCGATCGTAGGGCGCCCCAACGCGGGTAAATCGTCGCTTATCAACTCTTTTATCGGCGAGGACCGTCACATCGTGACCGATATCGCCGGCACGACACGCGACTCGATCTACACCCGCTACGACAAATTCGGCTTTGACTTCTATCTGGTCGACACGGCCGGCATACGCAAGAAAAACAAGGTCAACGAGGATATAGAGTACTACTCGGTGATACGTTCGATCCGCGCCATTGAGGCGTCGGATGTCTGCATACTCGTGATCGACGCCACCCGCGGCATCGAGACTCAGGACGTCAGCATCTTCTCTCTGATCCAGCGCAACAAGAAGGGTCTTGTCGTAGTGGTCAACAAGTGGGACCTCGTCGAGGACAAGTCGCAGGCTGCCATCAAGCATTACGAGGCTTCAATCCGCGCGCGTTTCGCGCCTTTTGTCGACTTTCCGATCATCTTCAGTTCGGCTCTCACCAAGCAGCGCATCTACAAGGTTGTGGAAACGGCCGTCCATGTCTACGAGAACCGCAAGCGGACTGTGCCGACGTCTCAGCTCAACACTGTGCTTCAAGAAGACATCGCCGCATATCCGCCGCCAAGCAACAAAGGCAAGTATATCAAGATAAAGTATATAACGATGTTGAAGGGCGCGCAGGTGCCGTCGTTTATCTTCTTCTGCAATCTGCCGCAGTGGGTCAAGGAACCCTATCGCCGCTATCTCGAAAACAAGATACGCGAGCACTGGGACTTCACCGGCACACCG
Organism: uncultured Muribaculaceae bacterium; assembly: GCA_910587545.1. GTDB lineage: Bacteria > Bacteroidota > Bacteroidia > Bacteroidales > Muribaculaceae > CAG-873. The sequence continues at coordinate 31,865 of CAJUMI010000003.1, read as the reverse complement.
GTCAACGTCTTTATGCGCGATAAGTCTAAGGACTGATCGGACCGATCAGATATTTCAGGCCTGTCAGACTTGTCTGACGGGCTTTTTTGTGGAAAATTGTTGATAAATTGTAAACTTTTTTAGAAAGAGCCGCATTTCGGCTCTTTCTAAATATATATTAACAATTGGGGGGGGGTAATTACACAAAAAATGTTTAAATTTGCATCGAATATCCAAAAAAAAACCGAAAAATCCTGAGGCAAAATCGTAAAAGATCACCTAAATCATAATAAAACCAATTTTTAATCCCATGAGAATGAAACTTGCAAAAACTCTAAGGCTATTTGCTTTTCTGCTCTCGGCTCTGATCGCTCTTGATTCTGTCGCGCAGTCGTCAGTTTCGGGTACCGTGAAAGATGCTATAGGCGAAACAATCCCCGGAGCAAGTGTGCGTGTTAAGGGCCATGACTCTTATGCCGCAGTTACTGACATCGACGGTAATTTCTTGCTTAAAGTTCCAAATCTAAATTCGACTCTTACGGTCAGTTATGTGGGCTACAAGACTCAGGAAGTGGCTCTTAACGGCCGGACCATGGTCGAGATCACCCTTGTTGAGGACTCCCAGATGCTCGAAGAGGTCGTGGCCATCGGTTACGGTACGGCCAAGAAGGTGTCGCTGACCGGATCAGTGTCGGCGATCACGTCCAAGGAACTCAACTCGGCTCCTATGACCAACCCCTCTAACCTGCTCACAGGTAAGATCGCAGGTCTTACCGCCGTCCAGTCGACCGGCCGTCCGGGTTCTGACGGATCTACGATCCACGTGCGCGGTCTCAACGACTTCGCCGGCAGCGGACCACTCTGCATCGTCGATGGTGTGCCCGCCAGTATGGATAACGTCAACCCCAACGATATCGAAAGCATTTCGGTTCTCAAGGATGCAGCTGCTGCCATCTACGGTGTGCAGGGCGCCAACGGCGTAATCCTCGTCACCACCAAGCGCGGCGCTGAAGGCAAGGCGAAGATCAGCTATTCGGGTACGATGTCTATCGTCCATAATACGGCTATGCCCGAACTGATGAACGCCCGCGAATATATGTACTGGCACAACCGCGCCAGCGAGATGGACGGCTACACCCCCCGTTATACGGCCGACATCCAGCAGCAAGTGATCGAGAACGCTCCCGGCACAATCTACGGCGAGACCGACTGGCAGGATCAGCTCTGGCGCACGGCTCTCACGCAGCGCCATACAATCAGCGCCACAGGCGGCACACAGAATGCCAAATATTTCGTCAGCCTGGGTTTTCTCGATCAAGAAGGCACGATGAAGAAAACCGACTTCCGCCGCTACACCCTGCGTTCAAATCTTGATGTCAAAGTAGCTAAGGGTCTGAATTTCTCGGCTCAGATCTCGGGCTACAAGGCCGAGCGCTACAACGCCGGTTTTGAACTCGGCAACACCTACGCGTGGAACCCGGCATTCGAGGCCACCCATGCCTTGCCTATTTACAAGGATACATATAATGGTCTTCCGCTCGCACAGACAACAGGCGGCGACGGACATTTCAATGTAGGATATTCGATCGAGAATTCAGGCTGGATGCGCAACTACAACAACCAGATCATGACCAACCTGAAACTGGAGTATGATTTCGCGGAGCTTGTGCCCGTGTTGCAAGGTCTTAAGGTCAGTCTGTGGGGCAATTATACCTACGGCCAGACAAAGATCCGCAACTTCATGAACTCATACGAGCAGTTGGTGATCAACAGCACAGCTCCCGGCGAGCCGACGCTTATGCGTAAGCCCGGTACGGCAGAAGGCGGTAGCTTCCTCAAGTACATGCAGTCAAGCGACGGCTGGATGTTCCGTCCGCAGATCGACTATAGCCGCAAGTTCGGCAAGCATGACGTGACTGCTCTTTACGCCTACGAGGCTCAGAAGCATAGTAATGATGAAATGCAGACGTCGGTCAACCAACTCCCGTCAACAGATCCTGTCGACATCAATTTCGGCAAGGTTCTCGCCGATCAAGTCAAGGGTAGCCACGGCTACACCTCAATGGTGTCGCACATTGGTCGTCTGAGCTATGACTACGACGGCAAATATCTCGTCAATTTCATATTCCGTTACGACGGTTCTTACAAATTCGCTCCCGAAAACCGCTGGGGTTTCTTCCCGTCGGTATCTGCAGGCTGGGTGATCAGCTCGGAGCCTTTCATTACCGAAAACGCTCCCTGGCTCACCTTCCTGAAACTCCGCGCAAGCTGGGGCAAGTCGGGTAAAGACAACGTCACCCCCTATCTCTACAATGCAACATTCCACACCTCTCCAAACAGCATCGTGTTGGGTAATTCGATTCAATCGTGCTATTATACCAATACCTACCTTCAGCGTAATCTCAAGTGGAGTATCACGGAGACATACAACATCGGTCTTGATTTCGACATCCTCGACCGCAAGTTCGGCGCTGAAATCGATGTGTTCTATCAGTACACCAGCAATCTTCTTCAGGGTGTCACGGGAGAATTTGCCCCGTCGTTGGGCGGAAATGTGCCAAAACAGAGGAATAACGGCTCAATGGATAACCGCGGTATAGACTTTACGCTTCATCACCAACTTACCGTCAACCGCGACTTCAGCTATCGTCTGCGCGGTACTTTCGGCTTTGCCCGCAACAAGGTTTTGAGCCAAACTCAGACTCCAAACTATCCGACTACGCTTCAACCGCGTATAGGTCAGCCTCTCGGCGTGCGCTACGGTCTCAAATCCGACGGTCTCTATCTGACCCAGGAGCAGCTTGACAACGCGCCCCGCCTCGACGGAACGTCATGGCATTCGTCTTCTCAAGGACCTCGTCTGGGCGATATCCGCTATGTCGATATCAACGGTGACGGCCGAATCAACTTCAAGGATGCTAATTCCGAGGTGCTTGACATGGTGCGTATCGGTTACGGCACAATGCCCGAAATCTCTTTCTCGTTGAACGCAGATTTCAACTACAAGGATTTCTATCTCAATATGCTCTGGCAAGGTGTGACGCACTGCGACTATATGCTCGGCGGCAATGACCAGTATCAGTGGGTTGTAGGCACGATGCTCAACACTGCATTCGACCAGAACGGCAACGGCGTGAAGTATGTCGCCGAGAACAGCTGGACTCCCGAGAATACAAATGCCAAATATCCACGTCTTACGACATCGTCCGGCGGCAACAACATCCTTATCTCCGACTTCTGGATGGTCAACGGCGAGTATCTCCGTCTGAAGAACCTTACACTCGGTTACAATGTGCCTTCGAAGGTTCTCGCTCGTACACCGTTCACCGGCGTCAATGTATATGTGTCGGGTACAAACGTACTGACATTCAGCCATCACAAGTATGTCGATCCCGAGACCCCTTCGGCTACATTCAACCTCTATCCGCAGCAGTCGACATGGAGTCTCGGTCTTAACGTGTCATTCTAAATAAAGGATTTTATCATTATGAACAAGATATATAAAAACATAGCAATCGCGGCAGCGCTTCTTGTCTCGGCAAGCTCCTGCAACGATGTGCTCGATATCAACGACACTTCGACCTTCGGCGACGTCGCCGTGTGGAGTAGCCAGGCCAACGCAGACAAATATGTCACCGCAGCCTACAATACGTTCAGAGATCAGTCGAACGTCTTTGATAAAAGTAAATTTTATGACAGCTACAGCGACTTGATCAAGTCGAACATGTGGTGGGTTGAGCCGTTTAACAACGCCCTTCTCGAAACATCGGCGTTCAGTAGCGGCAATGCCGGCCTGTTTGACTGCTGGAGTGCAGCTTACGGGCGCATCAAGCGCACTAATCTGATGCTCAACGATCTCGAGCGTTATGGCCAGAAATGGGGTGACGAGTGGTACACTATCCGTCGCGCCGAAGGCCGTTTCTGCAACGCTATCAATTATTTCTTCCTTGCCCGTGTCTATGGCGGCGTAGTGCTCCGCACCGATCACTCTGGCGGCGGCGGCTGGCTTGACGACGGCGCATACGACAGCGACAGGCACCGCGCCCGTATCTCGGAAGCTGCCACATACAAATACATCCTTGATGAGCTTCAGTGGTGTGCCGACAATCTTCCCGAAGAGTGGTCCTCAGACTGGACCGGCCGTGCGACCAAGGGAATGGCATACGCGTTTATGTCGCGCATCGCTCTCTTTGCCCATGAATGGCAGATCGCAGCCGACGCGGCGGCTGAATGTGCCAAGTATTATGACCTCGTGCCCGATTATGCCAAGCTCTTTGATGTAGGTTCGGGACAGGACAACAGCAAGGAGATAATCTTCAGCATCAGAGGCTCGAAGAACGTAATCAGACACAGTTTCGATGCCGACAACCGTCCGTACGGCGACCGTTTGGTCTATAATACCCAGACTCAGGGCTACAGCAACCCGACAGCCGAACTTGTCGATATGTATGAATTCAAAGACGGCACTGCTTTTGACTGGAATACATATGGTGCAGACCACGCAGATCCCTACACGGACCGCGAACCTCGATTCCATGCGACGGTTCTCTATAACGGCAGCGAATGGGAAGGACGTAAGATCGAGACTTTTGTAGGGGGAAGCGACGAATACCGCGATTTCAGCATTGAAACCGGCGCTGACGGTCACACTGTGACAGGCTACTATCTCCGCAAATATCTGCAGGAAGGCAATGGCTCATTCCCGACCGAGGGCAGCTACAACACCGATATCGTGATCCGCTACGGTGAAGTGCTTCTCAACCGCGCCGAAGCTCTTGCCCAGCTCGGAAATATTCCCGATGCTCTCAAGGAACTTAACAAGGTGCGCGCCCGCGTAGGTCTTCCCGACAAGACGCAGGCAGATGCTCAGACACTCGACAAATTCATGGAGATTCTGCGCCATGAGCGCTGCGTCGAGCTGGCAGGTGAAGGACTCCGCATCTGGGATCTCCGCCGCTGGCGTCTGGCCGAAAGTGTGATCAACGGCAAGAACGTACATGCCCACAAGATCACCAGGCAGAGTGACGGATCGTACAAATACGAGACTGTCGACGCTGATGCAGGCCGCAAGCGCATCTTCCTGCCTCATTACTATTATCTGTCTTTGCCGTCAAGTGAATTATCGCAGAATAATCTTTGCGACAACAATCCTATCTGGTAACAGAATTAATTTTCAGACTTAACATTGATAATGACAATGAAAAATATAATCAAAAGCACAATGGTCGCTCTCTTCGTCTGCGTGATGGCGAGTGCTTTCTCCGGCTGCCGCGAAGCTGATCCTGAATTTGTGCACACCGACAATCTGATCAACCAGCTTTTCATGATGACCACACTCCAGGGTCAGCAGCATTCGTTCACCATTGACGAGTATGATGCCGAAGGCAACAAAGTGGACGGCAAGGTGACGGCAGAGATGGTCGCAGGCGGCTACGGTATAGCTCATATCGAGTTTCCCTTATCACAGTTTGATGAAATAGATCTCACAAAGGTGTATCTCAGCGCCGATGTCAGCTACGACGTTATCATCACACCCGGACTTCAGGGTGTCCACGATATCACCGGCGACGGTATTGTTGTGAGCGTCAGGGGCGGTAACGGCAAGGTCCGTCAATACCGAATCTATGGCGATTTTGAATAACCCGATAAGAACAGACTAAAATGAAAATATATAAATCATTAGCTTTAGCTCTAATAGCAGGCGCCGGACTATTGTCGGTGACTTCCTGCAGTGACTATGACTATGATGCCCAGCTTTCGCGCACAGACATTACCGGTCCTTTTGCGCTCAAGAGCGCGACCGGCAATACATACACGTCGTCGATCGAAGGTGACATAATCACGGTCAAGATCAATCCGTTTGCCAATGTCGATGCCGAGCTCAACGGCGCATTGCCTGTGTTCTATCTTCCGATGGGCGCGACATGCTCTCCGTCTCCGCTCGAACCTCAGAACTTCACCGAAGAAGTGAAGTACACTGTAACTTCCGGCGACGGCAAGAACCACCGCACGTATACAGTAAAGTGGGGTCCGAGCGATCCTCTGCCTGTAGGTCAGGGTTATGCCTACTCTCGCATACTCGCCGAGAAACTCTACACCGAACTCGGCTATCCCGGAGCGGCGATGACCGGCGATGACGGCGGAGACGCTCCTCACGGGGACCTTCTTTTCTGGCCTGCTTTCTGCAGCGGCAAGCTTGTGGGCTTCTCTCATGTGTATGCCTGGGGTAATTCAAGCAAGAATTTCCCGGCCAATCCCTCGCTGGCGTTCAAGGTGTGGAATGCAGAGACTCTCGCGGAAGAAAATGTCAGCGTCAATCTCGGCTCGCTGAATGTCGGCGAGATCGTCAACATCACCAATGACTGGTACGGACACATGGTCGCAGCCACGGGCGGTGTGAACGGCGCTGCGAGCGCGGTCTACTATTGGCCGTCGATCGATGCGGCTCCTGTAAAGGTCGGCGATCTTCCCAAGCCTGTATATTTCAACAGCCATACTGTCGACGCCTCGATGTTCATCCAGGTTGCAGGCGATATCACCGACAAGGCCGTGATCTCATATATGACTGACCGTAGTGCGACAGGCGATCATGTAGCCGTTAACGTCAGTGGCGGTCAGGTTCAGGACCACAAGATAATATCCACCGGCTACCAGTCGAACGACAAGTCGTGGACCCAGATGATATCGTTCTTCGGCTCTGACAACAATTCCAACTATCTTGTCGGTGATACTGAAGGAGATGGCAACGGTTCTGTGAAGGGCTACTATAATTCGTCGTCAGGCATGACACTCAGCGTGATGCCCGCACACCTCAACGGCAAAGCATTAACCGACGGTGTGACATGGTGGAGCGCGACAGGCAAGTCTGGCGGCCGCGGCGGTTGCCGCCGTCCGTTCGTGATGGCCATGATTATAAACGGCAAAGAGTACAGCCTTGTGCTGACGGGATATGACTGGTCATACAGAAGCCAGATGATGACGGGCGACTTCTCGGTGTACACTGATGATGTGCTGTGCTATGACATGCGCAGGTATTCTATGGCGGCGATTGGCGCAGCGGGTCTGAACGGTATCAACAGCTTCGGCTCTGCCGGGTGCTGGTACTGGGATGCGGATGCAAACGAAGGCCGCGTAGCTATCTGGAACGGCCGCGAGGGTCTGGCAACATTCCTTATCAGCAGCTACGAGTAATATTATAGATCTTTTTAACGTTAAAAGGACGGATCCCGGACACTCCGGACTCCGTCCTTTGTTTTCTAATTAGTTGTGATTATGCAGACACAACAGACAGACGCGGTCAGACCGCGCTACGAGTTGCTCGACGGTCTGCGCGGAGTCGCCGCGCTGATGGTCATTTTCTATCATATCGGCGAGTGCTTTGCCACGTCGCCGATGGACCAGTGGTTCAACCACGGCTATCTGGCCGTAGACTTCTTCTTTGTCCTTTCGGGCTTTGTGATCGGCCATGCCTACGACGGGCGGTGGCGACAAGGCATGACTGCGGGAGATTTTATGAGGCGGCGTCTGATCCGTCTTCATCCTATGGTCGTGGCCGGAGTGGTGCTCGGGGTAGTGTCGTTTCTGATCCAGGGCTGTGAGAAGTGGGACGGCACATCGGTGAGCTATACGGCTGTCGGGCTGTCGCTCCTGCTGGGTCTGCTGATGTTACCGTCGCTGCCGGGGACGCTTCCCGAAGTCAGGGGCAACGGCGAGATGTTTCCGCTCAACGGTCCCTCGTGGTCGCTTTTCTTCGAATATATCGGCAGTATATTCTACGCTCTGTTTCTGCACCGTCTGTCGACGCGCTGGCTGAAAGTGTTCGTGGTTCTGTCGGGCGCGTCGCTTGCGGCTGTCGCTCTCGGCAACGACTCGGGCTACTATCACGTGGGGGTAGGCTGGACGGCCGCCGACGGCGGTTTTGTGATGGGTCTGGTGAGGATGACGTTTTCGTTCTCGGCAGGTATGCTGCTGTGGCGTGTGTTCAAGCCGGTGAAGATCCGCGGCGCGTTCTGGATATGCTCGGCGCTTATCGTGGCGGTGCTCGCGGTTCCTTATGTCGGGGGCACCGATAGGCCGTCGCCGGCCAACGGCATCTATGACGCCGTGTGTACGCTTTTTGTGTTTCCGGCGATAGTGTGGCTTGCGGCATCGGGCAAGACCGACGACCGCCGTTCGGCGCGCACGTGCGAGTTTCTCGGAGTGATCTCCTATCCGATGTATGTGATCCAATATCCGTTTATGTATCTTCTCTACGCCTGGGCGTGGAAAAACGGCTACGGCGTCGACCGCGCGTGGCCTGTCGCCGCTGCGATAGTCGTGGCTGTAGTGGTGCTCGCCCGGGTGTTCGCGCGTTATTATGACGCGCCTGTGCGCAATTGGCTCACCGGACGAGTGGAGCGCAGGAAGAAGTAGAGAAAGAGCGCGGCGGCTATAAACAGACTCACCGAGAAGCTGAGAATGATGCCGTAGGTGCCTAATCCGAGCGGGAAGCCGAGCATATAAGTCGCCGGGATCCCGAACACGATGTAGCTGACAAAAGCAATCCACAGCATTGGCATGACCCGTGCTGTGCCTCGGAGGGCGGCCGCGAAGTTGATCTGGGTGGCGTCGCCGGCCTGATACAGGACAAGAGGCAGAATCAGCCCCGAGGCGATGGCGAGTACTGCGGGATCTTCGGTGAAACAGCTCATCAGCGAGTTGCCGAAGAAGATAAATATGGCCGAAGATATGCACATGAGAGTCAGCAGAACATGGTAGCCGGCCCAGGCGACGCGCCTCATTGCCCGGCGGTCGTCGCGTCCGGCTTCGTTGGCCACGAGGATGGTGACGGCGGAGCCGATGCTGTAGTAGATGCAGAAGCCGAGGGTGCCGACAATGACTATGATCTGGAAGGCCGCAAGGTCGATGGCGCTTATCCATCCGGTCATGACGGCCGCAAATGTGAACGATCCCGACTCGAAGGTCATCTGCATGGAGATCGGTATGCTTATCGACCAGATCCTGTGTATGTCGCGGAGCGATGTGCGCGCTCTGGCGAATCCCCGGCGATATGGACGGTTGTGAGCTTTGATGGCGAAGCACGCGATGATGGCTACCGGGCATACCACGCGGGCAAAGAGTGTGCTTATGCCGGCTCCCACGAGTCCCATTTCGGGAAATCCGCCGTGGCCGAAGATCAGCAGGTAGTTGCCGATTATGTTGAGGAGATTGGAAGAGAGTATGATCCACATCGGCAGGTTGGTGTTCTTGATGCCGTAGCTCCATTGGGCGAATACGTTGAACACGGCCACGGGCAGCATGCCGGCGAGGTAGATCAGGAAGTATGGGCGTATGAGCGGCAGCAGTTCTTCAGGTTGGCCGAGACGGTGGAGATTGAAATATACGAGGGACATCAGCGCCATGACCGCGACGGTGAACATGGAGTTGAGCACAAGGGCGGCGCGTGTGACGGAGCCTATGTCGCCATGTCGTCCGCGGGCATATAGCGATCCGACGATCGGAGTAAGTCCGTAGGTGAAACCGACGCAGCAGAAAATGGCGACGTTGAACAGGTTGTTGACAAACGATGCCGATGCCAGGGCCGGAGTGGAGTAGTGGCCGACCATTATGTTGTCGGCAAAGCCTACGACGATCATGCCGAGCTGGCCGATCAGGATCGGGAAGCCCAGGCGCAGCAGCGACGCATAGTCGTGACGGTAGCGGTTGAAGAAGCTCACGTTGAAGCCGGTTGCAAATGTATATTTAAAAATCGGGACGCACGAACCGTGCGTCCCTACGGTGTTGGAGGTGTAAATATTCGGTGGTTGGGCTGTTGTCAGTCGCGGTTGCCGAAGATGCGCAGCAGATAGAGGAAGAGGTTGATGAAGTCGAGATAGAGGTTCAGAGCACCGATTGTGGCGAGTTTGCCTACCGAAGCGGTGTCCATCTGGATTGCCATGTTTTTGATCTGCTGGGTGTCCCATGCCGTGAGGCCGACGAAGATGATCACACCTGCGAAAGTGATGATCCACATCATCGTGTCGCTATGGAGGAAGATGTTTACCACCGAGGCTATGATCAGTCCGATAAGAGCCATGAAGAGGATCGAACCCATCTTTGAAAGGTCGTTGGACGTGAAGAAGCCGTAGATGCTCATGGCTGCAAACGTGCCTGCGGTGACAAAGAATGTCACGGCGATGCTGTGGCTTGTGTAGACTATGAAAATCGGGGCGAGGGCGAGACCGTTGACTGCGGCAAAGAGGTAAAATAGACCTGTGGCTGCTGCCGACGAGAGACGCCGGATGGCGCCGGTGATGGCGATCACGAGTCCTATCTCGACGATGAGAAGCACCCAGACAGCCCAGCTGTTGCCGCTGAGAAAATTCCAGTAGACGGGACTTTCAGAGCACCATAGTGCTATGAAGGCCGACACGAGCAGACCGAGCGTCATCTTGAAGTAGACGCGTTTCATCACGGCCGAAACTTTGGTGCTCAGCGAGCGAGTCTCGGTGTTGTAGGGGTTGTTGTAGTTGTTGTCAAACATAATTTATAAGAATTGAGAGTTGGTTGTCAAAAAATTAGGATTACATTCTTTCGGGAACGCGGATGCCCAGAAGAGCCATGCCTGAGGCTATGACATCGGCGGTCACGTCGGAGAGCTGCAGACGCAGCGATCTGAGGGCTTCGTCGTCCTCTCGCAGACAGGGACAGTCATGGTAGAACTGGTTGTATTCCTTGGCGAGGTCGTAGATGTAGTTGGCGATCAGAGCCGGCGAGTAGCTGCGTCCGGCTTCCTGAACCACTGACGGATAAGAGGCGAGGCGCTGGATGAGCGAGATTTCTTTCTCGTTTGGCACGACGTCGCGATAAGGGGTGATTTTCAGTCCGTTTTCGTCAGCGCGTCGTAGCACAGAGCGGATACGTGCGTAGGTATACTGGATGAACGGGCCAGTGTTGCCGTTGAAGTCGATCGACTCTTTGGGGTTGAAGGTCATGTTCTTGCGCGGATCGACCTTGAGCAGGAAGTATTTCAGAGCACCCATGCCGACTATTTCGGCGATCTCGGCTTTCTGAACCTCGTCGAGACCTTCGGTCTTTCCTGCAGATTCTGCCACTTCACGGGCTCCGGCCACCATTTCGGCCATGAGGTCGTCGGCGTCGACCACCGTTCCCTCGCGGCTCTTCATGCGGCCTTCGGGCAGCTCGACCATGCCGTAGGAGAAGTGCACGAGATCTTTGCCCCACTTGAACCCGAGGCGGTCGAGCAGAAGTGAGAGCACCTGGAAATGATAGTTCTGCTCGTTGCCGACGACATAGATCATCTTGTCGATGGGATAATCGCGGAAGCGGAGTTTGGCTGTGCCGATGTCCTGGGTCATGTAGACCGACGTTCCGTCGCTGCGGAGCAGCAGCTTGTGGTCGAGGCCGTCGCCGGTGAGGTCGGCCCAGACGGAACCGTCGTTCTTGCGGTAGAGCACACCTTTTTCAAGCCCTTCGAGCACCTTCTCCTTGCCTTCGAGGTAGGTGTCGGACTCGTAATATATCTTGTCGAAGTCGACGCCCATGCGCGCATAGGTCTGATCGAATCCGTCATAGACCCAGGTGTTCATGGTCTGCCAAAGCTTGCGCACCTCGGGATCTTTCTGTTCCCAGCGGCGTAGCATCTCGCGGGCCTCGAGCATAAGAGGCGAGGATGCCTCGGCTTCTTCCTGAGTCATGCCTTCGGCCATCAGTTGCTTGACCTCGGCTTTGTAGTGCTTGTCGAAGTCGACATAGCAGTCGCCGATAAGGTGGTCGCCCTTGATGCCTGTCGACCCGGGGGTCTCGCCGTTGTGCCATTTTTGCCAAGCGAGCATCGATTTGCAGATGTGTATGCCGCGGTCGTTGACGATGTTGGTCTTGACGACGCGGTTGCCGCAGGCTTTGAGTATCTGCGAGAGGCTGTAGCCGAGGAGTATGTTGCGCAGATGGCCGAGGTGTAGAGGCTTGTTGGTGTTGGGCGACGAATATTCGACCATCACCAGCGGGTCGCTGTCGGAGGCATGACGGGAGCCGTAGTTTTCGGTCGAGGCTATGCGGTCGAGCACTTGACACCAGAATGTTGGTTCGATCACGATGTTGAGGAAGCCTTTGACCACGTTGAACGACTTGACCGCCGGTTCGTCGGCGACGAGGTGTTCGCCGATCTCGCGGGCAACCTGTTCGGGCGCCTTGCGGGCGGCTTTCACCCACGGAAACACGACAACGGTCAGATTGCCTTCAAACTCTTTGCGGGTAGGCTGCGGCACTACGGACGCCGGAGCGCACTCCACGTTATAAAGATCTTTGACGGCTTTGCTGACGGCTTCGGCTATTATAGTATCAATTGACATTGTGTTGTGCTATGCTTATTATGATTGTTGAACAATAAATTATCTGAAATCTTTTGCAAATTTAATCAAAAAGCTCAACATTTCTATTCTTCCGCATGTAAAAATATCTGAATCACAATTTGCAAGGACGAAATTAGGTCATAGCCCCTATATTTCAAATTCTACAATTTTGCACACGGCCAATCACCACCATTCCTGATTGCCTTCTTTGTCGATACGAAAGATGCGGACACTGCTGCCTTTAGTCCTATTGTGAAGTATGTATATGCCATCAGAAGGAATGTTGTGGAATGTTATCGAGATCCCATCAGCAGTCTGTTTACCTAATGAGCACCAATCTCCATCAGACCAATATACCAGTTCATATTCATCTCCGGGTTCTATCATATTCCCATCACTTCTAGGTGAATAGCGTATTTTGTCAAGGCATACCGGAGTGGTAAATTCCAATGCGACCCATGCTTCACCGGGATGTGTGAACGTTACAGCAGTCAATACGTCTCCATCGAATGCCTTGTCCGGCTTTGCATTCTTCAAATTGCTATCAACCTTAATATTAGATAATACTTTACCTTCCCGGTTAATAACTACACCGTCTCGGATAAGGCTGATCTCGCCAATGCTACAGACCGCATCGTCCCCTCGCCCGATGAAACGCCAATAACGATGGGGGCCTATTTGCGGCTCAATAGCAATTTCTCCAGCCTTATCTACTGATGCATTAATTTCTCCGATATGTATCGGTTTGCCAAAGTCACGAGAATCTGATGCCTCAAAAACACCATTTTCACATCTTACCGCAGCTCTCCATGCATATTCAAGTAAAGGAGCTTTACGATATAGAGTCACATCGATCAGACTATCGCAATTTGCCACGATGGGGTGAAAATGTCCATTCCGTTCTATTGCAAATGGTTCTCCTACTGGAACAAGTCCATCTATGCCGTAAATTGCCGGCAAGTAAATACAGCCTTTGCCGACATCTTCAAAAACCGCCTTGCCGTCAGTGACTTTGGTAAAATCTACGGGCCGCCATGTAGCTCTGCTTGATGAACATAAATAAATATAATCGCCATTCTTCAGATCAACGTCAAGTGAGACCCTTATAGTATCTGCATACAATGTCGTTACATCGCGTTGAAATATATTGCGGAATACCTCAGGGACACACGGTTGCGTTGCATTCAGTTCAACCAATTCGCGATTCTGTGCAAATGTGCGGCGGTATGCCTTACCCACGGTCTCATTAACTTTGTGGGTCGTATATGGAGACCCATCTATAGGCACAAACGGAATATCTTTTCCATTCGGAGCGTGAACCACAGCCCATGAATGTCCACGATTGCCATATCCCCACACCGGCACATTATCAAGCGCGACAGGGATTCCAGCCGCCCTGAAAGCAGGGAGACCGGTATTGCACAATTCATCGCAAGTTGCAAACGGAATAGCCAAGCGACTCAACGGACGATAATACAGCAATGGAATCTCGTAGTCATACGGATCGCGGGAAAAATATTGTTTTAAGCAATTATTCACAGTTTCAGCCGCCTGAAATGCCGAAATTCTATAGAGTGAACAACTTGATATCCGTTCAAGTGAATCTGCAAAATAATTGTCATATTCGTTTCGCCATGATTTCAATTCTTGTAATTCTGTTGTTTTATATGGCAAAATATATTCGCAAAATTGATCAAAATCCAATCGGTCACACCAAGGTTTTTCGCGCCATTGCCGCAAAGCCCCGTCAATATTATCAATCAGAAATGTCGCACTTATGATCCTGACATCATCAATGGTAGGGAATTGGTCTACATGATTGACTTCACATAAATCCTTGATGGCCTCTTGCAGTTCTTTCAAGGAACAGTTTTTCATTGCGGAGTTAAGCGAATCCAATCTGTCATAAAATCTGTTGACGGTTGCTGTATCAGCATAAGAATAATGACCGGGCATATTGCGGATTAAAAACTTTGCTGACTCAAGGCCAATCGAATCCCCTCTATAATGATCAAGAACCAATTCAAGTTGATGCCGGTTTGATCCGGCATAGGCCAATGCTTCATTGAGTTGCGAATCATAATTGTCATTTTTGCATCCTTGCAGCACAAAGACCGCAAGAATGGCAGAAATGACAAGAAGTTTAAAATAGTTCATACAGAGAGTAGATGGTTTTAGAATTAGTCGCGTTCTTCGGTTGTGGATAGCGTATCGGTTTTCTCTACCATCTTAGCTCGGTATGAGTCGCGTAGCTTCTTAAACTGAACGTATGCATCAAGAGTTTCATCGTCGATGTCATCCATAATAAAGCCGCAAAACTTTTTCTTTTTTGAGGGAAAATCAAGGTCAACAACCGCTGATACTTTATGCTCAAACTTCTCCATCTCCGGATTTTGTTCGTTGCCGTATCGAAGAAGGTCAAGCATCATTCTGACGTATTTGTCTTTCTCAGTATATGCCGAATCTGAAAGCATGACTTTCAGCAACATAGCGGGATGAGCATACTTGCGAAGATAAATTCCGACACAGTGACGATACACTCCCAAATATGGCACATCGTTGTAAAACATATCCAGCTCATATACGACGGCAGTATCAGCATTAGAATATTGTTCCGCTTCTTTCCCGGATAAGATTGAAATAGACTGACGGACATCAAAATCTATATTTTTCTCATTTGAACGTATTTCATTTTCTACATAGAAACCTTCTTTCAGTCCTTTTTCATCAAGATTGATTTCAGGATATAGAAAGGCAACACCGGCGTCTGCATTTTCCAAAACATAAGGATATTGTTTAACATACAACGGCGGTCTGAAACGAGCAGTTGTTGCCGACTCTCGTCCTCTTGTATCAAGGACTTCAAAACCATCTGCCTTTTCGAGGATTATATCATATTTATTAAGACTATCAATATAATCATTGAAATGCTTTTCAAAAGATAAAGCAACGGCATTCATGTCATTTGCCAATACGGCAAATGACGAAAACAACAGGGATAGCAGGGTAAATATGGGTTTCATTATTCAATCCAAATATCTATATATGTAATATATTTCGCCCAAAGGTATGGTTATCTCAGTCCTGCCATTTTGATAGTCAGTACATTTAAGGTGTCCGTTTTGTTGCATTCGCGTTGCGTTTACAGCATGACCAATGTTTGAACCGGCATCCGGACGGAACACTGCTATAATTGGTTTATCAAAAGTTTCTGCTTGATTAAATGCTCTGGGATTTAATTGTTCCACTCTTCCAAATAAACCTAATGTCTTTAACATATCACCAGGGGGAATGCCTTTATTCGCAATGGCATACCCTATTCTTTTTTTAGCAGTTTCTACGCTATCAACTTTTCCTGCTCCATAAACAGCATAGGCCACGCAATCATATAACGCTATTCCATCTGTCTCTGAACGAGAAATTAATCTATTCCTTTTGGTATTTCGATATTTTAAGGCGATTTGATTAGTGTTATGTACTAATCTATTAAAATAGTCATAAATATTTTCCGAAATATTTATCTCTTCTCCGGATTTTGCAACTATTTCATATAGACCTTCCCCATTTTCAACTATCTGAATTCTATTTTCGACACTATTGATTATATTAATTTCTATTGATGACAAATCGGTAAAATCTGTCGAGTTGGGCAGTGATATAAAAGGTAGCTTTTTTTGAAGAGCCTCTATATCGGTTTCTGAAGTACAACTTGCCATAAAAAATATTGGCAACAATAGAACAATTAGTTTTAATTTTTTCATTTTGTTTCAAATTTTGTATTGTTAATTAATCAGCATCATTCTCCAAATATCTTTTCATTCGAGCTTTTATACGTTTTACTGATCGAGATGAGACCTTCTCCGGCTTAGATATAATTTTTTTCGCAATTTTGGTCGCTCTATCATTGTCTCCTTGTATCGCATATATGGCATGCAAGGATTCTAAAGGAATAAAACGATTTGGGCACATTCTTAATGCGATAGTAAAATGCTTTTGCGATTTGTCATATTGTTTAAGTTGATAATAAATATCTCCCAATAAAAGTTCCAAGTCGTAATGAGCTATCATATTGTCACATTTCTTTGCAATTTCAAGACTATAATCCAAGTCATTACTATTATATAACTCCATTGCATAACTATACAAGAAATGAGGCGAATTGTTATAATCATCGAACAATAGGGCGTACTTTGCTATACTTCGTTCTGCGTATGCTTCAAACCATAGATATTCATTCCTTATCTGGCGGAAAGAGTAAATACTCAAATAAATCCCTACAATGATCGCTGAAATCGCGCCCATCATTTTAGCAGTCTTTGCAACCCGTATAGCGACACCATTTTTGCAAACAAATAATATTGCAATGGCGCACACAATATAAGTAAACGGATAAGTAAACGGATATGAAAACAGCGAAATAAAAGCGATTACAGCAACAGCTTGAAGCCACACTCGTTTTTCGGCATTGGGATGTTTTATATAGGCGATCCACATTATCGTGGCTATCGAAATCAATGCGAAGAGTCCAATTACACCAAAATTAAGATACAGCCTAATATACTCATTAAATGGCACTAGAACATTCCCTGCCAACATGTGATACTTCCCGTCAACGGGACATCCGTCTAGAAATATAGCCTGATAATCCATATAAAGCCGTGAAAATGTGCCTATGCCATTGCCGTAAAACGGAGTATCGCAAATCAAAGGCCAACAAGCTTTCCATATCAGTATTCGCCCGTCAGCCGAATCCTGATTGATAAAATATGCCCCTATTATTAAAATGACAATGAGTCCAACCAACAAAAGAGAACGCAGTCTTAGTGTAACTTTCTTTTCTTTTAAGAATACATTAAGGAGCAACATAACAGAAATGATCATTCCGGTCCGCGATCGAGAGACTACAACAGCCAAAATAATTAAAATGCATAGTATCAAGGCGAATTTGCGATACTTGTCAGTACTACTGTAAAAAAACAAAGCAAAAGGCAGCGAAACACACAATGTAGCAATCAATCCGGCCGGATTGTCAAAATGCCCACCAACAGAAACGTCAAGATCGAAATACAGATATACAAAGTACTGAAATAGCGAATACGCCGCTTCAAATCCGGCAACAACTGCTATAATACAGATCCATGCTTTTGCTTCAATTTTGATTTTATATCCTAATATGGACTTAAATGAGAGTATTACAATCATTATGCCGGCGGCAAAGAGGGTATAGAGCTGTTTCGGCACTAATGCACCGTCATTGATTGAAGTTGATTTCGAAAAAACAGCGGCCGCGCATAGAAGTGCGAACGATATGTTTTCGATTGAACAAAAAGATTTAAGGCGATTTATCATTCAATTTGATTTTTGTATTTGACCGATTGTCGCTCAAATGTAATTTAAAAATTTTAATATAAAAGAAATTTTAACAATTTTAAGCATTCTATGGCCTGCCTATTAATGTCTTTGTGATAATGTAGCGATGATCGAGCAGCAGGGAACGGCACTTCTTGGCGAAAAGAAGCGAAAAGTTTGGCGGGGATAGAAAATAACGCTACCTTTGCTATTACTAAAAACCGTCACAAGTGACATGAATTAGTAATTAGACATGTAACGGTCTAAAACGCACAATCGATGTGTATTACAGTGATAAATGCCGATGATCCGGATGGCGGTGACAAAAATTTTGCGGTGAAGCGATTTATATCTAACTTTGAGACATGAACGCAGGCAATTTTTCAGCGGCGCCAGGTCCCGTCGGGGTGTTTGACTCGGGGTACGGCGGTCTTACGATCCTCTCGGAGATACGCAAGGTGCTGCCCGGATATGACTATATCTATCTGGGCGACAATGCGCGGGCGCCTTACGGTTCGCGTTCGTTTGACATAGTCTATGAGTTTACGCTCGAGGCGGTTACCGAGCTGTTTCGTCGCGGTTGCCATCTCGTGATACTTGCATGCAACACGGCGTCGGCCAAGGCGTTGCGCAATATCCAGCAGCTCGATCTGCAGCGTCTCGATCCCGAGCGCCGTGTGCTCGGAGTGATCCGCCCGACGGTCGAGGCAGTCGGCGATATCACGCGTAACGGCCATATCGGCATTTTTGCCACGCCCGGCACTGTGGCATCGGAATCGTACAACATAGAGATCGCCAAGCTGCATCCCGAGTATGCCGTGAGCGCTCATGCCTGTCCGATGTGGGTGCCGCTTGTGGAGAACCGTGAGTCTGACCGACCCGGAGCCGACTATTTTGTGCGTCAGGATGTCGATGCGCTGATGGATACCGATAGTGAAATTGATACGATCGTGCTCGGATGCACCCACTATCCGTTGCTCTATCCGAAGATACGCGCGGCCGTGCCCGAAGGCATAGAGATCGTGCGCCAGGGCGATATCGTGGCCCGCAGTCTTGTCGACTACCTGCGTCGTCACCCCGAGATGGAGCGCAGTCTGACCCGTAGCGGTCATACGCAATATCTTACGACAGAAAATCCGGATAAATTCTCATCGCTCGCCACTCTTTTCCTGGGACACGCGATCGAAGCCGAGCGGATAGAAGTCTAAAATCCGATCACTTGATCGCTATTTTAGGGCTTGTAAAGCTTTTTGTCGTATAATTTGTGAATTATTTGGTTGCTTGTGAAAATTTTCATAGTTTTGCAAGCAAATAGTCAATTATTAAATATTCCAGCAATTTATGCTTATGAAAAAGTGTTTTACTCTTCTGATGGCGGCTTTGATCGTATCTGTGGCCGCACAAAATGCGAGGGCCGACGAAATTGTCTACAAATCACTCGGTATGGGATGGATGACCGACGATATGGTCACTCAACTTCTCGACTGGCAGCCGGTGACCTATCAGGTGGAGATCATGCAGGCCGAGGATGACTCGCCGTTCTACCGTGTAGTCTCACCCTACGGCAAGGCTTTTGCTGATGAAATTGAAAAGGTCAACAACAAGATCCTGACTCCCGAACAGTATGATTCTGAAGGGAAATGTTATATTGACATAGATGCAAGTGATCCTGACAACGTCATTTTCCACAAGACCATGACGGGGTTTGATCTCGGTACGGGTGAGGTGTTTATCGGAGTCAATTCGAGTTACAATGTAGTGTTCAGAGACGGAAAATTCACCGCACCCATGCTCGGCATCGCAGTCGGCATGGGCGAGAGCGCCATCGCAGCCAACCGTCGCGGCAAATTTCGCATCGTGCTTCCGGGTATTGAGCTCAGCGACTACATAATGTCTATCGAGCCGGCATCGCAGTGCCTGACCGAGCGGACGTTCAAAGCCACGCTCAGTGTCGGAGCCGACATCGCTGAGGTCAGATATGCTGTTTTCCCCAACATGCTTGAGGACGAAATGATCGGGCATGTGAGACTTGTGACCGAGAGTGGTGCGACGTTCGGGCCCCGCGGTGAGTTCAGCTACGAGATGGACGAAGTCAACAAGGAAACCATTGTGCTTGTGGGTCTTGACAGAGATGGTGAGCGAGTCGGATATGTGTGGTGTAGCTATTATTTTATCGATGAGGATCCCGATGGCTGGACCGATTGCGGCGATGCGGAATTCACTGACGGCATTCTTCAGGATCTGATCTCAAACATACCGTCGCAGACCACCAGGTGTATGCTCCAGCAGAGCAAGGCCGAGCCGACACGCTACCGTCTGGTCGATCCCTATTCGGGTCTCGATGAGTATGCGGCTCTCAACGCCAAGCACAAGGATCATCATCATTATATCTATATCAACGCCGGCACGCCCGAGTGTATCTATATTGAAGAGTCGCCGATCGGCATGGAGTCCGGGCAATATGGTCTGATGCGGGTTAATTCGTATGTCAATTATTTCCTTTGCGTAGGCTATGATATAGAAGAATGTATCGAAACCGGGATGGGTGCTGTTATTGAAGACGGGGTGATGACATTCCCTGAAGATGCCTTGCAGTTCTCGATGCTTAATTATGATGACGGCGACTGGTATTCGGTCAACACGAAACAAGAGACCAGGATAGTGCTGCCCGAAGGATTTGACATTACTTCGTCGGTGGCAAATGTGGCTGTCGACAATAATATTGACGCACCTGCCGAATATTATGACCTGCAAGGAGTGAAGATCAGCAATCCGCAGTCAGGAAAGCTATATATCAAACGTCAGGGTTCGACGGTCAGCAAACTGATTGTCAGATAAGACCTGATGATTTTAGGACTACATCCGGGCCCGGTTCTTTTAGAAGCCGGGCCCGGATGTGTCATAGAATGAATGAAGTTTGTCAAACAAGCTATAAGAGTCGCAAAAAAATTGTATTTTTGCGAAGCCAATCGGCGGAGCACGGCTCGATGGAGATGCGCGGCTCTGTAAAATATTATAAAACAAGTATTATGCCACGAAATAATGAAGAAATAAGCGGATGTACGCTGCTCGGAAACACGGGGGTGAAGTATCCGACGCAATACGATCCCTCGATACTTGAGACATTCAAGAACAAACATCCCGAGAATGACTATCTGGTGACGTTCAACTGCCCCGAGTTCACGTCGCTTTGTCCCAAGACAGGCCAGCCTGACTTTGCCCGCATTGTCATCAATTATATTCCTCGCGAGGACATGGTCGAGAGCAAGAGCCTGAAGCTCTATCTTTTCAGTTTCCGCAACCATG
The DNA here is from genome assembly GCA_910587545.1 of uncultured Muribaculaceae bacterium. GTDB lineage: Bacteria > Bacteroidota > Bacteroidia > Bacteroidales > Muribaculaceae > CAG-873. The sequence continues at coordinate 10,881 of CAJUMI010000003.1, read as the reverse complement.
GCGACTTTCATGAGGATTGTGTCAACATAATAATGAAAGATCTTATCAAGCTGATGGATCCTAAGTATATCGAGGTTCTCGGCATCTTCACGCCTCGCGGCGGCATCTCGATATATCCCTTTGCCAATTACGGCGACGGCCAACATCAGGATCTTGTCAGGAGCAGGATGCTCGCAGCATTTGATGCCGCTCCCGGGATGACGAAATAATAATCATGACCAAATCACAATAGACAGATTTATGAATAAAGACGCGTTGTTAGTGCTGTCGGGCGGTATGGACTCCGTCACCATGCTTTATGATTTTTCGGACAGTATAGATCTCGCCGTGACGTTCAATTACGGCTCAAACCATAATATGCGCGAGATGGAATGTGCGCGTTATCATTGCCGCAACCTGGGCATAGAGCTTGTCGAGATCGATCTCTCGTTTATCGGGCAGTATTTCCACAGCTCACTCCTTTCGGGCGCCGATGCGGTGCCTGTCGGTGAGTATGACTTCGACAACATGAAATCGACTGTCGTGCCGTTCCGTAACGGCATCATGCTGGCGGCTGCGGCCGGGCTTGCCGAGAGCCGCGGACTTAAAGCCGTGATGATAGCCAATCATGCCGGCGACCATGCGATCTATCCCGATTGCCGCGAAACGTTTGTCAAGGCCATGGGCTCGGCCATAGCGGCGGGCACCTATGACTCGATCGAACTGAGAGCGCCTTACACTCTGCTGAGCAAGATACAGATCGCGGAGAAAGGCAAGGAGCTCGGAGTGGATTACGGGCATACATATTCCTGCTACAAGGGCGGAGAGCATCACTGCGGGTGCTGCGGCACCTGTATCGAACGTCGCCAGGCCCTCGCCGAGGCCGGCATCGCCGATCCGACCATCTATGAAGACGATGCAGTAACAATATAACAAACAATAATATGGACATCAAACAATCGATGAATGATATTCTCCGCGCTGAAAGCGAGGCGATTGCATCAATACCTTATACGGACGACTATCAGAAGGCTGTCGAAGCCATAGTCGAGCGGGTTCACCGCCGCGGAGGCAAGCTCGTGACCACCGGCATGGGCAAGGCCGGCCAGATAGCGATGAACATCGCGACGACCTTTTCGTCGACCGGCACTCCGGCTGTGTTCATACATCCGTCAGAGGCCCAGCACGGCGATCTCGGCATACTCCAGCCCAACGACATCATGCTCATGATCTCCAACTCCGGCAAAACGACCGAGATTGTCGATCTCGTCTCGCTGGCCAAGAATATGTATCCCGATATACCCCTGATAGTGATCTCCGGAGTGCCCTCGTCGCCTCTGGCCGGGCAGGCTGATTTCGTATTGCCTACGGGCGGGGCTCCCGAAGTGTGTCCTCTCGGTCTGACTCCGACCACCTCGACCACAGTGATGACTGTCATCGGCGACGTGCTTGTGGTCAATGTAATGACGGCGATCAATTTCACCAGGGAAGAGTATGCCAAACGTCATCACGGGGGATACCTCGGACGTGCCGCAAGAGGCGACAAGCGTTGACGGACGATGAAGAAGGTCATTTGTATCGGCGAGTGTGCGCTTGACATCGTGTTCAACGGCGCGCAGCCCGTCGGGTCAATGCCCGGCGGCCGTATTGTCAATGCCGCGGCCATACTTGCCCGTCAGGGACTGCCGGTGTCGCTCGTCAGCGAGCTTGCCCGCGGTGCTGTCGGCGACATGATCGCCGGCTTTCTGAATGATGCGGGAGTTGGCATTGCGTCGGTCGATCGTTTTACGGAAGGGCTGACTCCCGTAATAATATATACGTCAACCGATAATGTCTTGGAATCGGTGACCCGCTATGAGCAGTATCCCGACGAATGTTTCGATGTGATATGGCCGCGTATAGACGAAGGTGACATTGTGGTTTACGGTGGATATTATGCGCTTGACGCCAGAATGAGACCCCGCATGTCGCAGCTGCTGGCGCATGCGGCGGAGCGTAAGGCTGTGACGGTCTATCTGCCGGGTTTCCTGCCGCAGCAGGAGCCGCAGATCACAAGGGTGATGCCTGTCATACTGGAGAACCTCGAATATGCGTCGGTCGTTGTCGTGCGCAACAATGATCTCCGGACTATCTTCGGAGTGAGCGACGGCGAGCGATGCTATCACGACCATATCGATTTTTATTGCAGGTCTCTGGTCAATGTCGATATAGAGGGGCGCCGTATCTGTTATTACAGCGCCAAAGAGGTGACTTCGGTGGAGATACCCGAGGACATGTGTCTGTCGATGATGTGGAATGCGGGAGTGGTTGCCGGCGCGGTCGATGTGCTGTATCGCGACGACGATGCCGCGGCTCATCTCGAGAGCCCCGACGACGCTTTCAGACGCAATGTGCTCACCGGTGCCGTCAGAACCGCCGAAACCGCACTTAAATCGCTGACGGCGGACTGGCAGAAACTACATTGATTATTGTCGTAAACAACCTCAAATCATAATTGTTAATATTTTATGGCAACAACAAATAAAAACAGCGCACCTAAGGGTCAGCTTCCCAAGGTCGACGGTATGACCGTCGGCATAGTGGTGGCCGAGTGGAACGGACATATAACATCGGCTCTTCTCGAAGGTGCACTCGAGACATTCCGCAAAGAGGGCTTCGATGATTCACAGATAAAGGTCTATCATGTGCCCGGCGCCGTGGAACTTACGTTCGGGGCCTCGCAGCTGATCGAAAGTTCGGCGTTTGATGCGGTGATAGTCTTCGGATGTGTGATCCGTGGGGGTACACCTCATTTCGACTATGTATGCCAGAGCGTTACCCAAGGGATCACTTCACTGAACGCCGACTGCGACACGCCTGTGATCTTCGGAGTGCTGACGGTTGACACGGAGCAGGACGCTCTCGACCGAGCCGGCGGCTGTCTGGGCAACAAGGGTTCCGAGGCTGCCGAAACTGCGATTAAGATGCATGCCTTTGCAGAAGAAATCAAGAATTTATAATCAAAATTCATAAATAAATTATGGCACGGAGTAATAATTCTAAGAAATCAGGCACGGGACGATTGCTGATCGTCGGTCTGGTCGTGGCTGCCATTGTCGTGACTATCCTATATTATATAGGGTGGTTTGACTCGCGCACCCATGTCGATACGCCGGCAGGTGACAATGTAGAGTCGTACTATGAGCCTGAAGATCCCACATCTCCTGCCGAGTCAGAGTGGGAGAATGCCGATGGCCGGTCGCTTGACGAGGTCATAAGCGATCCTGAAGCTCAGACCGTCAAAACAACGGCAGCTGAATGAAACTTCCCGGTTATATCATCTGTGCCGCCGTCTGCGTTGTCATGATGTCGTCGTGTGGCGGGTCTGACAGTGTTTCCGTCGCCATGGCCGAAGACGAATTCGTCGCCGGCCGCCACGAATCAGCCGGAGTAATATGCGACAGCCTTATCCAGGGCCCGGCCTTCGCGGACCTGTCGGTCGACGAATTGTGCCGTCTGTCTGTCCTTATGTCGCAACTTGCCGAATATGAGGACGAAGAGGCCAATATGGCTCTTGCAGCCAAGTGTATGCAGGCTGCTATGCTGCAGAATGCCGATTCGGTGATGTCGTTTGTCCATTCACTTCCGGCCGACGAACAGTCGCGGACTCTTTTTCTGCGACAGCTTACGCGAATGATCGATCCGTCATGCGATCACGAAGGTCAGGCTGCGAGACTGAGCGCAGTCAAAGACTCCATAAATGAATTTTCAGAATAACAGTGCTATGATGATGGAAGATTGGCGCGACGCGCTCAAGGGTCTTGTGCCGGACGACGGTGTACGGGATGATCGTGAACCGCTTCAGTCCGATGCGGATGCCGTCGGACAGGCGGCTCAGAAAGGTCCTGTGCATATCTCTCTCGAACGCAAGGGCAGGGGCGGCAAGACAGCAACGATAATATACGATTTCACGATAGCCGATGCGGATCTTAGGAATCTGGCGGCTGAAATGAAACGCGCGTTGGGGTGCGGCGGATCTGCGCGGGGCGGTGAAATCCTTGTCCAGGGCGAACGTGTCGCCGACTGCCGCCGTTTTCTCGAGGCCCGGGGCTATAAAGTGAAATAGAGCCGCATGCTGTTTTTCTCGCATCGACAGCATCAAATGGGCTTTCATGATGATTTTGAATAACAAAGATTCTGAAAAATTTTTATTTCTGACATATAAACACTATTTTTGCAGTTCGAAAGGCGTACAGAGCGCGCAATGACAAATTCAGAAATAAAACGAACTCAACATAATCCGATGGAAAATAACCAAGAACACGTTCAGCCTGTCATTCAGGAAGAGGCTGACTTTGTAGCAAAAACAAAGAAATATCGCAAACAACTGACTACGCTGTTTATCGTTGTTGCGATTATCCTTATCGCGATCCTGGCATGGTTCCTTGTCCGTCAGTCTCAGGCAGCCAAGGCAGATCAGGCAATCGCGCTTGCTGATGTGGAGCAGAACGACTCTATCGCGCTCAACCTCTATAAGGAAGCAGCCACTCACGGCACAAAAAGCGGCGACCGCGCAAAAGTCGAGGCTGCCATCCGCCTTTACAAGGCCGGCAATTATGAAGAGGCTGTGAAATATCTGGATGAGGCTTCCGCCTCTGACGACATCGTAGCTGCAGGCATCGAAACCCTTAAAGGCGACTGCTATGTGAATCTTCAGAACTATGACGCGGCAATCAAGGCTTACGAAGAAGCCATCAGTGAGGCCGACGGCAACACCCAGCTTGTGCCTCTGATCCTTATCAAGGAAGCCAATGTCTATCGCGAGCAGAAAAATTATGCCGCAGAGGCCAAGGCTTACGGTAAGATCATCGAAGAGTATCCCGCATTCGGCCAAGGCAGCACCGACATCCGTAAATACTACGAAAGAGCAAAGGCTTCGGCCGCTGAATAATCCATAATTCCGTCACGGAATACTTACTTTAATCTTGGAGACATCAGTTTCCAAGATTTTTGTGTATACCGGCTTTTCAAACTTTCTATAATATGAGTGACATCAAAACTGACGGAGTTTCCAACAGTCTCAACCTGCTTGCCTCGGGCTCGGTGGGACGGCTTCTGTGGCAGTACAGTCTTCCGACTGTTGTGGGACTGCTGGTCATGTCGCTGTATAATGTCGTCGACCGCATATTCATAGGCCGCGGAGTCGGAACCGAGGCGATCTCGGGTCTCGCCATAACGTTTCCGGTCATGAATCTCACGACCGCTCTCGGAGTGCTTGTCGGAGCCGGTGCGACGGCTCGCATCTCGATATGTCTCGGCCGCAAGGACATGAGAAGTGCTTCGGAGGTGTTAGGCAACGCGCTTGTGCTTCTGCTGATCAACGCCACTGTCTATATAAGCATTTTCGGACTGTTTATAGACCCGATCCTCAGGGCTTTCGGAGCCAGTGACGCGACACTGCCATATGCGCGTGATTTTATACTGTGGCTTCTGCCGGGTCTGCTGATGACCAATCTGGCATTCGGTTTCAACAACATCATGCGTGCCACAGGTTATCCCAAACGGGCTATGATGACCATGATTATGGGCGCTCTGATCAATCTTGCGCTCGCGCCGCTGTTTATATTTGTTCTCGACATGGGCATAAAAGGAGCGGCGATAGCGAGCGACATAGCCATGACGTGTTCGATGATTTTTGTGATGGCCCACTTCATGCGCCGTGACGTCAATCTGCATTTCACACGCGGCATTTACCGTCTCAGATGGCCCATCGTCGCCGGCATTGTGTCGATCGGCGCCGCTCCTGCGCTTGTCAATGCCGCGGCATGTTTCATTAACGTGATAATCAACAACTCGCTCGCGCGCTATGGCGGCGATCTTGCGATTGGGGCGGCCGGAATATTCTCTACCTATACGTCGCTGATCGTTATGGTGCTTGTCGGCATCAGTCAGGGCATGCAGGCCATAGTCGGATACAATTACGGCGCCGGACGGCTCGACCGTCTGAAACGCACTTATTGGCTGGCTGTCGGAGTGTCGACGGTCATATGTCTTTTCGGGAGCCTGTTCGGGCTATTTTTCCCGGGTCTCATCGCCAAAGCCTTTACCTCTGACCGATATCTCATTGATGTGACATCCAATTGTCTGTCGTGTGCGTTGCTCGCGTTTGTCGCGGTCGGGTTTCAGGTGGTGTCGACGACCTTTTTCCAGAGCATAGGCTGTGTCGGCAAGTCGATCTTCCTGAGTCTTTCGCGACAGGTGATATTTCTTATTCCGCTGCTGCTGATACTTCCCGGCGTGGCGGGGCTCGACGGTGTGTGGTTCTCCTTTCCGGGTTCGGATCTGCTCGCCACGGTTGTGACCGCGGTGATGATCGTCTATGAATTCCGTCATCTCGACAAAGCGTCGGCAGGGCCTCAGCGTCCGCGATGAGGTGAGGAACTGCCTTGATTGTTCCCGTTTTCAGGTTTCACATTCTGAACGGGAGGCTGTCCCATGTTGCCCGGCCTCGGCTGACCTGTGGGTGAGGTGGTGACGGGGCGCTGAGGTGCGCTCGGTTTCGAGGGAACGAAATTTGGCCTGTTGGCTCCGTTAGGCGGCACGGGTTGCGGCCGATTGATTATCGGGCGTGGGGGCGGGACATCCCATCCGGGTCCGTAGTAGCCTAACGGCGGATTATAAATATTGCCGTAGTTTGGCCAGTAATAGTCGTACGAGGGTCCGTAATCGTCGAATCCGAAGTCTGATGACATCAGCCATCCGGAGCATGACGCAAGTCCGGCCGTCATGGCCGAAATCAGGGCTGGTATGATGTATATGCGTTTCATCTTCGCTTATTCTTTTATTGTATAACACTTAAACAACCTAAAAATCATTCTTTCGGTCAAAGATTTTTGTGATGCGGAGATATCAGCCGGATCTGCTTCCGGCAGCGGTCAGATTTCGTCTATAAAATTCACCGATTTGTCTATTGTCAGGCGTATACGGGCTCAGGAGGCTTGACCGAGACTAAACTTTTTGCTAAATTCGTGTCATATTTTTCAGCAAGACTATAAAAACCTCGCTTAAAAAACAATGCTAAACATCCGAACGTTTCTACTATCAATTCTCATTCTGATCAATGCTTTCGGCGTAGCCGCCTATGATATAAGCGGCAGACTTACCGATGACACCGGCGAACCTCTGATTCAAGCTTCTGTCAGACTTCTGAACCCTAAGGACAGTGTTCAGGTCAAGGGCTCAGTGACAAACGAACAGGGTCGCTTCACGCTGAAGGCAGTCTCCGACGGAGCGTATATACTCGAGGCCTTGTATGTGGGATATAAATCCGAGTATTCGAACATCACCGTGAAGGGTGCCGATGTCCGTCTCAAGCCCATTGTTCTCCATGAAAGTTCAATAATGCTCAACGAAACTACGGTCGTCGGCATAAAGACGCCGATCAAAGTGATGCAGGACACCGTGGAATTCAATGCCGATTCATATAAGACCGCTCCCAACGCCGTCGTGGAGGATCTTCTGAAGCGTCTCCCCGGCGTGGAAGTGGATTCGGAAGGTAAAATCACCGCCAACGGCAAAGAGGTGTCAAAAATTTTGGTCAACGGCAAGGAATTTTTTGCCGATGACCCCAAAGTGGCTTCAAAAAATCTTCCTGTCGATATGATCCAGAAACTGCAGGTTGTTGACCGCAAGAGTGATCTTGCGAGAATAACAGGCGTCGATGACGGCGAAGAAGAGACCGTCATCAATCTCACCGTGAAGAAGGGCATGGAGAACGGTTGGGTCGGAAATGCCGAGGCCGGTTACGGCACAGACGGGCGCTACAAGGCCTCGTTTCTCGCCAACCGTTTCTGGAACGGCAACCAGTTTACGATCATGGGTGGAGGAAACAATGTCAATGATCCGGCGTTCACCGACGGCACCTCAGGCCGTTTCCGTCGCTTCGGCGGCTCGACCGGCATCACATCGTCGCAGGCTCTGGGTATTAATTTCAATGTAGGCAAAGAAGAAATATTCCGTTTCGGCGGTAATCTGCTATATTCGCAGACCGATCGCGACACTTATCAGCGGACCGACCGTCAGCAGCTGTTCGCCGACTCCACTTCTTATTACAACACAAACAAACTGGCGCGCGACAAAGGTCATAACGTCAGAGCGGATTTCAGAATACAGTGGAAGCCCGACTCGTTCAACACTCTGGAATTCAGACCTAACATCTCATTGAACTACAACAACTCATTCTCGACTGACTCTTCACTCACGCGTGCAGGTGACGCGGCTCTGAGTGAGGTCGTCAGAAGTATAAACAACGATCACACCAAGGGTTCGTCGGTGGAGTTCGGCGGTATGCTGATCTACAATCATAATTTCCGTTCCAAGCCTGGCCGCTCGTTCTCCATATTTGCAAATTACAGGATGAGCAATGTACGCGAGAAGAGCGATTCCTATTCATGGAACAAATTCTTTCTTTACAACGACTCGATCGACTTGTCGGACCGATTTACCAATAATCATACGTGGTCAAACTCAGTGAATGCGCGCGTCTCGTGGACCGAACCGTTGGGAGATGCCAAAAAGGGCAATTTCCTTACCTTCGCCTACCGCATACAGTATCGTTGGAACAATACCGACCGCTTCACCTACGATCATCCGGTGATATTCCCTGACGGGTGGGGCGGAGAGCCGCAGATTGGGCCGGCTCTTGAGTTCAACTACGATCTGTCGAACAAGTTCCGCAACGACTATATGAACCAGGATATCCGCGTGGGATACAAGCACGTGCAGAAAACCGGCAACATCGATGTCGGCATATCGCTTGTTCCGCAGATGTCTAAATCGATCAATCTCACTGATGAACGAAAGTCGATCCCCCAACGCTGGGTGTGGAACTTCGCCCCTTATATGCGTTACCGTTACCGTCCGTCGAAGCAGACCTCTTTCGGTGTCGACTATATGGGCCGCAGCTCTCAGCCTTCAATGGCGCAATTGCAGCCTGTCGCCGACATGAGCGACCCCTTGCGCGTCGTTATCGGTAATCCCGATCTGAAACCTTCATTCTCTCATTTCATAGGCCTTAGATTCAATGATTTCAACGCTGAGGCTCAGCGGTCGATCATGGTGATGGGCCATGTCCATCTGACGCAGAACTCTGTCGCGTCGCGCACGTCTTACGATCAGACTACCGGCGGATCGACCACTACTTATGAAAATGTCAACGGTTCGTGGAACGCATTCGTCAGAAATATGATCTCATTTCCATTCCGCAACAAGATGTTCACGTTCAACAATGCGTTGATGGTGATGTACAATCAGAGTGTAGGCTTCAATAACAATGAGCGCAACCGTTCGGGTGATCTCCGGGCATCCGTGCGGCCCGGTGTGGCATGGCGTCCGGCCAACGCCGAGCTTGAGCTGCGCCCGTCTTATGCGGTCCGCTGTACGCGCAACTCGTTGCAGACGTCGGATCAGCGTGTGATCCATACCTATGGCGGCTCATTCAACGCGACTTATTACACGCCGTTCGGCATCGTGTTGAACACCGATCTCAATTATGACGCCACAAGCGGTTATTCATCAGGTTATGACTCACGCCAGTGGATGTGGAACGCTTCTATAGCATATCAGTTCCTCAAAGGCCGTTCGGCGACTGTGACTCTTAAAGGCTATGACCTTCTGCAGCAGAAGAGCAACATTGTCCGCAGTGTGACTGCAAACTATATCGATGATTCGATCTACAATTCATTGACTCGTTATTTCATGGTGTCTTTTACATATAAGTTCAATACGTTTGGCAACGGCAAGATGCCGACCAACCGTAATGAACACAGATTTGGCCCCGGCGGACCGATGGGCCCGCCTCCGGGACGATAAATTCGCCTATTTCATACGATAGGGATAATTAGCTTTTATAATAGGCGAATATCGGGCGCTGAGATGTGATATCTGGGCGCCCGTTTTGATTCTGTATGGTGCGTAATGACTGATCAGGCAGGTCGGACCTGTCGGTCGGTCAGAGTTGGTCGGCCGCGCTATTCCGGAAACAGAGAGGGCGGTGTGTCTCATGTGAGACACACCGCCCTCGGGTATCATTGAAATCGGCAGGAACTTAGAGTTGGGGGCCTGCTGCAACGAGAGCCTTGCCGGCTTCGTTGTTTTCGTATTTCTTGAAGTTCTTGATGAAGCGTGCGGCAAGATCTTCAGCCTTTGCGGTCCACTCTGCAGCGTCGGCATAAGTGTCGCGGGGATCGAGGATCTTGGGATCTACGCCGGGAAGCTCGGTCGGGATCTCGAAGTCGAAGATCGGGAGCTTCTTGGTGGGAGCGGTGAGGATTGCGCCGTCGAGGATAGCATCGATGATGCCGCGGGTGTCGCGGATCGAGATACGCTTGCCGGTGCCGTTCCAGCCGGTGTTTACGAGATAAGCCTTTGCTCCGCTCTTTTCCATCTTCTTGACGAGTTCCTCGGCGTATTTTGTCGGGTGCAGTTCGAGGAATGCCTGGCCGAAGCAAGCCGAGAATGTCGGGGTCGGCTCGGTGATGCCGCGTTCTGTGCCGGCGAGTTTTGCGGTGAAGCCTGAGAGGAAGTAGTACTTGGTCTGCTCGGGAGTAAGGATCGAAACGGGGGGGAGAACGCCGAATGCGTCAGCGCTGAGGAAGATCACGTTCTTGGCGGCGGGACCTGCGGAGATGGGGCGAACGATCTTTTCTATGTGGTCGATAGGATAGCTTACGCGGGTGTTTTCGGTCACGCTCTTGTCAGCGAAGTCGATCTTGCCGTTGGCGTCGACAGTGACGTTTTCGAGAAGAGCGTCGCGGGTGATGGCGTTGTAGATGTCGGGCTCGCTGTCTTTGTCGAGGTTGATGACCTTGGCGTAGCAGCCGCCTTCGAAGTTGAACACACCGTTGTCGTCCCAGCCGTGTTCGT
>CAJUMI010000002.1 GCA_910587545.1 uncultured Muribaculaceae bacterium | reverse complement strand
ACTGAACTTTTGCGTCATTTGTCTATATTATGGTTTTCTTTGGCTTTTTGCCGAGAGAAAAATATAGCGTAACGAACGCTGTTCCAGTACATTCGCTACGCTTTTCTCAAATTTACTATTTCGCTATGTGTTTATTTTAAACTATCATGAGCGGAATAAAAATCATCAACAAGGGCGACAGATTTGCCCATGCCGGCATAGGATCAATCCATGACTTCGAAGGCAAACAGTTTGTCAAAGACGCCACCGGCGCAACATCGTGTGAAATATCATTCGGTTCACTTCCATCAGGAACCGCAGTGCCGTTTTTCCACAGCCATAAGGAAAATGAGGAGAACTATATCATCCTGTCAGGATCGGGACATTTCCAGGTCGATGACGAAGTCTTCGACATCGCCGAAGGCTCGGTCATCCGCGTATCGACAAATTGTGACCGCAATTTGAAATGCACTTCTGATGAACCTATGGTTTATATCTGCATCCAGGCCCGCGAAGGGGGTCTCGGCGGCTACACAATGACCGATGCCGAAATAACCGAGCGCGAAAATATCCTCTAAAATAACACCGCCACTCATTAAGTCCGCCGGCCACCGCAATGCCGGCGGATTTTTTACTGCCGTTTAGTTTGGTCAGGCCGGGGAATGTTCGTAATTTTGCAATACGTAGAATAAATACACGATTCAATGAACGAACTCTTCATCTCGCTGTCACTTTTCGACGCGTCACACTACTTTGAGATCATCGTCACCAACATGAGCTACTTTTATATATTTCTGTTCATGGTGATCGAAAGTTCCTTTATCCCCTTCCCTTCTGAAATCATTGTTCCGCCAGCTGCCTATCTTGCTTGTCAGACAAGCCGCAGCCTCACGTTCCACGGACAGAATGTAGCGATCCCTGACATCAATATTTTTGCAGTTGTGCTTGTAGCTACGGCCGGTGCCATCGTAGGCGCGCTGATCAACTATGGTCTCTCGCTTTGGATCGGCCGCCCGATAGTCTATCGTTTCGCTGATTCCCGTATAGGCCATGCATGCCTGATCAACCGAGAGAAGGTCGACAAGGCCGAGCGATATTTCGACACCCACGGTGCGGTGTCGACATTTGTCGGCCGACTGATTCCTGCTGTGCGCCAGCTCATCTCTATTCCGGCAGGACTCTCGAAGATGAATATATGGATATTTATCATCTTTACAGGTCTCGGCGCGATGGTATGGAACGCCATTCTCGCCGCCCTCGGCTGGTTTCTCGCCAAAAGCGTCAGCATAGACAGCCTTTTTGCATCTGTCGAGAAGTACAACAGTTACCTTTCGCTCGGCGGACTTATCCTGCTGCTGATCTGTGTGCTGTTTATCGCATGGAACGCCTTCAAGCCCAAGAAAGCCACAACAAACGTCAATTAAGAGTTTCAAAAATGATAGTAGCCCCCTCTATACTTTCAGCCGACTTCAATAACCTCGGCCGCGACACCCGAATGGTCAACAACAGTGCTGCCGGACTTATCCACATAGATGTCATGGATGGAGTGTTTGTCCCGAACATCTCATTCGGCTTTCCCGTCATTAAAGCAGTCAGCAAGATCGCAGAGAAACCTCTCGACGTGCATCTGATGATCGTCGACCCACAGCGTTATATCTCTCAAGTGCGTGATTGCGGGGCTGAGATAATGAATGTCCATCAGGAAGCCTGCACCCACCTTCACCGCACGGTCGAGGCAATCAAGGCTGCCGGCATGAAGGCCGCCGTAACGCTCAATCCGGCGACGCCCGTCGAAACTTTGCGCGACATTATCGCCGAGCTTCACATGGTTCTGCTGATGAGCGTCGACCCCGGCTTCGGAGGTCAGAAATTCATTCCCACCACAATTGGCAAGATCCGCCGTCTGCGCACACTGATCGCCGAGACCGGATCGTCGGCCCTCATTGAAATCGACGGTGGCATAACTCTCGAAAACGCTCCGTCAGTCTCAGCTGCAGGTGCAGATATAATAGTAGCCGGCAATACGGTGTTCAGCGCACAGAACCCGGCGGAGACAATCCGTCGGCTCAGCGAGGCGTGACGGATCCATTTATTATCCTTTCTCTCACATTTCTGTCATGGCAAATCAATCAGCTCATAATAACGGACATCGCTCCATCAAAGAAACCGCCAGACGCTCCGGAAGCGCCCGCGCCCGAAAGAGCGATAGTTCCGTCAAAAATTTCATCAAAGACAAACGCACTCACATCGGACTTGGCATCATATTGGTAGCCATCGCCTTTGTAATGTCAATCTCCACCATATCGCACCTCAAAAACGGAGCCGCAGACCAGAGCATTGTAGCCGGTGCAGCCTCAGTCGGACAGATTGCAGATTCTGGTGAGAGCATCCGGAACGCCGGCGGAGCGTTTGGCGCATGGCTCGCCCATGTCCTTATGACCGAAGGCCTCGGCATCGGAGCCTTTGTACTTGTGTATTACCTCGCCATGCTCGGCCTCAACCTGTTGGGCGCGGTGAAATGCCGATTATGGTCACTTACGTTCAAATGCCTTTTCAGCGCGATAGCCCTGTCGGTGATAGTCGGTTTTGTGACACTCGGGAGCACAAATTTCCTACATTGGGGCGGAGTTCACGGGCGCTACGTCAACCTGTGGCTGATACACATCGGCAGTTGGCCGCTCGCGCTTGCAGTCTCTGTCGTGCTCGCAGGCCTGCTATGTGCTGTTTTCCTAAACCCGATCAAGCTAATCATATCCCGAATACGCAGCATCATACCCAAGCGTGAGCACAAATCATCCGACGCTGCAGACGAGACAGGCGAACAACAGCCTGTGGCTCTCGACGAACTTAATGAGGCGCCCGAACAGACTGACAGCCGACAGAGCGGAGTAGTCGACTTTGAAGATGACAACGACAATCACCCATCTTTCACAACAAGCGACAGACTGATAATGATCGACGACGAAGCCGACACTACCGCACTTGAGGAAATATCCGAAGATCACGACAACGCAATCAGCGCCGGCAGTAGCACGTCAGCGACTGAAGTATCGGCGACGGAGCAGAAAGCCGACGGACCGACATTCACCATCAAAGAAGCCGAGATACCGGACACCAACCTCAACGGTGCTCCTGCGGCAGTCAATGCAAGCCCGACCGAATCGTTGCCTTATGACCCGCGCGCCGATCTGTCGAGATATGTGTTTCCCGGTCTCGACCTGCTCGAAGACCGTCCCTCGGGCAATCTCATTGACCCGGAAGAACAGCAAAAAAACAAAGATCTAATTGTCAAGACATTACTTGACTATAGAATACCGATCCAGCGCATCGAGGCCACTGTCGGCCCGACAGTCACGCTCTACGAGATAGTTCCGGCCGAAGGTATCCGCATCGCACAGATCCAGCGTCTCGAAAACGATATTGCCCTCAGCCTCGCAGCGCTGGGCATACGCATCATCGCGCCTATTCCCGGAGCCGGCACTGTCGGCATCGAAGTGCCCAACCGCGACCCCAAGACAGTGTCGATCCGCTCGATCATAGGCTCCAAGAAGTTTGCCGACGCCTGTCAGAAAATGAGGCTGCCGATGGCTATAGGGGCCACCATATCCAACGATATTTTCATCCAGGATCTGGCAAAGATGCCTCACCTTCTCGTCGCCGGCGCCACAGGTCAGGGAAAATCTGTCGGACTGAACTGCATAATTGCATCGCTGCTCTACTCCAAGCATCCGTCCGAACTCAAATTTGTATTCATTGACCCCAAGATGGTCGAATTCGCCGCCTACCGCAAGATCGAACGCCACTTCCTTGCCAAGCTGCCCGACGAGGACGAACCCATCATAACCGACCCGATGAAAGTGCCGGGCACTTTGAGTTCGCTGTGTGTCGAGATGGATAACCGCTACATGCTTATGAGCAAGGCCAACGTGCGTTCGGTCGAAGAATACAACCGTAAATTCTGCAACCACGCCCTCAATCCTGAGAACGGGCATAAGTACATGCCTTACATCGTAACCATAGTCGACGAGTTTGCCGACCTTATCATGGTCGGCGGCAAGGAAGTGCCTATGCACATAGCCCGTATCGCCCAGAAAGGCCGTGCGGCAGGCATGCATATAATCATCGCCACCCAGCGTCCCTCGGCCGACGTGATCAGTGGCATGATCAAGAACAACTTCCCCGGCCGAATAGCTTTCCGCGTCATGTCGATGGTCGACAGCAAGACCATTCTTGACCGCCCGGGTGCCAACCAGCTCATTGGCCGCGGAGATATGCTCTTCCTCACCAACGGAAGCATCGAGCGCGTGCAGTGTGCGTTTATCGACACGCCTGAAATAGATGAGATCACCGACCACATCAACAATCAGATCGGCTATGAATCCGCCTATCTGCTGCCGGAACCGGTAATGGAAGGCGCCGCTCCGTCAGAGGCCAACGACCCAAGCAAGCGCGACGCACTGTTCAACGACTGCGCCCGCTTCATCGTGACCCAGTCCACAGCCTCGACATCGTCGTTGCAGCGCCGTTTCAGCATCGGCTATAACAAAGCCGGCAAGATCATGGATCAGATGGAAGCCGCCGGCATTGTCGGTGCCGCCCAGGGAGCCAAACCCCGCGCCGTGCTAATGGATGCCGTCACCCTCGAGTCAATTCTATAAACTCTCTGCACCATAAAATCGTTATCCCGTTATGAAGTATACAAGATTGCTGACAATGGTATTATTGGCACTGGCTGCGTGGTCATACGCAGACGCCGCAGACAGCGGAGTTGACATCATGAGACGCTGCGCCTCAAAGTTCAGTGATGCTAAATCGATCAACGTCGACTTCGCCATAGCCCACAGCAACGGTAGCGACAAAGGCACTCTGACAATGAGCAAAAAACTCTTCAGGATAGAGACTCCCGCGCTGTCGATATGGTTCGACGGCAAGACCCAATGGACCTATATGGCCGACAACGACGAAGTCAATGTCACAGAACCTACAGGCGAAGAACTCATGGAATCAAACCCCTTTGAAGTGATCAGTCTGTTCAGCACCCATTTCAATTGCCGCGAACTACAGTCATCACCAAGCAACAACATAGTCGAACTCACACCCAAAAACCAAGACATGACTATATTGTCGTCTAAAATATCAATCAGCAAATCGACCGGTTGGCCGACAGCTATGACAATAGTATTCGACGGCGGAAACACAACTTCGGTCTCAATCAGCAAAGTGACTACAGGCAACTCACTGCCGGCCTCACAGTTTCGCTATGACAGCCGGACCCACCCAAACGCTGAAATAATAGATTTAAGATAACTCTTTTCATACTAAAATAAAATAAATCATGGCAACAGAACAACATAGCAGATGTGTGATCATCGGATCGGGGCCTGCCGGCTTTACAGCGGCGATCTACGCCTCTCGCGCAAATCTCTCGCCTATCGTGATCGAAGGACCGCAACCGGGCGGACAGTTGACCACAACGACTGAAATCGAAAACTTCCCCGGATATCCTGAAAAAGTAACCGGCATCAAGCTGATGGAAGATCTCCGCACGCAAGCAGTCATCTACGGAACAAAAATCATCAGCGGCCGAGTCACAGCCGTCGATTTCTCCGTCCGTCCGTTCAGGATCACTGTCGACGACAGCTATACGGTGACAGCCGACGGTGTCATTATCTCGACAGGCGCTACAGCGCGTTATCTCGGTCTGCCCGACGAACAAAAATATATGGGCATGGGCGTGTCGGCCTGCGCCACTTGCGACGGCTTTTTCTATCGCAAACGCACTGTCGCCGTCGTTGGCGGAGGTGACACCGCGGCCGAAGAAGCGCTCTATCTCGCAGGTCTCGCAGCAAAGGTTTATCTGATCGTGCGCCGAGACAAGCTCCGCGCATCTAAAGTCATGCAGCAGAGAGTCTTCGACAACCCAAAGATCGAAATCCTCTTCAACACCAATACCGTCGGCCTATACGGTGCTGAAGTTCTCGAAGGCGCACATCTTGTCGCCAATAAAGGCACCGAGAACGAAAACTACTATGATATCGCCATCGACGGCTTCTTCCTCGCGATCGGCCACAAACCAAACACTGAGATCTTCGCCGGCCAGATAGACCTCGACGAACAAGGCTACGTCAAGGTGGCCGCTCCGTCGACACGCACCAATATCGACGGTGTGTTTGCAGCCGGCGATGTCGCAGATCCGACCTATCAGCAAGCAATCTCAGCTGCCGGAACAGGCTGCCGCGCGGCCATCGACCTCGAACGTTATCTAATTGAAAAGGACGATACAATCTGATGACAGCTACTACTCCATCTGACGATTTCGGCAGCAAAACTGCCGAAATCGCTGTTTTATTACAATCAGGCGATATCGAGCAGGCCGTACGTACAAGCGGAGAGCTGCTTGCCGATTGTGACAACACCCTGCGCTCGCTCCACAACTCAGGCCGACCCGTAGACGAAGCCATAACTCGTTTTGTTGAAGCCGCAATACTCCACATCCACTCATTACGGCAGGCCAAAGCGTCGGCCGACGCATTCTCCTGCGCCGTAGGCGCGCTGCTTACTGTCGAGGTTTATCAGGCCGGAGAATCGGTTGACGCCTCACGCAAAGTGCGCATATATACTTTTGCCATCTATTCGGTCATCGACTGCTTCGACCGCATGGGCGACGCGACCGGGAGTTCAGACGAGGATCACCGCGGCTATATCCTGTCATATCTTGCCTCGTTGCTCTACCACTTCTACAAGGAAACTTCGGCCGTAACTCCCGACGATCCGTCATTGCCAGAGGCTTACCGCTTCCTCTCAGCGATCAAAGACAGCGGAGCGATCCAGACGCCTACAGTCCGTCTCGGCGAAAAAGACGTCAACCCTTCAACGTCAGGCCCTCTGCTGATAGACATCATGAGCCGAGCCGCAGCCCTCGGCATATACGCATAAATCCAATTCAAAGGATCATCTCACTATCGCAGACCCTCCGCCTTCGATGGCTGCGACTTCATTGCATCGGTCGATATTTTTGCCATATCCGAATGTATAGGCCGAAACCATGAAATGAGCCTTAAAATCTCCGTTCTATATTCATTTCGGCAAAAAGAGCCGTTGGAAGACACAAATAAACCATTGAGGCGTATATGACAAGATGCTGATTCCGATATATTTAGCCCACAACAATTTTGAAAATTTAAACGAAAGACAATTTAATACTCCCCAAAGGCCCAATCTCAGTTGAAAAAATTAAATTTCAGCACCCAAGAGCTAAATTCTCCGGCATTTCTATTAATTTTATATTTTCTTACTTAGTCTTCGAAATATCATAAATATCAAATACTATCGTAAATTGCACTTATTGAATAATCTAACATATCACAACTACAAATAATTATACTACCCTAGCCCGCATTTTCCTAACATTAATAATTGCAAACACATAAAGATAAAGACGTAACTCTAATGGACGCAGAAAAGCCTATTACCTTTGTGAAAATTTTAAACAAAATGTTCTGTAGATATTCCATTTATTTCAATTGTTGTTTTCAATAATGATGCTGAACTAAAAGTGCATATCATAAACAGTATTGTTGTGAATAGGTGCAATCTCAAACGTGTGATTTTATATTACTCGACTCATGTGCTTAATCAGGAAACCATAGATTGAATAGTCAGTAGGATCAAGCAAAATTGTACAATTGCCAATAAAGAAATTCAAAAAATACATCAGCGCAATGCAACAGCGCGGCAATACAGAAGTTCCAATCTTATAAATCAAGGTATCTGCTCTCGTTGCGGGAACCGACTTATTTTACGCCTTGGTAAATACGGTTCCTTCTTTGGTTGCTCCAATTTCCCCAAATGTAGATTTACAATGAATGCAAAATAGTACTTTACTTACAACTTTTCAAGAGATAATTGCTCTTGAAAAGTTGTTCGATATTTCGTAATTGCGTCATACACCAATAAGACACACGGATTACGAATAAACTCCCCCCTCATGGAAACATTTTGAGCTCCAATCAAAGATTTTGTACAACCGGCGTGACTTTTACTCAAGATCTTCTTCCGGAAATGAATCTGAGATTTCGGCTTCCGCCATGGCAGAGGCCGATTTTTTTGCATTGCGGTACCAACGGCCACTCGCAAGACGCCACAGGAAAATCGCTCCGCGAAATATCAGCTCAACGCACATAGCTATCCACACTCCGCGCAAACCGGCCGTGGGTGCGAGCACGGCGGCTACCGGGATACGCACAAGCCAGATACTGCCGAAATTCATTATTGCCGGCAGCAGTGTGTCTCCCACCCCGACAAAGGTACCATAGGACACAATGGCCGCGGCATACATCGGCTCTGCCCAGGCCTCGATGCGGAGTACTTCAGAGCCCAGCTCGCTGATCGCCGCGACCGGCGTCATTATATCCATCATCACCGGAGCCGCCACATACATGACCGCGCCCATCACTGTCATTATCAACATTCCCATCGCCACGGTTATATATCCGAAGCGTTTGACAAGATCCATACGGCCGGCTCCGAAACTCTGACCTGTCAGAGTAGTTGCGGCATCACCAATGCCGAAGCCGGGCATATAGCAAAGGCTTTCGGCAGTAACGGCAAAAGCATTTGCCGCAATGGCAACCACACCCAACGGCGCTACAATTATCGTGATCATGATCTGCGCCCCACAGAACACAGCATGCTCTGCGGTCATCGGAAGGGCTATTCGGACAGCTTTGTGAAGCACAGCGCGAGTCGGTCGGAAGGCAGCCGACAGACGCAAGCCGATCGTTAATCCGCGCTGTCGCCGACACAGATAATACATCATCACAGTCGCTGTCACGCATTCGGCCGCCACCGTGCCGAGTGCGGCTCCGAGCACTCCGAGCCCAGCACCGGGCATCGTAAACGAGTACTGACAGATATGCAGCTCTCGCGCCGGAAAGATTAGCATGAAGTTGAACACCACGTCAAGCAGGCACATCATCACATTGAGCAGGCTTGGCACTTTCATATTGCCGGCACATCGCAGCATGCCTCCGGCAAGATAGTTCATCGTCAACACAGGCAGCGCAACAATGAAAACGCTGAAATACATTGTCGCGTTATGGGTAATCGACGCATCTCCACCGAGCCATTCAGGCAGAAACGGAGCTATGCCCAACCCGATCAGTGCAATGACAGTTCCGGCAATAAAACTCGACGTGATGCCCTGCCTCAGAACCGAGCGCGCCCGGTCATAGCGTTTGGCTCCGATTTCATGGGCCACCTGGACCGAAAAGCCCATGGTAATCATGGAACATACAC
The DNA here is from genome assembly GCA_910587545.1 of uncultured Muribaculaceae bacterium. Lineage (GTDB taxonomy): Bacteria > Bacteroidota > Bacteroidia > Bacteroidales > Muribaculaceae > CAG-873. The sequence continues at coordinate 52,829 of CAJUMI010000002.1, read as the reverse complement.
CCCAGAATAACCACAGACTGCTGCTCATCAATCCTACCGACGCTGATTGGTCGGCTCCGAGGCGCCCGACCATAGAGGCGTCAATGTACTGCATCATGATGCTTGACAGCTGAGCAAGTATAGCCGGCAGCGCAAGTTTGGCCGTCAGCACGATCTGCTCGCGCATGGTCATCGCCTCACCATTTTGAATTTTCGAGATATCTGCCATTACGGAGGATAGAAAAATCAGAGCCGATTCAATACTTCGGCTATGCGTCCGAGCGCATCGGTCAGCACATGCCTCGGCACAGCAAAATTGATTCTGACATAGTCTCTGTCGCCGTAGATTGATCCTGACGCGATACGTACATGCGCTTTGTCGGCAAGCAGACTACAGACAGCATCACCGTCAAGACCTGATGCCGTGATGTCGATCCAGGCAAGGTAGGTTGCCTCAAGCCTTGCAACAGGATAACATGGAAGCCTGTCGGCAAAAAACGCATACAGCGTGGCATAGTTTTCTGCAAGATATCCGCGCAGTGCGTCAAGCCACGATTCGCCGGCGTTATATGCCGCGACAAGCCCGACGACCCCGAAAGGATTGACGTCACAAACCTCGTTGACATTGATTGCCTTGTCGATCATCGCCCGTGTCCTCAAGTCAGGCGCTATGATGTTGGCTATCTGAAGGCCTGCCGTATTGAATGCCTTGCTAGGCGAATTGCATATCACAGCCGCAGAATCAACGGTTCCGTAAGGTATATACCCGATGCCCGGCACTGTAAGTTCACAATGGATCTCATCACTGATGACACGGACTCCATTGCGCCGGCATATATCGGCTACGCGCTCCAATTCGTCATGGCTCCACACCCTGCCCGACGGATTATGAGGATTACACAATATGAAAAGTCTGTTCGACGGATCGGCCGCAAGTTTTTCAAGCGCATCAAAGTCAATACGGTAAGTGAATGCACCGACTGTGTCAACCCTGCAAAGCGGACTTTCGACGATACGGCATCCATTATTGCGTATCGAAGAGAAGAAGCAATTATATGCCGGAGTGTTAACGATCACCCCATCGCCGGACATAGTCAAAGCCTTGATGACTGCCGATACGGCCGGAACTACACCTGACGTATATATGACTTTTTCACGGCTGATCCGGTAGCCGTGGCGTCGCTCGAACCAATCTGTCAGAGATTGATAATAACTGTCAGGCACATATGTGTAACCGAACACTCCGTGCTCCACGCGACTGCGGAGCGCGTCCATTACAGCCGGAGCCGCGCGGAAATCCATATCGGCGACCCAGAGCTGGATCATGTCGTCCGGATCACCGGGATTATCATCCCACTTGTAGGATCCGCTCGCACGACGGTCTACGGGGCTGTCGAAATCATAACGCATGTTCATGAAATGCGGGTGGCGATGATCTCACAATCGGCAGGAGCCTTGCAATGGCCGTCAATGATAATCTCGCCTATCGCCGGAGCTTCAATTCTGCCTGAGCGGGGATTTTTCACACTTGTCACTTTTGAGATTACGCGTGCGGAAAGCGAAGAATCCTCGAAAGCGAGATCACAGTCAGTGTCAAATACACAATCTTCAAGAACAAGGTCTTCGGCATAGCAGAGCGGCTGTGTACCCGAAATACGGCAACGGACGAGCTTCAGTCCGCGGCTGTGCCATCCGAGATACTCACCTGTGATCACACTGTCGATAACAGTGACATTCTCCGTATTCCAGAACGCGTCCTTGGAGTCGATGACCGCGTTTCTGATCACGACATTGCAACAATACTGAAACGAGTAATTGCCTTGCTGACGGTAACGGTCGATATCAACATCGGAGCAGTGCATGAACAGATAGTCGGCGTTTGCCACTTCGACATCACGGAGTGTTATATCACTGCAATGCCACAAAGTCTCGGCAGCATCAGGTATACGGACATCAGTCAGCGAAAGACGGTGCATCTCGCGGAACATCTTGGGCGCGTCGACCAGCGTATTGCTCATCTCAAGATTACGGGAATACCATAGGGCGGCACGCGCACCTTCGGTAAACACGCAATTATGGATCACAAAACCATCGACATGCCAAAAGGGATACTTTCCTTCGAAACGGCAATCAATCGCCTCGATATTGCTGCAGCACTTCAATGCCGATTCGCCGGCGTGGACAGTTACGCTTTTAAGCAAAAGACTATTAGAGCCGAACAAGGGACGCTCGCCAATAAATTCCTCGTTTTCAATAATTTGCATTACACACTCAAAATTTTGATCAGTTTCACGATTCAAGTAATACTATAGGCGCGGACCTATATCACTGCGGTCTGAGCCGAGGCTGAGCCATCTGAGGCAAGGGAGATTTAGGTTTATCGCCTGACGGACGCTCCGCCGTAGACATTATCTCTTCCATCTCCTCGGGGATTATGAAGACATCGCCGGGCGATGTCGGTCTTAGAGCCTCGAACCAACGGAATTTTCCGAGATAGTACAGCGACCGCTTGGCCATGAAAAGCGGAGTGGCCGTTCCGGTAGTTTCGGGCCACATCTTGATGCGTTCGGTCGTCCGGCCTTTGAAATCGGCGGACAGGAAACTGCTCTCGGCCTTCACCAACTTATTGACCGTCGAATCATTTTCCTGAGGGTACATTATTATCTCGACGTTACCGTTGATATCAATGTGACGCAATTCCCTGTCAACGAAATAAGCTATCATTTCCTTGCCTGAGATCTGATTGAAATGCTCTCCTTCGATCTGCTGAGCCGCGAAACCGAACTCGGGCAGACGTGCACGGTCAAATGTCGAATCATTGAGATGCATCTCGATGATATTGCCGAATATCTGCTGGCCTTCGCTCCATACGACCGGATTGACAAACATGCGGAGCATGGAATCGCGCTCTGTGAAACGCATGGAGTCGCAGACCCCTTGAAGGTCGGAACGGAAAAAACGCACACGCGGATACACCTGAATTATGTGGCAGGTGTCGATACGCACCGCTTCGGCTGTGCCGGCTATCGTGTCTGCCGGAATCAACACCGAGTCGAGCTCGATAAAAGATTCAATCTGACGGCCATGGAGATAAAGAGTGTCGCCTTGGGAATATTCTTTCACCAGCGCGCGTCCCGTGACATAAGTGCTGTCGCGCACCTCGTCATAGAAACCGTATTCGCCGCAGACCTGGGCACAATTGGCCGTATCGGTCAGCACCATGCCGCCGAATGCCTCGCCGTAGCCTGCATTATGATTATAGAACACCGAATCGGCCACAAGTGTCTGATTGTCGTTCGTCACGATTAGCGGCCGCTCGGTGAGAGTACATATATTGGAATCGGTGAGATAGACGCCTCGGCGCGTATAGATAGTACCTCGTGCATTTACGATGACGCTCTGCGAGTTGATCTCGGCAAGATGGGTTTCCGTATTATAATAAAGTGTATCGGTATAGATGTCGAGTGTGTCAGTCTCCGAACGTGAGTTGAGATGGACATCAGTATAAAAGTTAGCTTCTTTTGTCGACGGCATATACTCGCCTTCGAGCGAGGTCAGACGGTTGGACGCATCGGTCAGCACTCCGCCGACATTGTAATATCCGAGATCGAGTTTGAGATCATAGACAAAAATATCAGTCTCAAGTCTGACATCCTTGTTGATAAGAAGCACCTTTTTGCCTGGGTTGGCATATAGAGTCGCGATCTCTACATCAGGTCGCCCGTCATAGACAAGTTCGTCGGCAAAGACAAACAATGTGTCGCCCTGTTCCATCCTGACATTCCCGAATGCTTCCATAGACTCAGTCTCGGCATAATAATGACAGCTGTCACAGAACATCATCATCGGTCCCTTGGTGAACTTCACACTGTCGACAAGGATCATGAATGAATCTGTGTCGTTTTTACGGAGTACGTTGGCATGTTCGAGAAACACACGGTTGCCGGCGGCACGGTCAGCTGTCGGCACCTGTGGTCTGAACGTTACGGACGAACGGTTGGGGATCTGTGCTGAAATAGACAAAAACAAGGGCGCCATCATTGCTGCTATTGCTGCAATGACGGCGATTTTACCTTTGCTGAAATATGTTTTACGATGCTTAATCATCGTTTTTGCCATCGCCCTTTCTTGCTTTGATCCATCCTTTATGAACGAAATCACATCCGCGCCATCCGTCTTCTATCCGTACATATGTCTCGCTGATTTTCTTGTCAAGCCACTTGCGCACAATGTCGTTCTGCACATGATTCTCATACATCGACTTGATCAACTGGAAATCATCGGCAAGATTGGCCGTATGGGCATCAACTCGTCTGGTCAGCTTCACGATAGCTACGATTTCGCTATTGTGTTTGGGATCTTTCATCACAAAAGCATCAGAGATATCGCCGGGCTGCATGTTGGCAACGGCACGCGCTATCTCGGGAGCCAGATCAGACATCTCGAAACGTGTTGTTCCGTAGTTACGGCTCCGGTCATTGCTGTTGACCATCACGCCACGACTGTAACGGGTATCCTTGTCATGAGAAAGAAAGCGAGCTGCTTCCTCAAACGAGAATTTGTTGTCGGCGATATCTGCGCGGATAGAATCCATGCGGTTCAACGCATCCGTCAGATCCTTATCGGATACTTTCGGTTTGAGAAGAATATGACGCACGTTGATGCGGTCGCCTCGCTTCTCAATCAGCTGAATTATATGGTAGCCATATTCCGTCTCGACAATCTTTGATGCTTTTTTAGGGTCGTTGAGGTTAAATGCCACGGCAGCAAATTCAGGCACATAAGCGGCGCGGCCACTGAACCCGAGTTCTCCGCCTCTCACGCTCGAGCCCGGATCCTCGGAGTAAAGAATCGCAAGAGTGGAAAATTCGCTTTCGCCTTTATTGACGCGATCAGAATACTCTCTTAACCGTGCCTTCACATTATCGATTTCTTCGCGGGGGATGAGAGGTTTCAGCGTTACGATCTGCACTTCCACCTCAAGCGGCACCATAGGCAAGCTGTCCTGCGACAATGTCGAATAGTAACGGCGCACGTCAGAAGGCGTCACCTTGACATTCTGGACCAGCGAGTGTCTTACCTGAGCAATGCGTGAACGGTCGCGCATATTCGAAACGACGCTTTCTCTGAACTGCGAGAACGGCATATTCAGATACTGCTCGACTTTTTCTCTCGACCCGAGCTCAGCTATCAGATAATTCATATGCTGGTCAGCCTGCTGCTGCACCATGGCTTCCTGCACTTCGACAGTGTCGATGTCGGCCTGATGGAGAAACAGACGGTTTATGGCCAATTCCTCGGGAATCACACAGTAAGGGTCGCCCTTAACCGGCTCGCGGTTCTGCAGCATCTCCTGATAAGCCTTTTCGATATCGGATTTATAGATCGGTTCGTCGCCGATGACCCAAGCGACCTCCTCGGCAATATTGTTCTGAGCCGAAGCCGAAGCCAAAACGGCAAATATCGAGAGTGACGCAATGAGATGTTTTATATTCATATATGAAATGGAGTATAATGTAATTTCAAAATATATGCACAAAGATAAGACTTTTTTGCCAAATCAAGGTTCTAAATCGACGAATAATTGAATTTTGCCTTCCTTAAGTGATCTATTATACAGATCATCCATCAGTCCTGCGTCATAGATACGTCTCTTACGGGCGTTAAGTCGCTCTTTGATCAGGCTCCTCGCACTTTCAAAGGGCATTATAGAACCTGTAGGCAGGATATCCTTGATATCAAGCAGATAGACAAAGCCGCCTGCCGTTGTCTCAAAATGATCGCGTCCGCGCAGAAACTCGTCGGGGCGGGAGCCGAAATTATAAGGAATATGACTCTCGACCTGATCCCAGTCCACCCACTTGTCGCGGAAAAAATCATAGTGAATTGCCGATGTCAGCACCTCTTTTTCAAGTCTGTCGATATCAGCCTGCTTGTCTGAACGATAGAGCTTGCGGATGACGTCAATGTTGCGAGCGTTGTCGGGCACCTTCAGATATACACCCTGCAGCATCGGACGCTGAAGAACGAAATCCGAATTATTGGCCACATAATAATTGTGCAACGAATCTTCAGGAATCTCAGAGACGGAATGAGCATCGGCCATGCGCTGACGGTATTCCATCTCTATAAGGCTGTTACGATAGTCATTGACCATGCGGTCAATGTCATGCATGTCGATTTCGGCCGATGCGAGATCTGATATGACACGACTTTCGACCCAGCGCCGAATATATGCCGATGCATAACGGGCACTATCGGCTCCATTGAGCCCGAGGGGCAACGCTTTGGACAGTTCGGCCCGTGTAAGTTGTGACTTGCCCACTACAGCCAGAACAGAACTGCCATTCCGGTCGGCATCTCTGTCTGAGCAGCAGACGGCAGCAAGGATGACAACCAGCGCGCCGAGACAGGTCAAAGTCAGACGAGCGATTTTCACCGGCCTGTAGTACATTATCATTTAGATTCGACTGACTTCAGCAATTTCTTGTCGATTTTGACAGGATAACGTTTGTGAAGCTGTTTGAGCCATTCCTTTTCAAGCAAGGCCTGATAATCTGTAGTTGCAGCGCCGCGAACATCAGCCGCTTCCTCGGGCTTATCAAGGATGCGCCCGTCATATGCCGCATACGACGACCAGCGGGGATTCTTGGCCTGTGGTTTCTCACCTCCGAAAGCAAGATAATCGGTAATCGGATTCTCGCCCTTGGCTGCGATGACGCGCTCAATCTTTATGTTCTTGACAAATTGCTTGCGCATTTCCGAAACAAACGCGTCGGGATCATCTGCAGCCACCGTGCCGGCATATGCTACAGCTTCGTTGAGAATAGAATCGTTGGGTGCGAAAATTATATAGCCTTTAAAGCGGGGAGAATCCCAGGCATATTTCGAAGCATTCTTACGGAAGAATTTGTCAAGACCCTCGCGGTCTTTCGACGCTTTGTCCCAGACATTGCGGTTTGAGATCTCAAAAAGCAGGATGCCGTCACGATACTCATTGATCAGATTTCGGTAGTCGGCATTGTCAGCGATGAGTGCGTCGATCGCGCGATCGACAATCGCATTCTCGAAAAGTTCGTCTGCACTACGGTCGATAGCATCGGCGAGAGACGCACCGTTGGCAAAAGCTCCCATGTTCAACGCTGCAAAGGCATCAGCAACGGTGATCTCACCATCGCCGATATTAGCCAACGGCATGGGATCGACAGCGACTGCGGCGAGCAGCACACTGTCGGCAGGAAGATTGGCAAGACGGTGGTGAAGCGCCATGGAGTTTGCTTTAAGACGTGTAAAGCCATATTCCTGCGCCAGTTGGGCGAGACGGGCTTTGCGCGGCTCATCGGCTCGCCCGTCACGGGCCATTGAAGACAAAAGTTTTTCCTTCACCCCGTCAATAGGCTCGATGCCACGGTGATCATAGCGTTTGATGATATGATAGCCGAATGCTGTCTCAAACGGTTCGGAAATCTGACCGTCGGCAAGTGCGAAAGCCACACTGTCGAATTCGGCGACCATAGCCCCGCCGCCGAACCATCCGAGATCACCGCCCCGTTGGGCCGAACCGGGATCATCGGATTCGAGTTTTGCGACCTCGGCAAAATCACTTCCTGATTTCAGTAATGAGTAGATCGAATCGATGGCATGCTTTTTATCCGCGATCTCCGTCACTGGAAGATCGCGCGTCATCTTCAGTATATGGGCTGCATGGACTTCACCTCTCGACGGGCGGTCTTCGATGACTTTGATCAGATGATAGCCGAAGCCCGAATCCACAGGACGCGAAACAGAACCGACGGGAGTGTCATAAGCGGCTTTCTCAAAAGCCCATGGAAAACGTCCGACAGGAAGCCATCCCATCAGACCGCCGTTGGCAGCTGTGGGCTTGTCTATGGAATAACGCGCAGCAGCGTCTTCAAAACTGATCATGCCTGAGGTGATAGCGTTGCGGATAGAGTCAATCCGCGCTTTCGCCCTGACATCATTCGGCTGCGAGCGGTTGATCGGAATCATGATATGGCTGACTTTAACATCCTTTTTCATATGAGAATATGCTTCCTTCAGCAATGCGTCCTCAACGGCCTTGTCGCGCAGATACGGTGCGGCAAGTTCATTACGGAACTTCGCATATTCAGCCTTAAACGCAGCGGTAGTATCAATTCCGGCGTTCTCTGCATCCGCCACCTTCAACTTATAATCAACGAACATATTGACATAGTCTTTAACAGACTGAGGTGCAAGTTGCTGGGAATTATTCTTATTATAGAGATACATGAATTCGCTGAGCCTGACATCACGTCCGTTGACAGTCATCAGCACCTTATCGCCGGCAACCGGAGATGCCGCGAAAACACCGGCAGCCAAGGATAACGCTGCCACAGACAGAAATATTTTTTTCATCTTCCTTATTAACTCTTATAATTAAAAGTTGACGGTATATGGTTTATATCTAATATAGAGAACGAAAGGCTGCGCGAATTATTATGAACCGCTCATAATAATCGTGCAACCCTTGCGTTAGATCATGTCTATGACGTTGATGCCGCGCCTTAACGCTGCGAAGCGCTGTAGTTGGGAGCCTCGCTTGTAATCGAGACATCATGGGGATGGCTTTCGGCAACACCTGCATTTGTAATGCGGGTGAAGCGTGCGCTGTGAAGAGCCTCGATATTGTGGGCTCCACAATAGCCCATGCCGGCACGAAGTCCGCCGAGCATCTGATAGACTGTCTCGTAGAGAGTGCCCTTGTAAGGCACACGCGCCGCAATACCTTCGGGCACAAGTTTCTTTGAGTCCGTCTCACCGGCCTGGAAATAACGGTCTTTTGAACCCTTCTCCATAGCTTCAAGGGAACCCATGCCGCGATATGACTTGTACTTACGGCCGTTGAAGATTATTGTATCGCCGGGCGACTCCTCAACACCGGCAAGAAGGCCGCCGAGCATCACTGAGTGAGCGCCTGCTGCAAGAGCCTTGACTATATCGCCGCTGTAACGGATACCGCCGTCTGCTATCAGAGGCACATCAGTATCAGCAAGAGCTTTGGCAACGTCGTAGACAGCCGAAAGCTGAGGAACGCCTACTCCGGCGATTATACGGGTGGTGCAGATCGAACCCGGACCGATGCCGACCTTTACACCGTCGGCTCCGTTCTCGACAAGATAACGTGCGGCCTCGCCTGTTGCAATATTGCCCACGACTACATCAATCGAGGGATATTTTTCTTTTACCGCGCGAAGCACTCCGACGACACCCCGGCTGTGGCCGTGGGCCGTGTCGATTACGATTGCATCAACACCTGCGGCGACAAGGGCATCCACCCTATCCATAGAATCGGCTGTCACTCCGACACCGGCGGCGACACGAAGACGCCCGAGCGCATCCTTGCATGCGTTGGGTTTGTCTTTAGCTTTTGTTATATCTTTGTAGGTCACCAGACCGACAAGGCGACCGTCGGAATCTACGACCGGCAACTTTTCGATCTTGTATTTCTGAAGTATCTCGGCAGCTTCCTCGAGATTGGTCGATTGAGTGGTGGTGACAAGATTATCAGAAGTCATGACCTCGTCTATCTTACGGTTGGGATCACGTTCGAAACGCAGGTCACGATTTGTAACAATGCCGACAAGCATACGGTCTTCATCGACAACGGGGATACCGCCGATATGGTATTCTTCCATCATGGCAAGCGCATCGCGCACGGTAGAGCCGCGGCGTATCGTCACCGGATCGTAGATCATTCCATTCTCGGCACGCTTAACGGCATGTACTTGTCGAGCCTGCTCGGCAATCGACATATTCTTGTGAATCACACCGATACCACCCTCGCGTGCAATAGCGATGGCAAGTTGAGCCTCGGTCACCGTATCCATAGCCGCGGAGACCAAAGGAACGTTGAGCGTGATGTTACGTGAAAAACGTGTTTTGAGATTGACATTTCGGGGAAGGACTTCCGAATATGCCGGAATTAGCAGGACGTCATCGAATGTAAGACCGTCCATCTGAACTCGATCTGCAATAAAAGACATAAATTAGTTATGATTTGATTTTATTGCGTGCAAAGATACAAAAAAATGCTGAATATTTTTCCTCATCCGGAAAGTTATTCAGCATTTTTTATGATTAAATACTCCCTCAGCGCCAAACGTCAGAGATCGTCAGTCTTGATGACGGATTTACGGGTGCCGATATATTCCATTATAGAATTTACCGATGATGCGACAAGCGCTATACCTGTCACAAGCACGACAACGGTGTTGATGTCACGAAGGCTTGTACAGAGGATGACGATACCAGTCGCGACCAGCAATATAGGAATAATATAGAAGTAGAACGGAAATTTAACCGATTTGTTCCATGAGGCCAGATCAACGATATGATATATTCCGAAAATGATCAGCAAGGCCGCAAAAACATACACGAAAAATCCGGCAAAAGCCGACGGAAACACACACATGAGCAGTCCGAGAATAATGCCGCCCACCGACACGAAAGCTATCCCTCCAGGCAGCTTCATCTTGCTGCCGATACTGCTGCAGAGCACATACAGCGAAGGAAGAATAAACATCAGACCGACAGCAATCGACACCCAATCGAGCAGATCAATGCGATTGTGGAGACATATCAGCAATATACCGACGATGCCGACGACAATTGCTTGAAATAGATTTGAATTTCTTGAAAGCATGACGAATAGTGTTATTTACATTTATTTATAGTAACCGCTTGTGGACTCAAATGTTTACGATTAAAAAAGTTTTTTAGGCTTTGTAGCGACAAAATCTTTAAGATAGACGGGCACACTGTAGGCAAGATCGACGAAATCGCGCATGGTATATGCGCGTTCGGCGAGTGCGATCATGTCGACTGCCAACGGATCAACGCCTTCGACGATGGAAACATTGGGAGCACAGACAGTGCCCGACGCCTTGGCGCTTCCGTTGCCGAAAAGCAGTATCGGACGACCTGTGTCAATAAGATCGGCATAGCTTGTCCCGTCGAGGATAAGAGGCTGAGGCGACATCAGCTCCTCAAGAGCAAAATCATATGCCGCAGTATAGACTTCCATCCGACGAGCATCTATCATCGGCACAAAAATTGTGTCGGGGTCTATGTCAAGGGTCGAGAACATTACTCTTGTAGCCATGAGTTTGAGAGTTGATACGGCGATAAGCGGTATATCGAGGGCATAAGCGAGTCCTTTGGCCTCGCTTAGTCCGATGCGGAGACCGGTATAGCTGCCGGGGCCGATGCTCACGGCGACGGCGTCGAGTCTCAGCTCCTTCTCTGCGAGGAAATCAAGACAGGCTTTTATATAGCCGCTAAGCAGAGCCGCGTGGTTGCGGTCCTCAAAGTTTTCATAATGTGTCAGTATCATGCCTTCGGCTGTCAGAGCAGCCGAGCAGACTGTGGTCGATGTTTCGATATTGAGAATGACTGCCATGTTGTAAAGGTTGATTACAGCACAAAGTTACAATAAAAATCCTTAGAATCTTATATGAAAAACCGTCGATTCTTTTTAACTTTGCGTAATTTAGAATTACAAGACTACAATAAAATCCATATGCTCCTTTCAATGACAGGCTTCGGCAAAGCCGTTGCCGAAACTAAAAACAAAAAGATCACGGTCGAGATCAAATCTCTCAACTCAAAGCAGCTCGACCTCAACGCGCGTGTTCCGTCGATTTACAGAGACAAGGAGCTTGATCTGCGCAACATCGTCGGACGCCCGCTCGAACGAGGTAAAATCGATATGTCTGTGACTGTCGAAAGTCTCGGCACCGAAACAGGCACGACCCTCAACGTGAGTGCCCTCGAAGCGTACAAGAAACAGATCCAGGATGCATCTGCCACCCTTGGAATCGCAGTTCCCGACGACTGGTACAGTGTGCTTCTCCGCTTCCCCGACACGCTGAAAAGCGACACACAGGCCGAAATAGATAACGAGGAGACCGAAGCTCTGTTCTCGGCCACATCGCAAGCTGTGACAGCCCTTATGAACTACCGGCGGGCTGAAGGCGTCAAACTCGAAAGTTTCTTCGCAGAACGCATCAGACGCATCTCCGAACTTCTCGGTAGAATAGATCCCTATGAGGCGCAGAGAGTCGAAAAAATCAGACTCCGCATCGAGGAAGGCCTCAAGAAAATACCCGGAATAGAACTTGACAAAGGCCGCCTTGAACAGGAAATGATATTCTATATAGAGAAACTCGATATCAACGAAGAAAAGCAGCGTCTCAGCCAGCATCTGTCATATTTCATGGAGACCCTTGAAGCCCCCCACCCCGGACAAGGCAAAAAACTTGGCTTCATCTCTCAGGAAATGGGACGCGAGATCAACACTCTCGGCTCTAAAAGCAATCACGCCGATATGCAGCGGCTCGTTGTGAAAATGAAAGACGAACTTGAACAAATCAAGGAGCAGGTGCTCAATGTAATGTAATAAACAGAACAATGTCAACAGAACAAACCCACCGTAAAACCGGCAAAATAATCGTAGTGTCAGCTCCGTCAGGCTGCGGAAAATCGACCATCATAAACTCAATACTCGACATCGGACATTCCGAGCTGCGCTTCTCAGTATCAGCGACCAACCGGCGACCGAGACCCGGCGAGGCCGACGGAGTGCATTACCATTTCCTGACCACTGAAGAGTTTCACGATGCTATCGCGGCTAATAAATTCGTCGAATGGGAGGAGGTATACCCGGGACGTTTCTACGGCACACTCAAGAGCGAAATAGACCGGATCGTCGATAAAGGCGGTAACGTAATCCTCGACATTGACGTAAAAGGCGGCATCAATGTGAAGAAAATCTACGGAGACCAAGTCAAGACCATCTTTTTTCTGCCGCCAAGCATAGACGTATTGCGTCATCGCCTCGAAAGCCGTGGCACTGACGCTCCGGAAGTAATCGACGAAAGAGTCAGCAAAGCCGAATATGAGATCTCTTTTGCAGACCGTTTTGACGAACGCATCGTCAACGATGATCTCGACAAAGCCATAGATCAGACCCGCCGCACCATAGAAGATTTCATTGAATAATAATCAGACCGTTAGACATGGCAGAGCTTAAGAAAGAGACTGTAGGCATACTCGGCGGCTCATTCAACCCCATACACATGGGACATCTTATGATGGCCCAGTATCTCACTCAATGGAAATATGTCGACAAAGTGTGGCTGACACTGTCGCCTCTCAATCCCCTAAAGGAAGCCGCAGGACTCATCCCCGACATGAAGCGTCTCGCCATGATAACGATCGCGACCAAAGGAGCGGTTGACATCGAGACGTGTGACATCGAGCTATCCATGCCGCGCCCGTCATATACAATCGACACTCTCGATCTGCTGAGCAAGAGGTATAAAAACAAACGTTTCAAACTTGTCATAGGCAGTGACAACTGGCGGATATTCAACAAATGGCGCGACCACGAACGCATACTTGACGAATATGGCGTAATCGTCTATCCACGCCAAGGCTACCCAATCGACTCGGTTTTTGTAGACGGCCTCGAAGTTGTAGAATCGCCAACCGTCAATATTTCGAGCACCTTTGTCCGCGATGCCATAGTCAGAGGCAGAGACATGAGCTACTTCGTACCGCAAGGTGTTTATAAATACATCAAAGACAATCGTCTGTATCTGCCGCAGACACTTAAAAAATAATCCGTTTTATGGCCGATATAAAACATCTTTCGCCAAATTCGCTCGCATTCATCGGGCTGAGCAATGAGTATTGCCATGCGATCGAATCTGCCTCAGAATGCGAGCCCGATGAATTTGTCAACTCCATGATCAGACTGCTGCCTCGCCTATATATTTCGGCGTCTGATCTCCGGCAGACAGTCGGATCTGACGATATGGCGTATATCGACGACTCTCTCGACGAAGCCGGCTACGATGCCGCGCGACGAAGCATAGAGACATTGCTCGGCGAGGACGATGCCTATCTTGAAGTTTTTGAAGAGGACATGATATACTCCGACTCGCCTATCGCCGCAAGCGTATCTGAAGGCTTATGCGACATCTTTCAGGTGCTTTTCAACTTCCTCGAAGCCGTAAAAGACGCCACTGAAGAAAACATCGCCTCTGCAATCGCAATAATCAGCGAAGACTTCGGCCAGTACTGGAGTCGCCCGCTATGCAATGTCCTCAGAGCGCTAAACCGAATAAAATACAAGCAAGATTAACCACTTTACCTTAGCCCGCCATCGCCATGTCAAAACCTGAAGCACTCCTGCACATCGACGATCTGATGACATTCATGGATGCGTCATCTGTCAACTTCTTAGCTATCCAAACGATACGCCGCCGACTCGAGGCCGCCGACTTCGAGCGTCTCGACCAGTCCGAGCAGTGGCATATAGAACCCGGCGGCAAATATTATGTCATAAAGAATGATTCGGCTATATTCGCCTTTGTCGCGGGAAGCGGAACGCCCGCAGAAGGTTTCCGCATCATCTCGGCCCACAGCGACTCTCCCGGGTTCAGGATCAAACCCAACAGCGAAATAGCCGCTCCAGGCAAGACGTTGAAACTTAATACCGAAGTCTACGGCGGCCCGATACTTTACACATGGTTTGACCGTCCGCTATCCATAGCGGGACGCGTGATAGTCCGCAGCAACGATCCGCTACACCCCGACCACCATCTGGTGAAATTCGAACGCCCGCTGCTCACCATTCCCCATCTTGCTATCCATTTCAATCGCGCCGTCAACGAAGGCAACAGCCTATCCAGACAAAAGGACATGCTCCCCGTTATCGCCTTGATCAATGACGCAGCAGAGCGCGAGGACTATCTGCTCAACATGATTGCGGACCAGTTAGGCGCAGACAAAGCCGACATCATCGATTTCGATCTGTCGCTCTACGACACAACGCCGGCGTGTCTCGTCGGAGCAAACGATGAATTCATCACATCCGGACGGCTCGACGATCTCAGCATGGCCTACAGCGCCATGACCGCACTCCTTGAATCAGGCGACTGCCGCATGACAAAGGTCATAGCTGTCTTCGACAACGAAGAGACTGGCTCAGGCACAAAACAGGGCGCGGCGTCACCCGAACTCGACTATATGCTGCGACGCATCTGCACTTGCCTCGGCGGCAGAGAGGAAGACTATATGCGAGCTGTGGCCAACTCATTTATGGTCTCGGCCGACAATGCCCACGGCATCCACCCCAACTATCCCGAAAAGCAGGATCCAACCAACCACCCGCGTCTTGGTGGCGGTCCGGTCATCAAGATCAATGCAAACTGCAAATATATGACCGACGCTGACTCGGCGGCTGTATTTCGCGTCATTTGCGAGCAGGCCGACGTGCCCTACCAGTATTTCGTCAACCACAGCGATGTAGCTGGAGGATCAACGCTCGGCAATATACTCACGTCGCAGATCCCTCTCCGAGGTGTCGATATGGGGGCTGCGTTATGGGCTATGCACTCGGTCAGAGAAACCGCATCAACTCTTGACCACGAATACACCATCGCCGCATTTAACGAATTCTACAACTGCTGACCCATAACCGGTAGCATAACGAGGAGAGCCACGACCATGGTCGTGGCTCTCCTCGTTATGCTATGCACGGGCGTTAAAAAAAAGACTCATCACTGAGTCTTTTTTAAGGGTTTCCAATAGGTACAATTTCTAAGGTAAAAAAGATTGTTTTAGGTTTGCGGGACAAAGTTGCGGTTTTTGTGACGACTTGCCAAATAATTTTATATGTTCTACGACATAGTTTTTCGACATCTATTTAACTTACAGCCGCGCGCAAAAACGCACATCGCTAATTTACAACCAATTGGACCTATGTTATCTTAATTTAACTACCGTATTTTACAGTAGTGAAAAATCGTTAAATTCAGAAAAAGCTATTGCATATTGCTCCAAAGACAGTTTCTCGCCGTCGAAAACAGCATAGCTATAGTTATATATCCAGTCGCCAAGGATCACTAATCTTGCGTGTCCGCCAACTGCTTCATCGACCATCACATGGTGATGTCCGAGGACGATATAATCTGTCTCGGGATGCGTCGCGACATAACCTCGGGTCCAAGCACCTACAGCCGCTTTAAGCTCACCGCCATAGACAGGTTGACGACCAGGATCATAGGCGCGGTTACTCGAACTCCAGCTATAGGCAAACCCGACAGTCCATCGCGGATGGATGGCCGCATAAAGTTTCTGGCAGACACGGTTGCGGAACATCGATCTAATGAAGCGGAAACCCGGCTTGAGTTTGCCGAGACCGTCACCGTGGGAGATAAAAAAACGCTTGCCGTCGATCACTGTTTCGACAGAACCGTCGATCACCCTAACCCCAAGTTCATCGCGCAGATAATCAAACATCCATATATCATGGTTTCCTATAAGCCAGATTATCTCAACTCCGGTGTCGGCCAACTTTGCCAGCGCACCAAAAAACCTGACATGTCCGCGAGGCACGACCGTGCGATATTCAAACCAGTAATCTAGTATATCACCGACCAGATACAGCCGCGCCGCATCTCCGGCTATGCCGTCAAGAAATCGGGCAAGCATGCGCTCGCGGTCATGCGGACGGTTGAGATAAGCCGCTCCAAGATGAAGATCACTTAAAAAATATGTCTTGGTCCGCTTGTCCATCGGGCAAAATACACATATATATTATATATTAATTATAGGAACCCGAGTTCGAGTTTGGCTTCCTCCGACATCATGTCCTTGGTCCACTCAGGCTCGAACACGAGATTGATGTTGACCGCGGTCACTCCGTCGATCGACTCGAGCTTGAGCCTTGCGTCCTCGATGAGAAAATCGGCCGCCGGACAATTGGGTGCGGTCAACGTCATGTCGATATCAAGCACACCGTCATCGCGCAAATCTATCTTATATATAAGCCCGAGGCTGTAAATGTCGACCGGTATTTCGGGGTCAAAAACCGTACGGAGCATCTCGACGGCCCGCTCTTCTATTGCTGTTCTTTGTTCTTGTGTCATAATGCCGCGAAGATACTAAAAAAAGATGATATATCAAATGATGACGCTGTTTGATAAAAAAACACTATATTTGCCCCATAATTACATTTCAAACATAATTATTTCATCTCATGAAGACAATCAAACATCTTCTTCTGGCAGTTGTGGCAATCGTTGCCGTCGCCGGAACAGCCAACGCCCAATTCAAGTTCGGTCCTCGCGTGGGTATCAACGTCAACTCTTTACACTTCAACGAGAAGACATTCAAAGATGACAACCGCACAGGTTTCACTGCAGGTCTGCAGGCCGAATTCACCGTTCCTGTGATCGGTGTTGGTCTCGACGCATCACTCATGTATGTGCGCCGCAATATGGAAGCTAATTTTGACGGCGAACCTGTGACAAAACACTGTGATTACTTCGAAATTCCTGTCAACCTCAAATGGAAAATGGGTATCCCCGTGATCGGCAAAATCGTCAAGCCTTATATTTTCACAGGTCCGAGCTTTGCATTCATGACCTCCAAACGCGCCATCAGCGAAGCGTTCAAGTATAAGAGCGTCGACACATCATGGAATGTCGGTCTCGGTCTCGAATTCTTCAGTCACCTTCAGGTTGCGGCTTACTATGGCTTCGGTCTTAACAATGCTGTAGTAAGCAAAGCCATTGGCACTGACGCAACAAAAATCGACGGAAAAAGTCACTGCTGGACAGTGACAGCCGCATGGCTTTTTTAAGAAACAATCATAGCAAACAAAAAAGGATCGCCAAATGACGATCCTTTTTTGTTAACATATAGTTTTTTCTATTTGTTCACACGGAAACACTCGCAACCATCCTTGAAGAAGGCCACGATCTGACGGGCTGCGGCTATGCCGGCGTTAATATTGGCCTCGGCGGTCTGTGCGCCCATTTTCTTGGGTGTGAAGAACACACGGTTGCCGAAACGGGCTATCAACTCATCTGCGGAGTCAGGCTTGACATCGGCGAAGTACTTGAGATCGGCACGCTCCTCAAGAGCCTTTGCAAGACCCGCTTCGTCGATAACTTCCTTGCGCGCCGTGTTGACAACGACACCGTTCTTCGGCATTGACATCAGCAGATCATAGCCGATCGACCCGATTGTCTCGGGGGTAGCCGGAATATTGACCGACACATAGCGGTTGTTCTTATAAAGATCGGCAACCGACATGCAGACTTCCACTCCCGCGCCTCTGATCACATCAGCCGGGCAATAAGGATCGACCGCGGAAACTTCCATACCGAAGCCTTTGGCTATACGCGCCACATTGCGTCCCACCTGGCCGAAGGCCTGGATGCCGAGGGTTTTGCCCAGCAACTCGGAGCCCGAAGTGCCATCATAGCTGTTGCGGGCAGCCATCACCATCATGCCGAGAGCAAGTTCTGCAACAGCGTTGGAATTCTGTCCGGGAGTGTTCTCCACCACTACGCCGTGGGCTGTGGCAGCAGAGAGATCGACATTGTCATAGCCCGCACCAGCGCGGACAACGATTTTCAAACCGGGAGCGGCCGCAAATACATCTTCTCCGACTTTATCGCTGCGGATAATCAACGCATCGGCATCGGCAACTGCTTTGAACAGTTCGTCGCGCGAGCCATATTTTTCAAGAAGAGCAAGTTCGAAACCGGCTTCCTCGACCACTTTGCGGATACCGTCTACAGCGACAGCTGCAAACGGTTTTTCTGTAGCAACAAGCACTTTTGTCATAATCGGCGATATTTATCGGGTTGCTTCGAAGTCTTTCATCGCCTCAACAAGCACACGCACACTGTCGATCGGCAGAGCATTGTAGAGAGAGGCTCTGAAACCGCCAACCGAGCGGTGACCCTTGATTCCCACAATACCGCGGCCGGCGGCGAAGTCGATGAAATCTTTTTCAAGCTCCTTGTACTCGGGTTTCATAACGAAACATACATTCATGATCGAGCGATCGGCTGTGTCAGTGACAGTACCTTCGAACATACGGCTCGAGTCAATAGCGTCATAGAGCAGATTGGCTTTCTCGACATCGCGGCGCTCGAGTCCCTTGATCCCGCCCATCATCTTATAATAGCGCAGTGTCTGGAGCGCAGAGAAGATCGGGAGCACGGGGGGAGTGTTGAACATCGAGCCTTTTTTGACATGAGTGCGGTAGTCGAGCATTGTGGGGATCTGACGGTCGACATGACCGAGAGCGTCATCGCGCACGATAACAAGAGTGACTCCGGCCGGAGCGAGATTTTTCTGAGCTCCCGCATAGATAGCGTCATATTTTGCAACATCTATCGGACGGGAGAAAATGTCCGAACTCATGTCGGCGATGAGGCGGCAAGGAGCGTCGGGATCGAAGCGCATTTCTGTACCGTAGATCGTATTATTGCTTGTGAAATGGAAATAGTCGGAGTCTGCGGAGATCTCGTAACCTTTGGGAATGAATGTGTAGTTAGCGTCTTTCGACGATGCCACAACGTCAACCTCGCCGAAAAGGCGGGCTTCCTTGATGGCATTGGATGCCCAGGTGCCTGTATCGAGATATGAGGCTTTCGTTTTCAGAAGGTTAAACGGCAACATACAGAACTGCATCGATGCTCCACCGCCAAGCCACAGCACACTATAGCCCTCGGGCACTTCAAGCAGTTCTTTTACCAAGGCAGAAGCCTCGTCGATCACAGCCTGAAATTCTTTGCTGCGGTGCGATATCTCGAGCACCGAAAGTCCGGTATTGGCAAAATCAATGATGGCGTTGGCGGTGTTTTTGATCGTGTACTCGCTGAGTATCGACGGTCCCGCATAAAAATTATGTTTCTTCATAAAACTGTAAGTTGGTTTGAATTGTGGCAAAATTACGGAAATAATTCCGTATTGACAAATTTTTGTCCGCAATTCGATCGCACAATATGACCCTGATTTCAGGAATTGCGTCGCCATTGCCCGACAAGAAAAAACAAAGTTCAAAATCAGTTGCCTTTAACGGCTTTTTTGATTAACTTTGCGTGAAATACATCAAACACATTAAACTACCGCATAATTATCAAAAGTTATGGCTACAAAACCGTTCAAATATCAGGAGATGTTTCCTCTCGGCCCCGATACGACCGAATACTATCATCTTACCTCTGACTATGTCAAAGTAGAGAACTGGGGGGGACACGAATTTCTTGTCGTCGATCCCAAGGCGCTGACAGTGCTTGCCCGTCAGGCTACTCACGACAACGCTTTCATGCTCCGCCGCGAGCATAACGCAATGGTTGCAAAGATACTCAGCGATGCCGAAGCAAGTCAGAACGACAAGTTCGTAGCTCTGACGATGCTCCGAAACTCCGAAGTCGCAGCCAAAGGACAACTTCCTTTCTGCCAGGACACCGGCACAGCGATATGCCACGCCGAAAAAGGCGAACGCGTGTTTACCGGAGCAAACGACGAAGAACGCATCTCAGAAGGCGTGTATCTGACTTACACCGAGGACAATCTCCGCTACAGCCAGAACGCTCCGCTCAACATGTACGACGAAGTCAACACCGGCTGCAACCTACCCGTCCAGATCGACATCCATGCTACCGAAGGCGACGAATACCACTTTCTCTTTGTTGCCAAAGGCGGCGGATCAGCCAACAAAACATATCTATATCAGGAAACCAAGGCGCTCATCAACCCCAAGACACTCCTGCCCTTCCTGGTCGAAAAAATGAAATCTCTCGGCACTGCAGCCTGCCCCCCATACCACATTGCATTTGTCATCGGCGGCACCTCGGCTGAAAAGAACCTTGAGACCGTCAAAAAAGCGTCAGTGAAATATTATGATTCACTTCCGACCAAAGGCAACGAGCTCGGCCATGCTTTCCGCGACATCGAGCTCGAGGCTCAGCTCAAGAAAGCGTCTGAGGAACTCGGCCTCGGAGCTCAGTTCGGAGGTAAATATTTCGCCCACGACATCCGTGTCATACGTCTCCCACGCCACGGCGCATCCTGCCCTGTAGGCCTCGGTGTGAGTTGCTCTGCCGACCGCAACGTCAAAGCCAAGATCAACCGCGAAGGTCTATGGATCGAAAAACTCGATACAAATCCCGGTGAACTCATTCCTGACGAATACCGCAAGCAAGGCGAAGGCGAAGTCGTAAAGATAGATCTTAACCGACCGATGCCCGAAGTACTCGCCGAATTGTCAAAATATCCCGTCTCGACACGTCTGTCACTCAAGGGCACTATCATCGTAGGTCGTGACATCGCCCACGCCAAGATCAAAGAACGCCTCGACCGCGGCGAGGAGATGCCACAGTATCTCAAAGACCACCCCATCTATTACGCAGGGCCCGCCAAGACTCCCGCCGGAATGCCTTCAGGTTCATTCGGTCCGACTACAGCCGGCCGTATGGACAGCTATGTCGACCAGTTCCAGAGCGCCGGCGGCTCGATGATCATGATCGCCAAAGGCAACCGCTCGAAACAAGTCACCGACGCATGTCACCGCCACGGCGGCTTCTATCTCGGCTCTATCGGAGGCCCGGCTGCAGTTCTCGCCCAGAACTCAATCAAGAAAGTCGAACTTCTCGAATATCCCGAACTCGGAATGGAGGCCATCTGGAAGATCGAAGTCGAGGACTTTCCTGCCTTCATCCTCGTCGATGACAAGGGCAACGACTTCTTCACAGAGATTTCAGAAAAATGTAAATCCTGCGGGCTGAACAAATAATCGATTAAACCATTACTATAATAAGGCCTCTAAGATTCACAGGGTAATCTTAGAGACCTTTTTATTTAGAGGGTATTTAATAGCCGAAGTCCTCTCTCTTGAGGTGAAATTCAGCACGAAAGACACCCAAGAGAATTGTTACGAACAAGCATTCCTTTTTACAATCTCAACATAGAATTTTAAATGAAGATAAATGTCAACAAAAATTACCAAAGCCTGCATGGATGCCTTTTTGAACGATCATCTCCGGCTTCACATTTGTCATTAAACAACCTTTTACTTCATACCGAATTTAACATCCATTACCGCTTTATGAAAAAAATCGCAGGACTGCTGGCAGCCATTTTCGTATCGTTGACTGCAATTGCGGCCAACCCCGACTTCGCCTATCCGAAAACGACTCTCGAAAAGGCGTTAAAACATTACGACGTTGCGCTTAAAACGCCCGACAATTCCGGCATCGAACTCATCAAAAGCCTGCTCGAAATCGCCGGAGCCACAGCCGCTATCGATCCCGACAGCATTGTCAATGTCATTTCCAAGACCGACCGTGCGGCCGACGCACTGTCAGACGGCGCTTACAAAGCGCTCGTAATGGCAGTCAAAGCCGAGCTTCTCAATTCAATCTACAAAAAGAGCCGCTGGACATTTGACAATCGAGAGACCCCCGACGATCCGCTTCCGGCCGACATCACAGAGTGGAACGGCCGGCAGATGCGCAATGTCATATCCTCGACTTTGACTCAGGCCTTCGACATGGCCTCTGCATCGCCATCGGCAGGACTCTCCGAATTCTCCCAGATCATCAAAGCCGACAGACTCGCATTGAAGTTTTTCCCAGACGTACCGTCATTCATAGCCTCTAAAGCAGTCACCATAATCAGATACTTATCCGACAACTCTGATCTAAAACCCATCGTGGCAAAAATGGCTGAGACGAGCCAGCCTCGATCTGACGCTTTCTTCTACTGGAAAAACTGTCAGAACAGCATCTTCTCAAAAAACTATAATGAAGAAACCAAAGCTCTCTTTGACAAATATCCCGACTGCGAGGCAGCAGGATATATACTTATCAGAGCTCTACAACAATATTCCAAAGGCAACGCACCCGCCTGGGCGATCCCGACACTCGAAAATTTCATCAACAGCTTCCCCGGCTTCTGGGCCATCAACCGTCTCAAGAACATGCTTGCCGAATTCCGCAGACCGTCAGTCACCGTACAGTGCCGCGATATAGCCGCTCCGGGCGTGGAATTCGACATCAACTTAAACTATTCCTATGCCCACACTGCTGGCTACAAGATCTACAAAATCACATCCAAGGAATACAACGACAGGAATTTCAAGCGAACTGCCGATAAAGCAGTCAGATCGTTCTCGATTATCTCCGATCCTGCCGTCGCAACAGCTGACACAACCGTCAGCATCACTTTTGACAGACAGGGCTACTATGCCATCATGCCGATAGTCAACGGCGAATCGTCGCGCTACACTATGAAGTATTTGCGTTGTTTCCCCTACCTTCCCACCCTCATCACCCAAACCGGCTCTAACGTCGTCTGCGTTGCCGATTACGTAACCGGCGCACCGGTCAAGGGCGCTTCTGTCATTGAGAAAATCAGCACTCATACCGGCGGCTCCCAACAGATACAGACCTTTGACATCGGCCGGACAGGCGCCGACGGCTGCCTCTCATTCGTTCCCGGGAAACCCGAAGGTCAAAATTGGTATCGGACATCCTACGACATCACATACAACAACGCCACATTCAACTTTTTCAACTCCGGACAGCGATATATAAGTCAGAACGAAACTCCGGTCGGCAACATCACTCTGTTCATCGACCGACAGATATATCATCCGGGCGACACAATACGCTGGGCTGCAATTGCCACCACCGGAACATCATCGGATGAAGGCCTCGTTTCCAACAACACGAAACTCCACGTCGAATTACGCAATCCCAATAATCTCCTCTCTGACAGCACAACCGTCACTACAGATGCCTACGGACGTGCCTACGGATCATTCGTGGCTCCTGTCGAAGGTCTGACAGGAATGTGCTCAATCAGAGCCACATGCGAAGGGAACAATAAATCAGGCTCCGGATACCGTTATTTTGAAGTATCAGATTTCAAATTACCGACATTCCGCATCGAAAATGTCAAGACTGAGCGTGACGTTCCGTCTGCCGGCGCAGTCTCGCTCTCGGCCAAAGCCCTGACCTACTCGGACATGCCAGTTGCAGGCGCAAAAGTCGATGTCGAGATCTGGGCGGCGACGCGTTTCAGATGGATTTCGCCATCAAGGAAGCTCGGAGATCTCACAGCCGTCACCGACAGCAAAGGCGTCTTCAGCATCATCGTTCCCGATTCGCTGACAGCAGACATAGAAAGCAAATGCTTTACAGCCAAGATCGTTGTCACCTCGTCTGACGGCGAGGCGCGACACACATCCACATCCTTCACCATAGGCAAACCCTACATTCTCTATTTCGCCCCGAATGTTGCCGAATTCAACACTGACAAACCAATTGATTCCCCCTTTGCCGCCTACGATGCTTCGGGTAAGGAAGTCTCAATCGCCGTCCGCTGGTGGCTCACACCTTCGGGCAAGGACTCCGGTGAATCTAACACAGTTGCTTCGGGCGAATGCCTAACAGGCAAGCAAGGTTCCATAGACCTCAAGAATCTCCCTGCCGGCGAATGGGACCTCACTATCGCACCCGTAGACAGCACACTCGCCGATACAGCCAATGCTGACAACTCCATCATCACCTATAGCATCAGCCGCAACCTTGTACCGCCTTTCATGTCTGTGTTCACTCCTGACGGCAATGTCACCGCAACGGCCGATGGACGCTTCAAACTCACCTTCGGTGTCTCTGCCGACAGCACCTACGTCTATCAGTCATTCGCCGCCGGCGACAAAGCGGTGTCAATGAAGGTCGGGCGCTTCAATACAGGCTTCCACACCATCGACCTTGCTCTACCAAAAAGCAGTGATGACGGGGCGGTTGTTCTGTTCACCGTCCGCAACGGCATCCAGACCCAACAGAAGGTTGTTGTCCGCATCGAGGATCTTAGCAAGCTGACGCTCGAAGGCTCGGCCATGCGCGACCGCCTCACATCGGGATCCTCCGAACGATGGATCATCTCTCTTAAGGATGCATCCGATCACCCGGTGTCAGGAGCCATGATCTCCACAATGTTCAATTCTGCCCTCAACGCCCTCTCCCCTTATGATATGCCTTCCAACTTAGGACTCCGCCGGCGCTTCACAGTGTTATGGGCAACTCCGGCATACAATTCTTTCGGTTCGGCCACCATGCTTAAAGACCTCAAAAGTCTCACTGAAGCATATCTCAGACTTCCCGAGTTTAATCCGGCGATCACGCTGCAGGATTTATACGGTTATAAGAGCATGGCCCGTTCTCTATCGATAACAACCGGCGGACAGATCAATGGCATCCTCGTTGCCGAGGATGAAGAATATCAGACACTCGACAATGCTGCTATAATCGGTTATGCCCCCGAACGAAAATCCATGCTCACAGGAGCTGTAGCAGGTGTTGGTGCTACTGAAAGCGCACCTGAACCGGAAGAGGAGGTATATGCGACTCTGGAAGGACTCGCCGATGAAGGTTCAGCCGAGCCTCGGCCCGATGACAATTTCCAATACCGCGAAGGAGAGGTGCTTCAGGCCTTCTGGATGCCTGACCTCGTGTTTGACAGAAACGGCGAGACGCTGATGACATTCACCGTTCCCGACGCCAACACCACATGGACGATGAACGCATTTGCCTGGGCCAAGGATATGCGCACGGCGACCATGATGCGCGAATTCGTCACTTCCAAGCCCGTAATGGTGCAGCCCAATCTGCCGCGCTTTCTCCGCGTAGGCGATGAAGCCCGCCTGCTGGCCACGGTCTACAACAACAGCGACTCCACCGCTGAGGTGACAACTGTTGTGGAGATTTTCGACATCGCATCAGATGAAGTCATCTCGACATTCAAATCTGTCGACAACATCGCTGCCTCAGCCTCGGCTATAGTAGCGGCGACTGTCTCGGCTCCCGGCAATGCGGCATCGATTGGCTACCGCGTCCGTTCCACTATCGGACGTTTCACCGACGGCGAACAGAATTTCATTCCCATCAAGGCATCCGAATCCGACGTGATCGAAAGCGAGAACTTCTACCTCAATCCCGGTGAAGCAAGCGTCAGCATCGACATTCCAAAGGGCAAAGGCATGGAGTCGACGCTCGACTACACCGCCAATCCGGCATGGAACATCATAAAGGAACTCCCCGGCATTTCCACCGGAAAGCCGACGACTTCGACCGGAGCTGCGCGGAGGCTTTTCGCGGCGGCTACGGCTGCCGGTCTGCTCCGCAGCTACCCCGACCTTGCAAAAGCGATCGACGAATGGTCGGCAGATCCCGATGCAGGAGCGCTCACATCCCGACTGGCGAAAAACGACGCTCTCAAAGCAGCCATACTTAACTGCACTCCCTGGGTTCAGGCCGCTGCCGGCGACACCGAGCGCATGGCACGCCTGTCGATGCTGTTCGACAGAAAAGCCACTGCAGCCGCCATCCGGTCGTCGATCGAAACCCTGAAAAAGCTACAATGCGCCGACGGAGGTTGGTCGTGGGGCGAGTGGGACCGGAATTCCTCTCGATGGATCACCAATGTGATACTCCAGGATCTCGGACGCTTGAATTCCATCGGCTACCTGCCTGACGACAAGGATCTGAAAAATATGATCTCGCGCGCAATATCATATTATACGTCTACAGTCCCCCTGAAAGCCAAAACAGACTGCGCATTAGCATTTATCACCACCCTTTTCCCTGACGAAAAAATCGATCTCCGCGCAACCGGCGTGGTGAACGCCACCGTCCAGGATCTCATCGGCTCGTGGAAAAAACACAGTTTATGGGATAAATCCATCGAGGCTATGATCCTCGCCGCAAAAGGCCATCCCGCCGTCGCCGGTCAGATCATGGAATCCGTGAGTGAGTTTGCCGTCAGATCAAAGGACAAAGGCACCTCGTTCCCGTCGGTCACCAACGTCAATGACTACGCCGACCTGCTCTACGCCTTCGGCAAACTTGATCCCAAATCCGAACTCATTGACGGCATGCGCCAGTGGCTTGTCATACGACAACAGTCCACGACCGACCTGGGCAGCGTCGACCCTACAAGAGTGATCGCTGCATTCGCCACAAATGGATCCAAATGGCTCGATGCCTCAGACAGCAAGACTGATATCACTATAAACCGTCAGCCGCTTTCTATCAATGGAGTCGAACGCCTCACCGGCCACACCGTGACATCGCTTCCCGCCGATGCTGCCGGCAAACGCCTTGAGATATCACGCGGCAACTCCAGCGTGCCCGCCTACGGATCTGTGATCTCACGCTTCATCCGGCGTTCCGACGAGATCAAAGCCCGTCCGTGCGACGATCTGTCGATCGAAAAACGCATCACCGCGTTGCGCGACGGCCGCTGGCAGTATGTCGACGAAGTCCGCCTAGGCGAGCAGGTACGTGTGCTGCTGACCATCAAGGCCAAGCGCGACCTTGAATATGTCACGGTCATTGACGAGCGTCCGGCCTCGTTCGAACCGGTCAACCAGCTCCCCGGCTGGGTATGGAGCGACGGAACCGGCTTCTACCGCGAAAACCGAGACTCGGAGACACGCCTGTTCATCGACTATATGCGCAAAGGCACATATCAGCTAACTGTCGAGATGACCGCCTCGGTGGCCGGCGAATTCACTACCGGCATCGCGACAATCCAGAGCCAGCTCACACCGTCGATCACAGCCCATTCAGCCGGCTTCAGGCTTTCATGCAAATAAAGTAAATCTACGCAAACCGCCTAATTAATAATACCTTAAAAAGGACGCACAGCTCGTGCGTCCTTTTTTAATAAATCAACCGACGATGCATCAGCTCTCTGGCTCATCGCCGTCCTTATATCTCTCCCCGACTTTGAAATCAACATTTTTCTTTAAAATATTTTATGAAAAATAACCAACATATCTAAAAAAGGCGTACATTTACGGCGAAATTTAAATCTAACAGACCTAAAACAGGCTTTCGGGCCATCTAATTAAACAACTAACAAATCTAATGAAAAAAACTGGTTTATCTATCTCATTGCCAAAGATATGTCTGGCTATGGGGCTGATGCTTGGACCGGGTGCGTGGAGTGCGTATGCATTACCTGCCTCCGCTGAGGCTCAGCAAGTTAAAAGTGAGTCCGGAACCACAAGAGTATCCGGCACAGTTGTCGACGAAAACGGAGAGCCAATCATCGGTGCCTCTGTTAGAGTCAAAGGAACTGACATCAGTACTCCAACCGACATCGACGGCAACTTCATATTACCTTCACTCAGATCCAATCAGACTATTGACATTACATACGTAGGATATATAACTAAGTCGCTTACTGTTAGCGAATTATCTAATAGGGGGGGTAAAATCTCCCTCGAACCGGGCGCCGAAAACCTCAACGAAGTCATCGTCGTCGGTTACGGAACACAGAAAAAGGTCAACCTTACGGGTGCTGTTCAGCAGGTGACAAGCAAAGAACTGAACATGCGTAGCGTTACTTCAGCGTCTATCGCCCTTCAGGGTCTTGTTTCCGGTGTGAACGTAACCCAGACCACAGGTGAGCCAGGCACTTCAGCAGGTATCCAGATCCGTGGTGTCGGTTCTATGAACTCAAACGGTGGACCTCTGATTCTCGTCGACGGTGTCGAAGGCGACATGAACGCAATCGACATGAACGCAATCGAATCTATATCAGTCCTCAAGGATGCAGCTTCTGCCTCTATCTATGGTTCAAAGGCATCTAACGGCGTTATACTCGTCACCACCAAACGTGGCGAAGAAAGACGAGCCACCGTTTCTTACAACGGCTGGGTGGGTATGCGCACACCGACTGCGCTTCCACGTCCTGCAAATGCCATCGAATACATGGAGTACATGGATCTTGCGTCAACAAACATCGGCAGTGGAGCAAACTTCACAGAACTTATCAAAACTTATCGTGAACAAGGCGCAGACAACTACTATCGTTACGATACAAACTGGCGCGACCTCATCATGAAAGACAATATGCTGACAACCAACCACGCAATTTCAATCACCGGTGGTAATAAATCTATCCGTCAGTACTTGAACGGTTCTTACAGCTATGAAGACGGTATCGTTGACAACAACAACTACAACCGCTGGACATTACGCTCTAACACCGACGTGACAATGACAAGCTGGTTGCGGGGAAACCTCAATCTTTCAGTTCGTCGCACAAACCGCGAAAACCCCGTTTATGGAGCGACCGGCCTTATCGGCTATGCATTGACTTTCTCGCCAATCTACGGAGCATACAACAATGACGGCACTTGGGCCGACGGTCAGTCAGGCATCAACCCTGTCGCTATGATGAAAGCAGGAGGCAAGTCCAACTCTGACGGAACCGACACCAACGTCAAAGGAACACTTACAGCCACTCCGCTTGACGGTCTCGAAATCCTTGCCAGCTACGCTACACGTCGCTATGAAAACAAATCAGCTTCATTTACCCAGACATATGACACTTATGTCCTTGGACAGCTCCAGCGCTCATACCCTGCTGCCGGTAAATCAAGATCTGAAGGCTGGGAACGCACAATGTTCAATCAGTTCAACATACAGGCAACTTATGAAAAAACCTTTGCCAAGAAGAACTACTTCAAAGTATTCGTAGGCTTCCAGACTGAAGAGCAGAAATACTCTCAAATGGGCCTTAGCCGCAGCGGCTTCCCCTATGAAGGTTACGAACAGATCATTCACGGCAATGGTCCGATCAGCGGTTACGGCGGCATTAACGAATATGCAATGGTTTCTTATATCGGTCGTCTCAATTATATCTTCGATGAAAAATATATGATCGAACTGACCGGTCGCTATGACGGTTCCTCCCGTTTCACCAAAGGAAACCGTTGGGGCTTCTTCCCGTCTGCTTCCGCAGCATGGCGTATATCTCAGGAAAAATTCTTCCAGGAAGGCAACATTGCAGATTATATCAACAATCTCAAACTCAGAGCTTCTTACGGTACGCTCGGCAACCAGAACATCGGTAGTCTTTATCCATACGCTGCCGTTCTCGCTTCAGGCATGAACTACTGGCCGGGCGGCACATGGTATTCAGGTGTAGGAGCGTCAGAACTTTCAAACCCCAGTATCTCATGGGAAAAGTCAAAACAATTCAACGTTGGTCTTGACGTTTCTGCTCTTGGCAACCGTCTTGATGTTACATTCGACTACTATGTGCGCAACATCACTTCTATGTTGCAGCGCTTCCCCGCTCCTTACTATGTCGGTTTAACAGCACCCTGGCAGAATGCCGGCACAATGCGCAACAACGGTTGGGATCTTGCCATCACCTACCGCGACCGTATCGGCAACGTCGGCTTCAGCGCTACAGCTATGCTCTCTGACGTGAAGAACGAAATCACTGACCTCTACGGCAACGAATATAAAGACCCGACCGGTGGTACTCTCACGACTGTTGGCAGCCCGATCTGGTCTTGGTATGGCTTCATTGCTGACGGTTATTTCCAAAACCAGGAAGAAATCGATAACTACCCTGTCTACAACGGCGACAAAAAGAACTACCGTCCCGGTTATATCCGCTACAAAGACATCAGCGGTCCCGACGGTGAGCCTGACGGAAAAATCGATGACTATGACCGCACAGTCATCGGCGACCCGCAACAGCGCTACCTCTTCTCTTTGAACCTGACTGCAAACTGGAACAACTTCGACTTCACAGCCTTCTTCCAGGGTGTGGGCAAACGCGACATCTACGCTTCCGGCTACAACGTCCGTCCGCTCGTCGTTGGACGTTCGATCATGGAAAGCCAGTTCGACTCATGGACTCCTGATAATCCCAATGCAAAATATCCTTTGCTCGTAGCTGAAACCACATCCGGTTCTAACCCCAACAACATCTGTTCTTCTTTCTGGATCAAGAGCGGCGCTTACATGCGACTGAAGAACCTCGTTGTAGGTTATACCCTGCCTAAGAACATCACCGGCAAAGCCGGCATCTCGCATCTCCGCTTCTATCTGAGCGGTCAGAACCTCTTCACCGTGCAGAATGCTTATCCCGGTTATGACCCCGAAGCAAACGCAGGGTCTTACTATCCTTTGATGAGAATTTATACATTCGGTATCGACTTAAGATTCTAATTAAGAAACAATCATGAAAAAGAATAAAATATATTTAGCTGTGCTGGCTGCTTTAGGCCTAATGACATCTTCGTGCGCAGACTTCCTCGACCGCGCCGACACCAACGGCAACTACGTCAGCAACGGCTTCTTCCGTTCAGAACAAGCCATGTACGACGGTCTGATGGGCGTCTATAACTCAATGTACATGGATCAGGTCCAGGGTTTCTACATGGTTCCCGCCCTCGTTGCATTTGACCACCTCACCCCAATGCTGCTCGAACGTACATCTGACAATACTATCGGTGCCGGCGGAACACTGAACCCGGACAACGCAGTTGTGCTCTATATATGGCAACGGTGCTATATCGGCATTGCACGTGCAAACGAAATTATCAGCGGCGCAGAGAACTACAAAGCCGGTTTCTCGGCAAAAGCCATGGAATATCTGGCTGAAACTCACGCACTGAGAGCTTATTTCTATTATCTTCTCGTTGGTCTTTATGGTGACGTTCCTTTCCTCACCTCACCGGTAACGACAGACAATTACGACAACGAACCTCGCACACCGCGCGAACAGATCCTCGACTTCCTCATCGCCGACCTCAACGAGATGGCACCCTACCTGCCTTGGAAACGCGAAATGTCAGGTCGTTTGAACCGTGGCTTCGCCTATGGCCTGATTAACCGTTTAGGCCTTATCGGAGGAGACCTCGACATCGCAGGCAAAGGCAAGACTTATTACGAAGCTGCTGCGGCTGCCGCCAAAAAAGTCATTGATGAAGGTGGTTATCAGCTCGCTGAAAACTATGGTGACCTTTTCACAAAACCCGGTCAGGCAAAAGCCGATGTGTTCAATGAAATCTTCTATGAACTGCCTTACACCAATACCACCAAACCGATCAAGGGACACCCGATAGGTTATGGTCAGACTTCCCGTATACAAGGCCAGACAGGTCGTCACTCAAGCTTGATGTTCTGTGACACATACGAATGTATCGACGGTATGCGTATCGACCAGTCCCCAATTTATGACAACGCTCATCCTTCTAAAAACCGCGACC
Source organism: uncultured Muribaculaceae bacterium (assembly GCA_910587545.1). Lineage (GTDB taxonomy): Bacteria > Bacteroidota > Bacteroidia > Bacteroidales > Muribaculaceae > CAG-873. Next base: position 20,908 of record CAJUMI010000002.1, on the reverse strand, counting down.
CACGCTTTGCATACAACGTCCGCATGGAAGGCGACGAAATGACCGTCAATCAGGGTTCTGTCATCACCACTCAGATACTCAGCTGCTACAAACCGACTACCCAACTCTACAGCTTTACAACCGGCGAATGGTCTGAAGTTCCCAATCAGGACTTCGAAGGTGTTGTCAGCGCTTCTTGGGCAAGCTTCTGTAACGCTGGTGTCGGCACAATCAACGCTAAATACGCACTCGACACAAGCTGCGGAATTTCCGAACAATATATCGACATAATTGTCATGCGCTACCCCGAGTTGCTCCTCGGCTATGCTGAAGCTAAAATCGAACTCGGCCAGATCGACCAATCTGTTATCGACGCCATCAACACCGTTCGTCGCCGCGCAAACATGCCGGAAATCGGGCTTAACGGTTGCGTCGCCAACGAAACGACAAGCCTTTCTGCTCAGGACAAACTACGCCAGCGCGTACGCCGCGAACGTAAAGTCGAACTCATGATGGAAGGTCTTCACCTTATCGACATGCGCCGTTGGAAAACCGGCGATATCGAAAACATGTATCCTTCATATGGACAACCGCTGATACAGTATCAGTATGAGGCCGGTATTCCTTACACCACAGCAGGTGGCGAATCAGGCGTATCGCTCGGCCTTGCTCCGACTGATATCCCGACTTACAAAGCCGGACGTGAAGACATCAACGACATCCCCTGCTACGACGCCTACAAAGCAAAACTCAAAGTTCGTGACACTAACCGTCGCTGGGAAGAACGATTCAACCTATGGCCTGTTCCAGCTCAGGAAATTGCCCGCACAAAGAACATCACCCAAAACGAGGGCTATTAAGCACTCCCAATCCTTAATCAGACACTAAAATCGAGAGGCGGACCATTTGGTCCGCCTCTCTTCTATTATATCTGTTTTCTGTCTGTCTATACAGCAGACTCGATGACATTCTGAGGTGCTCCGGAAAGGAAAGCAGCCAGGTTATCTGCCGAAATCGATAGCAGGCGGCGGCGTGAGGCCGTGCTCTGCCATGCGACGTGAGGCGTGATCAGACAGTTGTCGAGGCCGATAAGCGGGCAGTCCGCAAGGGGCGGTTCATGTTCGAGCACATCAAGACCGGCTGCAGCGATGCGGTGTGAGCGCAGAGCCTCGGCGAGCGCCTGCTCGTCGACAAGACCGCCGCGCGAAGTGTTGATCAGAATGGCCGTAGACTTCATCCGCGCAAGTGTGTCAGCATTGACAAATCGGACATTGTCAGCCGAGAGTGGTGCATTGAGCGACAGCACGTCGGCGCGGCCGAACAATTCATCTTTCGTCACTTTTTCAATGTAATCGGGCAGGTGATCCTGACTCTTCGAGGTCAGACTGATCACATTCATGCCGAAGGCGTGGGCGGTCGCTGCGACCCTCGAGCCTATATTTCCAAGGCCATAAACTCCCATTGTCAGGCCGTCGAGTTCCTCGATAGGCGATAGACGATAGCTGAAATCGCGACAGGCGGTCCACTCGCCGCGAGCCACACTCGACGAATATGACTCCACGCGGTTGGTCAGCGCCAGCAACAATGAGAAAACTGTCTGCACTACCGAAGCCGTACTGTAAGCCGGAACATTGCAGACGGTTATACCGGCCCGGTGTGCAGCCGTTACATCCACATTATTATAACCGGTGGCAAGCACTCCGATAAACCTCAGATCGGGCAACAAGGCGATAGTCTCGCTATCGATTATAACTTTGTTGACAAAAACTGCATAGGCGCCGCGACAACGGTCGACGATCTGAGCCGGAGACGTACGCTCGTAGACTTTAAGATCGCCGAGTGCGCAGAGTTCGCTCCACGACAGATCTCCGCTGTTGGCTACATAACCGTCAAGAACGACGATGCGTCGGTCTGACGGGCATAAGATATCATTCATGGTCGTTGCGGATGAAGTTGGTAGCCTGTCGAGCCTCCGGAGCGGGATGGACTGGCGACTCGGGATTGTGGATCGATTTCAGAAGCCAGGCCATGTTGCGCCCAAGAGTCCGCATGGTCTGCAATCCTTCGGCATCATAGCGGGCCTCGCCTTTCGCGCGTCCGTGGACACTGTTCCAATACTGTGAACTTACGACGGGCATGCTGAGTATTGTATAATACTTGTTAAGCCTGTCGAAAGTGGCTGAAGCGCCCCCGCGGCGGCAACATACAACCGAGGCCGCAGGTTTGTACATAAGCAGTTTACCGGATGAATAGAACAGACGGTCGAGCAACGCGCACAGCGATCCCGAAGGCCCGGCATAATATACAGGCGAACCTATCACCAGAGCGTCTGCGCGGCCGACGGCCTCGCGTGCTGCTTCATAAAGTTCGTCTTGAAACACACAGCGCCCGAGCTCTGCACATTTGTAACAGCCTATACAACCTTGCACAGGTTTTGTGCCGATCCACAATGTCTCAGTCTCGACGCCCTCCCTTTCGAGCACCCGAGCGACTTCGGCAAGCGCCTCCGAAGTGTTGCCGTCGGGATGCGGACTGCCGTTTATAAGTAGTACTCTCATTATATTATATAATTAATTATTCAGTTTTTGTTTTGCGTTGACGAAAAAACTCCAGCACATGGTCAGCACCAACTCGATATACTGGCTTATATATTCATCGTCTGTCGCCTCGGGGAACACCGTCCACTGGTCGAGCTTCAGACGGCCGTTGGCTATAAAAGCCTTTGGCAGGCGGGCACGACGAGAAAAATCATTGCAGAACACAAGTGCGTGACCTATCTCATCCTCACTCAGATCAAAACCGTCGGCGACAGCCTCGATGCCGAACCACCCGTCATCGTCGGGGGTGAAGTAAAAAACCACATCATGGTCAAAATCATCATCCGCGGGGAAAACGCAGTACAGCGTCCCCTTGCTGTCGACAGCGCAGTCAATATCCATGCCGGCAAGCAAAGTCTGCAGCTCATCCCGGCCAATATGCTTAATCTCAGTCATGATTATATGATCGTTTCACCACAAAATTACCGTTTAGACTCCAACTGACCAAATCAAGTCCATTATTTTCAAAAATTTTTCCATAAGTTTGTTACAAAAAACAAAAATGTCCGTCTTAAAGACAAAAGCACTGACATGGCATCTGATATACTGACATCGACATTTATGAGACTGCGCCGTCGCCTGCAGGCAAACGCCCGACGTATGCTCGCCGACGACAGCGCCGCCGACGATGCCCTGCAGGATGCTTTTTACCGGCTGTGGAAACACCGGGACAACATCGTCACCGACTCGCAGGCCGAAGGCATGTCAGTGATCGCAGTGCGTAACACTTGTATCGACGCCCTGCGCAAACGCCGCGACAGCCTGCCTATCGAACAGGCCGAGGCCGAAATCGACGACTGTGACGGAAATAACGACCGTCACGAGATCTACGAGGCCGTCAGGAAAATCATCGACAGTAGTCTGTCGGAGCGTGAAAGAGCGGTCATCACCATGCGCGACACATTGGGGATGGAGTTCTCTGACATAGCCGACGAACTCGGCATCACGGAAACTCATGCAAGAATGATACTCAGCCGCGCGCGAAAGACTGTGCGCGAAATATATCGCTCCTCTAATAAAAACAGAATATGAACATCATGAAACAATCCGACCACGACATCAAGCGTCTGCACCGGCTGATCGAACGATACTTCGACGCCACTGCCACATCGGCCGAAGAAGCCGAACTGCGGCGCAGACTTACCGACACATCGCTGACCTCTCCCGAAATCGAAGAGGCGCGGGCCGTAATGGGATTTTTCGTCGCCGGACGCAGCCGGAAGAAGGCATCAAGGCGCTATCACCTTCCCGCAGGATGGCAACGCGCAGCAGCCGCTGTAGCCATTGCGGCGGTATGTGGTATCGCAATGCTTAAAATGCCCGGACGCGACGCGGACATGGCAGACCGATGCGTGGCTTATGTCGGCAGCACCGAAGTGACCGACAACCGCATGGTGCTGGCCATGATGCGCAGCGAGCTGAACGATCTCGGCGAGGCATCGGCCGAAGTACACAACGACATCGGCGGTCAGCTTTCAATCTTTGCCAATGAACTCTCTTTATAACCCGGCTCATGAAAAAGATAATCATCCTATTGACTCTGATATATGCGGTTACAGCCGCATCAGCCCAGAACTCGCTTAACATAGGCAAATTATTCGGCGATAAATATCGTCAGAACGAGAACACAACCGAAACCATAATCTCTGGTGACGCGCTCAAAGGCACAGGGCTCGACTTCTACAGAAGCCTCGTAATAAACGGATCGCCCGAGCTTGCCGACGAAATATCTTCGACGGTAATGAAAGACGGCAACGACGCTGTCAGCAGAGAAGTGAAATATATCGACGGAAAGATCTACTATGCCAGGTTCATGCTCAAGCCCGAAAGAAAAAGCAACAGGTATATCCTGTTCCTCAACACCCATCTCAAAGGCGGCAATCGGATCATGCTGTTGTATATGACCGGCAAAGCCGATCTCGAAGAAATAAAGAAACTGATCAACAAACAATAACAACAAGAATATGAAAACCAGATTTTTATTGACCATCGGTCTGTTGACTGCTACGTATTCGGCGACGGCTGAAGAGAAACCGGACACAATCGTGAACGTCGAAAAACCGGCCGTAGTGAAAATAATCAGTACCGGCAACAGCAAACGCATAATCGTTGACGGCCGTAAAGGACAGCCCGATTACAAACTCGATTATCAGAGCACGGTGAATGCCTCACGACAAGACAGCATCGATGAAATGTGGGCATTCAACCTGCCGTTGATCAGGCCGGTCGAGCAAAACAAGCCCGGCCGCAAAAACAACCCGTCGTTCGACGGATTTTGCGATGTCTATGCGGGCGGAGTGATCCCGGTCGAATTTGACCGTGGTATGAATCGGGCCGGCTGGGAGATCGGTATGCTCAACGTTGTCAGGGCTGACTGGCGCCTGACAAGATTCGGCATCGGCCTTTCTCTCGGCATCGGATGGCAGTACCGCAGCTTCAATATCGGTGACGGCATGATGCTCGGACGCTCCGACGCCGGCAAACTGACTCTATCGCCTATCCCGGCTGAATATGACAAAGCCAAATCAAAACTCGAAAGTTTCGCGATACAGATACCGCTGACTCTTTCGCAGAAAATCTACAAGGCATTCACCATCGAAATAGGCGGCGTGGCAATGTTCAACACCTACACCACCGCCAACAGTTCATGGCAGCAAGGCGATGTCGAGTCAAAACTGTCGATCAAAAATCTCCATCAGCGTCTGCTGACAGTAGACGCCATCGCTCGTATCGGTTTTCGCGATTGCATGGCATTCTACGTACGTTACTCTCCGATGTCACAGTTCAAGCCTCACCACGGGCCGCAATATGACAGTGTGGCCATAGGCATGTCTTTAGGTTTCTAATTCTACGAGTTTTTAATAAAGAAGCAATTATGAAAGCATCATCACTCATCATATCGTCATTATTCGCCGCATTGACTCCGGTTGCCGCCTTCAGCGAAAACACCGACACTGTCACAACAATCATCGGAGCAGACCGCATAATCATCACCGAGAGTCCCGACGGACTGGAAGCCATCGTGACTAAGGATTCGACAGTCAGTGCATTCACTCAGTCATATAACCGCCCCGACGTCGTAGCCGTTTCGCACATGTCAAGCACCGGTCTGTCACTAACAGGCATACGTAAAAACAAAAGATCGTCAGTGACATGGGAGGTAATCTCGGGCGGACTCGGCTTCGGTTTCTGTGCCGCCCCCGGAGCGACCCGCGAGGCAGGCATAGAACCCGGCAAATCATTCGAATTATCCTGGCTCAACATCCTGGCCGTTCAGGCTTCGAACCGCCACGGCAACGGCTTCTCGCTCGGCGTAGGCATCAACTGGCGCAATTACCGCACGACTCTCGACAAGCGTTTCATAGTCAACGACGGGCAAGTCGAGATTGAAAACTACCCTGAAGGAGTGGAACCGCGACTGTCGCGGATAAAGATCTTCTCGGTGCAGTTTCCACTTCTCTACCGTCAGTCATTGCCTTTCGGCCTTTTCGGAACCAAAAGAGACAAGATGTCAATTCGTTTGGGCCCGATCTTCAATCTTAACTCTCACGCCTCGGTTCTCTCCGCATGGCGGGAAGGAGACGTCAAATCGGAATACAAAGTCAACGGCATCAATGTCAGACCGTTCACCATCGATCTTTTCGCCTCGCTTCACGTCTGGGATTTCTGCAGCATCTATGTGCGCTATTCACCCTACCATGCACTGACAGGCCACAATAAGTTGAATTTCCATCAGCTTTCAACAGGTCTGATGTTTATGTGGTAATATCGAATCCACGCCAATCCGATTACTTTCTACATTACCGGCATCAGATTGCGCTCTCCGAATCTGGTGCCGTGTTTTTTGAATACGAAAAGATTTATGCGCGTCGGTCTCGGCTATTTGGTTATTTTTTCTTAATTTTGCGACACATTAATTATTAGACAGAAAACAAGCCCTATAATATGGATCGCGAAGTAAGAGTAAGATTTGCTCCCTCACCCACCGGTCCGCTCCACATCGGTGGTGTGCGAACCGCTCTCTATAATTATCTTTTTGCCCGTCACAACGGCGGAAAAATGCTGCTCCGCATCGAAGACACTGACTCCAACCGCTTTGTCCCCGGCGCGGAAGCCTACATCATAGAATCTCTGAGGTGGCTCGGCATCGAGATCGACGAAGGCGTAGGCTACGGTGGCGAGAACGGCCCCTATCGTCAGAGCGAACGCCGCGACATCTACCGCAAATACGTAAAGCAGCTCCTTGACGCCGACAAAGCATATATCGCTTTTGACACGCCCGAAGAACTGGAGGCCGCGCGTGCTGCAACTCCAAACTTCCAGTATGACGCGTCAACCCGCGGTTCGATGCGCAACTCCCTGACCCTGCCGGCAGACGAGGTCAAGCATCTGATCGACAACGGCGAGAAATATGTCGTCCGCTTCAAGATCGAGCCCGGCAGAGCCGTTGTTGTCGACGACCTGCTCCGCGGCAAAGTGACGATCAAAAGCGACATACTCGACGACAAAGTTCTATATAAAAGCGCCGACGACCTTCCGACATATCATCTGGCAAATATCGTCGACGACCATCTGATGTGCATTTCCCACGTGATCCGCGGCGAAGAATGGCTCCCGTCCGCTCCTTTGCACGTACTCCTCTACGAAGCTTTCGGATGGACCGACACGATGCCTCATTTCGTCCACCTGCCCCTGCTGCTGAAGCCCGACGGCAAAGGCAAGCTGAGCAAGCGCGACGGCGACCGTCTCGGCTTCCCCGTCTTCCCGCTCGAATGGCACGACCCGGCAAGCGGCAACATCTCGAGCGGCTACCGCGAAAGCGGCTATCTGCCTGAAGCTGTAGTCAACTTCCTCGCACTTCTGGGCTGGAATCCCGGCGACGACACCGAAATCATGTCGATGGACGAACTTATCGAACGCTTCTCGTTTGACCATTGTTCGCGTGCCGGAGCGAAATTCGCCTATGAAAAAGGCAAATGGTTCAACCACCATTATCTGCAGGAACTCGACGACGCAAGACTGGCCGAAATGTTCAAGCCCGTCATGCGCGAACACGGTGTCAATCCCGATGATTTCTCTGACGAATATATCACCAGAGCCGTATCAATGGTCAAAGGCCGCATCAACTTTGTGAAAGACCTGTGGGATCAGGCGGCGTTTTTCTTCAAAGCACCCGAAACTTACGATCCGAAAGCCGTAAAGAAACGCTGGAGCGAGAATACTCCTGCCATAATGACCGAACTGATCGGAAGACTCAAGGCTCTGCCCGACTTCAGCTCCGCAGCCGCCGAGCAGCCGATACTCGATTGGATCACAGCCAACGGTTACCATATGGGCAACGTCATGAATGCTTTCCGCCTCGCCGTGGTCGGAGAGTGCAAAGGCCCCCACATGTTCGACATCACCGAACTGCTCGGTCTTGACGAGACCGTCAAGCGCATCAATGCAGCCATCGACCGTATAAAATCTGATGAACCCGCTATATAATTTCGGCATCAATGTATTAGCCTTCGGTGCGCGCATCGCGTCACACCGATCGCCAAAAATCAAAAAAATGCTTGAAGGGCAGCATCAGACTCTTGCCGCTCTCAGGCACAAACGCATGGCTGTGGCGCCAGATGGCTTTGATGTGTGGTTTCATGCGGCATCGCTCGGCGAATTCGAGCAGGCGCGCCCGATTATCGAACGCCTGCGCCGCAACTATCCCGAGAAGAAAATGCTGCTGACATTCTTCTCTCCGTCAGGCTACGAGATTCGCAGCAACTACGACAAAGTCGACTGCGTGGCATATCTACCCTTTGACAGACCGAAATCAGTGAAGCGATTTCTCGATGCTGCCGCACCCAAGATGGCCATATTCTCTAAATATGAATTCTGGGGCAACTATCTCGAACAACTTCACAGATCGGCGACCCCGACATATATCATATCCTCTATCTTCAGACCTCGCCAGCGCTTCTTCCGTCCCTGGGGCGGAATGTTCCGCAAGATGCTCTGCTACTACACTCATCTCTACGTCCAGGATAAAGCCTCGGTCGATCTTCTCGCCGGCATAGGCGTACATAACGTCACCGCCGCCGGCGACACACGCTTCGACCGCGTGAGCGAGATCCTCGCTTCGTCACGCCGCATACCCGAAATCGAATCTTTCATCGGGCCGTCGCGCTTTACGCTCATAGCAGGAAGCAGCTGGCAGCCTGACGAAGACATATATATACCCTGGCTGAAAGGACACCCTGACGTAAAGGCGATAATCGCGCCTCATGAGTTTGACCACGCCCGACTTGAGTCGCTGCGTCACCGGCTCGGCAGTTCCAAGACACGTCTGCTGTCGGAGATACGGGGCGACGGCAACCGGCACAACAGCCTCGAGAACGTGCGCTATCTGATCATCGACTGTTTCGGCCTGCTTAGCAGCCTGTATCGCTACGGAAACGTGGCCGTGATCGGAGGCGGGTTCGGCGCCGGCATCCACAACATCAACGAAGCCGCCGTCTACGGCATCCCCGTGGTTTTCGGTCCAAACCACAGAAAATTCAAAGAAGCCGGCGAACTAATGACTCGTGGCGGCGGTTTTACCTATGCCAACTCATCAGAGTTCAACGCCCTCATGAATTCGCTTTTCAACGATAGTTCGGCACTGCACAACGCCGGTGACCAGGCCGGAAAATATATACAGGAAAGCATCGGCGCCAGCGACATCATCTATGACGACATTTTCGGACAGCCGGCGGCTGCCCCCAAACAATAATTAAAACCACTCCCCTTTACCATGATCAAGACAGGCATCATCGGCGGAGCAGGCCACAGGGCCGGAGAACTCATCCGCCTACTAATCAATCATCCCGACGTCGAAATAATGTGGGTCCACAATCCCGCTGCAGCCGGACGCAGTGTCGCCGAGGTCCATCACGGACTGACCGGCGAGACCCACCTACGCTTCACGCCCGATCTGGATCTTGACACAGTAGACGTGGTGTTCTGCTGCCTGCCCAAAGGCAAATCGACCGAACTGCTTTCAGAGATCAACCTGCCCGAGAAACTCAAATTCATCGATCTTTCGAGCGATTTCCGCACCTGCCGCAACGACTCGGACTTTATCTATGGTCTGTCGGAACTCAACCGCAAGCCGATGGTGCGCGGAGCGCTCCACGTGGCCACCCCAGGCAGCGTGGCGATGGCCGTAGAGCTTGCCCTGCTGCCGCTGGCCAAAAACCTGCTGCTCAACAGCCCCATCCATATCACGGCCATAACCGGCACAACCGACACAGAGACCGCCCCCGAAAGCGTCATAGACTTCGAATACCGCCACGACAACATATCACTCTCGCGGGCATTTGTTCACCCTCAGCTCGAAGAGATCACCAACACTCTGCGCAGTCTGCAAGTGAGTTTCAACGCTCCGGTCAATCTTTTGTCATTCGGAGGCAGCTTCCCGCGCGGAACGCTCGTCGCCGCATACATGACCACCCCCGTCGAACTCGGTCAGCTTCAGAAACTCTATGAAGATTACTATGACGACCACAATTTCACGTTTATCGTCAACCATCCCGTCGACATCAAGGATGTGACAAACACCAACAAATGCTTGATACGGCTTGAAAAAATCGACGACAGACTATTGATCACAGCCGCAATCGACAACCTGCTAAAAGGAGCGTCAGGCAACGCCGTCCACTGCATGAACCTGCTCTTCGGGCTACACGAGCGAGTCGGCCTGATGCTAAAGGGCTCGGCTTACTAAACGCCTGCCAAAATCCAACCGCCTGTTCGTCTGGACCGGCTTCCTCTTGTCCGGCGATTTCATCGCACCATAGTCCTGTGACAGCTATTTTAATTTAGCGGAAATTTTTAGTGAGCCTTTATCGAGTTAATAGATATAAATTTGTTAACTTTGCAAAAAGAATCAAACACAGGCACACTATGAGTTCTAATAGTCTGGTCTCCATTTCAGATATCTCGTGCGACGAGATCCTCGACCTGCTTGATCGCGCGCGTTATTTTGAAAACAATCCCAATAGCAAAATTCTTGACGGGCGAGTTGTCGCCACCTTGTTCTTCGAACCTTCGACCCGCACCCGTCTCAGTTTCGAAACCGCAGTCAACCGCCTCGGCGGACGCATCATAGGCTTCTCGGACGCCAATTCGACAAGCACCTCGAAAGGCGAGACTCTCAAAGACACGATCAAAATGGTCGCAAACTACGTTGACCTGATCGTGATGCGCCATCACCTCGAAGGCGCAGCCAGATATGCGACAGAGGTGACAGACGTTCCGATCATCAATGCCGGCGACGGAGCCAACCAGCATCCCTCGCAGACTATGCTCGACCTCTACTCCATATACAAAACACAAGGACGCATCAACGACCTCACCATCACAATGGTCGGAGACCTCAAATACGGCCGGACGGTCCACTCGCTGCTGATGGCCATGCAATATTTCAATCCGACGTTCAACTTCATCGCGTCGAAAGAATTGCAGATGCCCGAGGAATATAAGGATTTCTGCCGCCGGAAAGGCATCAGATTCACAGAAACGACAGATTTCTCGGAAGAGGTGATCAACTCCAGCGACATCATCTATATGACACGTGTCCAGCGCGAACGCTTCACCGACATCATGGAGTATGAACGCGTGAAAAACCTATACACACTCCACAACTCCATGCTCGACAACTCCAAGCCGACGCTGAAGATTCTTCACCCGCTGCCACGCGTCAACGAGATAGACCGCGATGTCGACGACAATCCCAAGGCCTATTATTTCGAACAGGCGCGTAACGGCCTTTTCGCACGCCAGGCCATCATCACCCGTGCACTCGGCATCGATCCAAGAAAATAACAAAATGAATACGATAAAAAAAGAACTTGCCGTAGCCGCCCTGCGTAACGGCACCGTCATCGACCGCATACCTTCGTCAGTCCTTTTTCAGGCCGTGAGACTTCTCGGTCTTGAAAAATCAAAATGCCACGTGACTATCGGCAACAATCTTCACAGTGGCAAACTCGGTACCAAAGGCATCATAAAGATTGCCGATACAGAGTTTCCCGAAACAGTGCTTAACCGCATCGCTCTTATCGCTCCCACGGCCGTAGTCAACACGATCCGCGATTTTGAAGTGGTCGAAAAGAGACCGGTCAGGCTGCCTGACACCCTCACAGACATTGTCAAGTGCGACAACCCCAAGTGTATCTCCAACAACGAGCCGATGTCGACCAAGTTTGAGGTGACAGGCCACGATCCGGTGACGATACGCTGCCTCTACTGCAACCACACCGTAGCCGGAAAGGACGCCCAGATATTATGAAACAAAGCTGGAAACCGGGAACGATGGTCTATCCGCTGCCCGCGGCTCTCGTCAGCTGTGGCGACTACGACGGCGAGTCAAATCTCCTCACCGTCGCGTGGACAGGCACAATCTGCACCAATCCGCCGATGCTTTATATCTCGATTCGCCCCGAACGCTACTCCTACGATATCATCAGACGGCACATGGAGTTCACCGTCAACCTCTCCACGGCCGAAATGGCCCGCGTCACAGACTGGTGCGGCGTGAAGTCGGGCCGAGACTTCGACAAATGGACCGAGACCGGTCTAACCCGCGAGAAGGGCGTCAAAGTCAGTTGTCCGGCTATCGCTGAGTCACCGCTGTCGATCGAATGCCGGGTGAAACAGATCATGTCGCTGGGCAGCCACGACATGTTTATCGCCGACGTGCTCAATGTCATGGCCGACGACCGCTTTATCGATCCTGAGACCGGCGCGTTCGATCTGGCATCGTCGGGGCTGATGGCCTACGCCCACGGCGGATATTATCCGTTGGGCGCGAAGATCGGAGGCTTCGGATTTTCAGTCAGAAAGAAGAAATAAACCAATGTACAATATCTAAATATAAAAAAGCGCAATGGAAAGAGACAAACAAATTTTCGACATCATCGAACGTGAGCACAGACGCCAGAAAAAAGGCATCGAACTGATCGCCTCGGAAAACTTCGTCAGCGACCAGGTGATGGAAGCCATGGGATCATGCCTGACAAACAAATATGCCGAAGGCTATCCCGGCCACCGTTACTATGGCGGATGTCAGGTAGTCGACGAAGCCGAACAGCTTGCCATCGACCGCGTCAAGAAACTTTTCGGAGCTGAGTATGCCAACGTACAGCCCCACTCGGGCGCGCAGGCCAACATGGCCGTATTCATGACCGTGATGAAGCCGGGCGACAAGTTCCTCGGTCTCAACCTCTCTCATGGCGGTCATCTCAGCCACGGAAGCCCTGTCAACTTCTCAGGTCTCGTTTTCAATGCTCTCGAATATAACGTACGCGAAGACAACGGACTGATCGACTATGACCAGATGGAGGAAGTAGCTCTCCGCGAACGTCCGAAACTGATCATCGGCGGCGCGAGTGCCTATTCACGCGAATGGGACTATGCCCGCATGCGCAAGATCGCCGACGAGATCGGAGCAATACTTATGGTCGACATGGCCCATCCCGCAGGTCTTATCGCCGCCGGTCTGCTCGACAACCCGCTCAAATATGCCCACATCGTCACCTCGACAACCCACAAGACCCTCCGCGGTCCGCGCGGCGGCATCATCCTGCTCGGCAAGGATTTCGACAATCCCTGGGGCAAGACCAACCCCAAGGGCGAGGTGCGCAAGATGTCTCAGCTGATCGACTCGGCTGTGTTTCCCGGAGTTCAGGGCGGTCCGCTCGAGCATGTAATCGCAGCCAAGGCCGTAGCGTTCGGCGAAGCCCTGACTCCCGAATTCAAAGCATATCAGACTCGCGTCAAAACCAACGCAGCAGCCATGGCCGATGCCCTCACCGACAAAGGCTACAAGATCGTCAGCGGTGGCACCGAGAACCACTGCATCCTCGTCGATCTGCGCACCAAATTTCCCGACCTCACAGGCAAGGTGGCCGAGAAAGTACTTGTCGAGGCCGACATCACCGCCAACAAGAACATGGTGCCCTTTGACTCCCGCTCACCCTTCCAGACCTCAGGCATCCGCCTCGGCACCCCCGCCATCACCACTCGCGGCGTGAAGACCGAGAGCATTGGCGAAATCGTAGAGATGATCGACACCGTGCTTTCCAACGCCGACAGCCCCGCTGTGATCAGTTCTGTGCGCGAGAAAGTCAATTCGATGATGACCGGATATCCGATGTTTGCTGATTGATGACATCGGTTGATATTATAATAGTTGCTGCGGGCAGCGGACTCCGTTACGGAGCTCCGCTGCCCAAGCAATATTGTGAGCTCGGCGGGCGCCCGGTGGTCATGCACACCATCAACGCCCTGCGCGCAGCCATTCCGCATGCCCGTCTTACCTTAGTGATAAGCAGCGAAATGGCTGATCTATGGCAGGATTTCTGTCTGAAACACAACTTCGTCTCACCCGCTGTCGTCTACGGCGGATCAACCCGTTGGGAATCGGTGCGCAACGCCCTCTCGGCGGCTGATCGCCCGGCCGACATAGTGATGGTCCACGATGCAGTGCGCCCGCTTGTCAGCCGACAGCTCGTCGACATGCTCATGGATGCGCTGTCGTCCGACCCTGACGTCGACGGTGCGATCCCCGCAGTCGCTGTGACCGACTCGCTGCGCATGCAGCTCGGCGACGGACTCAGCAAAAGCATCGACCGAAGCTCGATGCGCGCCGTCCAGACTCCTCAGGCTTTCCGCGGCTACCGTCTGCGCCAGGCCTACGACCTGCCCTACCGCGACAGCTTCACCGATGACGCTTCGGTCATGGAAGCCGCCGGCTTCGGCAATCTCAAACTGACCGAAGGCTCAAGCCACAATATAAAGATCACCAATCCTGGCGACATAGCCATAGCCGAAGTGCTGATGAAGCTGAACAAAGAGCAATGAATTCACTGCGCACCTACGACATAAAATACCTCAAAGGTGTTGGTCCGCGACGCGCCGAACTGCTCAAAAAAGAACTCGGCATCGCCACGGGCTATGATCTGGTGCGCCATTATCCCACCCACTACCTCGACCGCTCGAAAGTCTATACCGTCAGGGAACTCAACGACGAGATGCCATACGTGCAGATACGCGGCCGTTTCGTGACGTTCAACACCATCGGCGAAGGAGCCAAAATGAGGCTCGTGGGACTGTTCACCGACGGCACAGCTACACTCGAGGTCGTATGGTTCAGAAGAATCAAAGCCATCCGCGACAGCCTCAACGCCGGCACCGAGTATGTCATATTCGGCAAACCGTCAAGCTATATGGGCACAAAGCAGATGAGCCATCCTGAGATCGATCTGCCAGGCTCAGCCGCCGCGATGCAGCCCGTCAGAGGAGTATATCCGCTCACCGAGAGGCTGCGCGGCGCCAATATTACCTCGCGTCAGATCGCAGCATGGGTATCAGCTCTGCTCGGCTCGCGACACGCGATCGTCGATCCGTTGCCCCGATCGGTCATCGCCGACAACCGCCTGATGCCACTCGACAAGGCACTGGCAGAGATACACAACCCCACTGACGCCGAAAATCTCAGACAAGCCCGTCTCAGACTTAAATTCGACGAGCTGATCTACATCCAGGTCGACATGCTGCGCAGGTCGCAGAGACGCAAGAGTGTGTCGATAGGCCACCGGCTGGCGCGCGTCGGCGAGATGTTCAACCGCTTCTACCGCGAATGTCTGCCCTTCGACCTTACAGGCGCGCAAAAAAGAGTGATCAAGGAGATACGTGCCGACGTCAACACCGGTCGCCAGATGAACCGCCTCGTTCAGGGCGATGTCGGCAGCGGCAAGACCCTCGTAGCGCTGATGTCCATGCTTCTTGCCGTCGACAACGGACTGCAGGCCTGCCTGATGGCTCCCACCGAAATCCTCGCCACACAGCATTACGAGACCATTTCGTCGATGCTCGCCGACATCGGGGTATCAGTCGCGCTACTGACCGGATCGACCGGCAAGCGCGAAAGAGAACGCATCCGTGCCGGCCTGACGGACGGTTCGCTGCAGCTGCTCATCGGCACTCACGCTCTGATCGAAGACACCGTGCAGTTCAAGCAGCTGGGCTTCGTTGTAATCGACGAGCAGCACCGTTTCGGCGTCGCACAGCGAGCCAAACTGTGGGCAAAAAACCAGATACCGCCGCACATACTCGTTATGACCGCAACGCCGATACCGCGCACATTGGCCATGACCGTTTACGGCGACCTTGACGTATCGGTGATCGACGAGCTTCCTCCGGGGCGAAAGCCCGTGGAGACACTCCTGCGCTACGACGAACAACGCACACAGGTCTACCGCGCCGTCTACGGTCAGCTAAAACTCGGCCGTCAGATATATATCGTCTATCCCTTGATCGAAGAAAACGAAAAACTTGACCTGCGCAGTCTGCAGGAAGGCTACGATCTGATACGCGACACATTCAAGGGCTACAACGTGGCTTTTGTCCACGGACGCATGAAACCCGCCGAAAAGGACTTCCAGATGAACCTCTTCGCCTCGCACAAGGCCGACATTCTTGTCGCCACCACTGTAATTGAGGTAGGTGTAAATGTTCCGAATGCTTCCGTTATGATAATCGAGAATGCCGAACGCTTCGGACTGTCACAGCTCCACCAGTTGCGCGGACGCGTCGGACGCGGCGCCGACCAGAGCTACTGCATCCTGATGTCCAAACATCAGATAGCACAGACAACCCGCCGGCGTCTCGAGCTTATGACTCAGACTTCCGACGGTTTCCTCATTGCCGAAGCCGACATGCAGATGCGCGGCCCGGGCGACATCGAAGGCACCATGCAGAGCGGCATACCCTTTGACCTTCATATCGCCAATCTCGCAACCGACGGACAGATCATACAACTGGCCCGCAGAGCCGCCGAAAAAATTATCGATGCCGATCCCGACCTTTCGCGACCCGAAAATCTGCTTTTTGCACGCGAACTTGCCGCAGCATCAACCGGCACCAGAGACTGGAGCAGAATCTCTTGAAACCTCCAATCGCCCCCTCACGAGCGATCGAACCAACATCCTATAAATCATTAGCATAACAACGCCAATAACATTATTTTGCAATTTTTACATGTAGTTTTAGACTGCCATGTCAAAAATAATGGCTAACTTTGAGAAAAAGCATGAAATCCACAATATTTCAATCAATGGAGCAGACATTTATCATCCTAAAGCCTTCCACTATCCAGCGTGGACTCGTCGGACAAGTCATTGATCGCTTTCAGAAAAAAGGACTCATTATCACCGGCATCAAAATGATGCAGCTTGATGAAAAAATTCTTCGTGAACATTATGCTCATCTCATAGAACGTCCGTTTTTCCCCGATCTTCTCAGATCAATGATGGCTACGCCGGTCATCGTGATGTGTTTATGCGGAAAAGACGCTGTCGAGGTTGTCCGCTCCATGACCGGCGCCACAAACTGCCGCAAGGCTGCCCCGGGTACGATCCGCGGCGACTTAGGCATGAGCGGCCAGGAAAATATCATTCATGCTTCTGATTCTGTCGAGAACGCTGTAATCGAAATCAACCGTTTCTTCCGCCACGAAGAGATCTTCACTTACAGACCTCTGACTTTCACTGCCACCTACTCTCCCGACGAAATAGATTGAACTACAAGATAAATATTTAATCCCGATAATGTTTCTCTCTCGAAGCAAACTTCTAAAATCATCAGTCACAGCGGCATTCGTTGCTGCCGCAAGCCTCATCAGCGCATTCGCCGAAGAAACCGCCGCAATACGTCTCCCCGGACAGCATCTGCAGCAGCACGGCGATCTACTTGCCAACCAGGGCAATACAAACATTCAGCTCGACAACGCCACTAAATATCTCGAAGGTCTCTTCAGCGACGAGGAAGAGCCCGAATTCGACATCTACACCGAAGGATGGGACAGCCAGACGGTCAACTGCTATTCAGGAGTGGCTGTTCCTCAGACTGCCGCGATCGACGTGTCAAAATACGCCATGCCACACCCCGGTTACATCACTTCGCCCTACGGCTACCGCCGTCGCTGGCGCCGCATGCACAAAGGTGTCGACCTCAAGGTCAACGTGGGCGACACCATCAGAGCCGCATTTGACGGCAAGGTACGCCTGACCAAATTCGAGCGCCGGGGCTACGGATACTATGTCGTTGTTCGTCACACCAACGATCTCGAGACCGTCTACGGACACCTTTCAAAATTCCTTGTCGAGCCCGACCAATATGTGAAAGCCGGCGATCCCATCGCCCTCGGAGGAAACACAGGGCGCTCGACTGGCCCCCATCTTCACTTCGAGACACGCTACATGGGCTATGCCATCAACCCTTGCGCGATCTTCGACTTTGCTAACCAGACAACCCACACCGACATTTTTACATTCGACAAAGCCACCTATCAGAATGCGCGTAATTTCTCACCCAAGGCCAACGCCGAATATGCCGCAAAATACCGCATCGACAATCCGCCGAAGCCTTACGTGAGGGAAAAATCGTCAGGTTCGGGTTCGTCGTCATCGACCGTTTACCGCGTGAAAAAAGGTGACACTCTCGGCCGTATAGCTTCCCGCAACGGCACCACAGTCGCAAAGCTCTGCCGGCTCAACGGCATCACCACCACAACCACGCTACGCATCAACCAGAAACTGAAGCTGCGCTGACAGTAAGACTACCATTATCATATCGCCGTGGCCAAAGTGAACCCACTTAGCCACGGCGACGTTTTATTAAAACCCATTAGAGAGAACAATCCACAACCCGATATGAATAACAAAGGACTATTCCCGGCCGGAATATTGCTGGCCGCAGTGACATTAGGGGCATGCACCTCACAATCAGCCTACGACAAGAAAACAATCAGCTTTGCAGAACTTTCAATGAGCAGAACCTACACACTCGAAGGCTCGGCCGAAAAGTTTGCCAACGACAAGGACTGGACTTTTGCAGACTCCGTCTCGATGATCATGCCCATGCTGATCGGCAATGAAGAAATAAGACCGCTACAAGACTCCATACTCAAAATAGCCTTTGACACGGTCGGAGTCGACCACAAGTCTATAATCGAACATTATTTCAGCACAACCGCCGAACAGACAGGCTTCATGCCGAAAGAGTCTGACAACAATCTGACCATCCTCACATCAGACGGTTATGACATAACGACGGGCATGATCAGCAATCTATCGTCACGCTGGTTAGTGTATTGCGTCCAAAACGGCCACATGGAGCCTCGCGCCGCCCACGGCATGAGCACAAGAAACTACATCAACTATCTCATATCCGACAATATGATCGTAGCGCTGTCGGATATTTTCTCCGACAGCGGACTGAAAGATCTTCCTGCTCTTATAGCCAGACGTGCGATCGAACAGGAAGCCACATTCGGTCCTACCGAAATAAGCAGTCTACCGGCCAACGACAATTTCTATATCTCAGCCGATGGTGAAATCGTATTTGCATATCAGCCCTACGAAATCGCTTCATATGCCCAGGGCTTCATCAATGTGCCCTTCTTTCCATACGAACTGGCCGAACACATGACGCCCGCAGGTCTCGCCATATTCGGGCTGGACTCAATCCGATAAGAACAATCAATTTGACGTATAAATCCAAAACCGCAACACAAAAAGTTGGCCATGTCGATTATTTTGACGAATTTTGCATAAATCAATCCATTTATGCTTTCATAAATTCGTTCATCACAATGAAAAAAATTTTTATTTTATTGTCTGCCGCAGCAATGAGCGTGGCTTCCGCATCGGCAAAAAACATCACGCTTACAAATGCAGACCGGTCCACGTCAGACGTTCGCGTCGCCACCGCTGCAAAAGATCCGGCAAGATTATCGGGTGCATTCATAGATGAGACTGCCATCTACGATCCTGAAGGAACAGACGAAACTTACATTATGAATGTAACCGAGAACACCTTTATGGGAGAGGAACGGTGTAACGGCTATAAAATGACCGTCAGGCGCTCGGCCGATGGCAGCACCATCTACTTCCGCGATCTCACTCCCGGCTACAATATCGACGAGACCACAGGCCTGTATGGCTGGGTCAAAGGATATGTCAACGGCAACGACATTACAATCAAAGCCGGTCAAGTGCTTTATGACAATGAGGCCTTTGGCCAGAAGCTATATCTTGAAGTGGTCACAATGGACGAATACGGTCAATTCGAGGCATTCAAGCCTGAAGTCCATTTCACAATCAACGGTGACAATATAGTCCAGAGCGACAATAGCCTATACATCAGCCCATATCGCGACGGAGAGACTGTCAATGATGCCGGCTTCTTCAATTTCATGAACAATTTCGAAATCATGCCGATCGGAGATATTCCGGCAAATACCCCTCCGGCTTCCTCAGACGTCATGTCATGGGTGATGATCAACGACAGCGGTTCGTCGAAAATCAAAGTTGTACGCGACGGCAACGACATGTATATCGCCGGCCTCAGCGAATTTGCGCCCGAAGACTATGTACATGGAACCATCAATGGCGACAGACTTACATTCAATTCATTTAACATCCTTACATCCAACCGTGACCGCTATCTGCGCCTGTCAGGAGCAGTCGAAGGCGAACCCGATGAATTCGGATATCCGACCATCAATCTTACGCCTACATTCGAATTCGATGCCAATCCCGACGGATCGTTCACACTCAATCCTGCCGACGGATGGATAGTGACTACCGATTACTTCATCGAGTCGATGTTCAGTGGCTATAAGAGCGTGAAGATTTTCCCTTACGACGGAGACAAACCGGCCACACCGGCTACGCCCGAAGTCGCATTGTGGTCGCCCGCCGACAAGCTTGTACAATTATATATTCCGTGTGAAGACATCGACGGCAAATTCATCAATCCCGATCTCCTGACATACCGAATCTACCTTGACGGAGCGTTGCAGACATTCACGCCTGAGAAGCACACAATGCTCGACGCGCCGATGACCGATATCCCCTACGCTTTCACAGACTATTTAGACTTCTACTCCAACGGAAACGTAAAGACCATTTATCTTGTATATGACGTTGAGCCACAGACGATCGAAGTAGAATCAACCTATACCGTAGACGGCGATGCACGCACTTCGATGATAGGTTCGACATCATCAGCCGACGACAGCCTCGTCGAAAAGACAATCGAGAGTGTGAGCTACCATGACATTCTCGGTCGTCAGATCATGGCTCCCAAGGTAGGAACAATGGTTATCAAAACTGTGCGCTATACGGACGGTTCTTCATCCGTAAACAAAATAATAGCACGTTAATCCGATCTCATTCCAGCCGATATTATAATATTACTGTCCGCTAAACCATAAGAAGGCGAGTCCAACTTTCTGAACGGCAGAA
>CAJUMI010000001.1 GCA_910587545.1 uncultured Muribaculaceae bacterium | reverse complement strand
GGTAACCGCCCCCTCTACGAGCCGGATGACAACCCTGTCACCCGGCTCTTTTTTTTTATCCACTCCGGCAGGTAGACGCTTCCCCCGCCAGACAGGCGCTACCGGCCGGCCCGCACTTGCGGGACATCTCCGACCGGGCTGTCCGGTCAGAGACGTCAGATCGCCCCGGACTGTCTGAGAAGCCATACCGCTAGTTTTCTAGCCTTATTAAAAAGCTCAGCGATAAGAAATGATTGCCTTCTCAGCCCCGTGCGTGAAAGCGTATCGTGGGCTTTTTTATTTTTGTGATGACCTAAGATATAACCGCAGCTGCGGAAGAATCGGTGTGACATTGTCGTTTGTCAGTTCTGTGACAAATGGGTGCGCTTTCTGAGGTGTGAAACGTTGCGAATCCATGCGTGCCACAACTTCTTCGCGACTGTAGTTGTTGCGTTCCATCACTCGCTTTACCCTTACTTCGACGGGCGCGATGACTTCAATAACGTCGTCGACCATTTTGTCGAGACTACTTTGGTAGAGAATGGCCGTTTCGACAAAAATATGTTTGGTGCGGCAGCCTTGTCGCCAGAGGTTGATGTGTTTTCTTACGCTAGAATGGACGATGGCGTTGAGAGTGGTGAGTTTTGCCGGATCGGAAAAGGCTACGGACGATAGCAGGCGACGATTGATTATGCCGTGTCGGTCAACGGTGTCAGAGTGGATTTCAGTTTTAAGACGTGATTTGATCTCAGGATCGGAGTCCATTAGCATTTTGGCCTCGCGGTCGCAGTCAAATACTTCATAACCCATGACGCGCAGCATGCGACTGACAACTGATTTGCCGGCTCCGATGCCGCCTGTGATCGCTGTAAGATGTGGTGCAGTCATCGGCGCTCGATAATATATTCGGCCGAGTCGGCCTGTAGATGGACATTTTGGAGATTGCCGGGTACATCGCGGAGACGTAACTTGATCTTGTTTGAGCGCGATGATATTGAATTGTAGTCGGCGAGTACGCGGAAATGCGGATCGCTATCGTTATAGATGCTCATTGGCACCATGTAGAATACCTCGGTCTGTGCGGGAAATGTGATGAGTTTGATGCTGGCCGGAACGTTGACTGGTTCTATGACGACTTTGCGTGTTTTGCTGATAAGCGGCTCGACGTTGAATGTGACTTCGACACTGTCAGGTATTACGCGCGAATTGCGTGGTGCGACAAGGCGGACGCGTGTGGTTGTCGGTCCGTTGAGATCGGTCAGTCTGATGGGTTCGGTCGAGATAGAGTTGAGTTTTGATGGGATCCGGCCTGTCGAGTAGATGAACGTTGTGTCAAACGATAATGTGGGTCGCCCGGCTATGGTTGACTGAGGACCGGCTGTGACCTGGTAGTCGATAACGATAGGCATGGGGACGCCTTTGCGCGTGGTGAATTTCAGATTTATGGAGTCAGGCGAAGCCACCAGGATAGAGGCGCCGCTGTATGCAGCGCGTGCCACGGCCTTGACATCGGCATCACGGAGCAGCACCGAATTGCGTGTGCGGAATGCGCGGAAATCGATGTCGAATGCGGGCGGGTTGCCGATCGACTGTTTGATCACCTGGGTGCCTTTGGCGCGCATGCTGACGCTTATCGTGGCCGGAGGCGTGGTGATGATGGTGACTGAGTCGGGTACGTGGGTCAGCCTTACAGGCATGCGCACGTCGAACTGGTCTTCCTCGTTGAGCGACAGTATGCACCACAGGATCGTCGATATGACAAGGAATACTAAAAAGACAAGGATGTTGCGTCCGCGCTGTGAGCGGAAAACATCCTTGACTTTGTCGATTATGGGCCTGAGCTTTATGTTCATGGCCATATGGGGAGATTAGTCTGCGCTGTCGCGCGGCTTATTTATTGGCGTTGTTGTTTTCCTGTGCGGCAACGTTTGCGTCGGAAGCAGAGGGATAGACAGAGCCTTTGTCTACGCGGATGCGTACGCCGTCGGCCACTTCGACAAGGAAGTAACTGTCGTTGATCTCGCGGATCTTGCCGTAGATGCCGCCTGCGGTGACTACGTTGTCTCCCTTGGCCAAAGCTTCGCGGAATTTGCGTATTTCTTTCTGGCGTTTCTGCTGGGGACGGATCATGAAGAAGTAGAAGATGGCGATAAGAGCCACGACCATGAAGATGCCGGATACTCCGCCTTGGGCTGTCTCCTGAAGGAGAATAGTGTTGGTAAGCATGGTTTTTATTTTATAATTTATATTCAGTTTTTGGATATGATGCCTTCATCGTTGAGATAGCGTACAATCGAGAACAGTATGCCATTGATGAACTGGCCGCTGCGCGAGGTGCTGTAGCTGTTGGCGATTTCGATGTATTCGTTCATCGTAACCGGGACTGGTATTGCGGGATAGTTGATCAGTTCGGCGATGGCCGCGATCATTACCACGATGTCCATGAATGCCAGACGTTCGGGATCCCATTGCGACGAGTTGATGAAGCGGTCGATATACGAGCGGTAGGTCTCGCGGTTTTCGACGGCATAGCGGAAGATTTCGGGTCCGAATGCCTCGTCTTCGCTGTCTTTGTACTGAGGCAGAAACCTGACGTTCTCGTCGGGTGATGATGCAAACTGTTTGATGGACTTGATGACAAACGTGCCCATGATTGGAAGATCGTCGTTCCAATAGATCGATTTTGTCTCAAGCGCTTCGGCGAGGTCATCCGAGGGTAGGATGACAGCCCGCAGGATGTTGCGCCAGAAATCGCAGTCGGCGGCGTAGTCGTCGGCCGGAGCGTTCATATAGTCGTCGTAGATCTTTGATTCGAGTATTCGGTCGAGCAGCGAGCGGATGAGCGAGGGTTCATCAGTCCAGCTGACCGGATGCTGCTCAAGATACGCTTTCAGATCTTCATTGTTTTCGAGGCGGGCGATGAAACGGTTGTCGACAAAGCGGGTGTTGGGGTTGAGATCTTCGTTTGTGGCGAGATATTTGGTCTTGGCGTTGTCGAGTCGCAGAGCCTGCTCGCGTGTCAGCTCCATCATAAGCACAAAGAGGCTGTAGTAGAGTTCGTATGCCTTGTCGAGCGAGGCTTTGAGCTCACGTCCGGCGTTGACATAGGTCATTCTGGAGTCCTGATATGATGTGAGTGTATCTGAGATCTGCCTTACTCCGGTGTTGAAACCGACGATGGTAAATGCTTCATTTTGGCGCATGACAGCGACAACTCGCTCGTCTTTGGCGATGATCGTATTGATTACGGTCAGCCAAAAACGGACATCGTCAGCAAGACCGGGATTTTTGATTTTTTTGTAGTCGCGATAAGCTGACGACTTGACCATAGCGTCTGACAGATCCTGAAGCAGTGAGTCAAAGCCTTCTACTGAAGCTCCGCCTCGAAGGATGATCGCTTTTATGGTGTCGTTGTCAAACAACGCTTTTCCGACGCGGTTTCCGGCGATCAGCCGGTCGACATCGATTGTCGGCGACATTGAGTCGTCGCTGCGTTTGAAGCGCAGACCCGAAAGTTCAAGAACAAGGAAGATAAGGTCGAGATAAACCGCATAAGCATATTTTTTGTCCTTTGATGTCGTTTCAGGAGTAGCGTCTATCTTGAATTCGCTTCGTGTCAGCAGATATGAGTAGAGCATCTGCACTACTTTAATTCTTATTAGGATGCGATTTACCATAATATCTCTAAATGTGCGATAATTTTACTGTGCAAAAGTACAAATTTAATGTTTAACACACAAAAAAAGTTCACGTCGGCCGGAGCTTTTAGGACGGGTCGGACAATTGGGACAACTCAGACAGCTCGAACCTCCTGGACGGGTAGGATTTTTGACTTTAAATAGAGCGGGCGGCCAGAATGAGGCCGCCCGCCGATGGGAAAGTTATTTATAAGTTTGCTTGATCATCTGCGGATGAGTTCCTTGGACACCTTGTTGCCGCGACGGACGATGTAAACGCCGTTTTCGGGATTGGCAACCTGCACGCCCTGGAGATTGTAGTAAACTGCGGGAGCGTTGTCTGCTTCGTCAACAGCTATGTCGTAGATGCCTGAAACGTCCTGCCAGTTGAAGGCGGGAAGACCGTTGATGAGTTTGCCCTGGTTGAAAGCAGACCATGCCTGAACAGCTTGGATGCCGTCAGCAGCGCCGGCTGCGTAGCGGGTAACACCTGCAGGCACTTCGCCTTCGCCGAATGCAACGACGTTGTTTGCTACAACTGTGCCGCCGTTTGCGACGAGGTTGGCAGGTTTGCCTTTGACAGTTGCTGAAACATAGCAGTTGTTGAGAGTCATAGTATTGCCGAGAGTTGCAACGATACCGGCTGCATTGTATTTAGCTTCAACTTCGACCTGAGCGTAGCAGTTTGTGAGTGTTATGTCTGCAGCAACCTGACCGATCATACCGCCGGTCGGTTTCTGATCTGTGCCGTCATTTTCGTGAGTGTGTTTGATCTTGCCGATTACGAATACATTTTCCATTGAAGATGGAATCTGAATTGTTTCAGTATTTGCCCAGGTCCCGCCAAGGAAGGCTGCGAGTATACCTGCTTCGAACTTCGTTACTGTAATATTGGCGTCGATAATGCCGAGGTTCTTGATTGTACCTTGTGCCACACCGAATACAGAAGTACAATAGTATGCCTTATCTCCAATACCTGCAACGCGGTCTTTCGGAGCGAAGTTCTTGATCACGTGATTCTGACCGTCATAGTGGATGGCGCAATCAAATATACCGCTGTTACCGTTGGGAGCTACATATTCCTCAATGCCAGCCATGTCGATGTCGGCAGTCTGTACGAAATACGTCTGAGCCTTGGGTTTCATAAGAGACCACATGTTGCAGAGATCGTCGGCCGTAGCGATTTCATAGGGATGCTCTTTTGTGCCGTCAGGCTCGGCTGCTACAGGTTCAGTGCTAACTTTTACCATAGCAGCGTATGCGCCACCAATTGTACCGGAAGCTTTGTCCTCTGTTCCAGTTGCTACATAAATGTAGATGTTTGCATTATTTTCGTCAATTGTTTCGACAGTTATGGTTTCAGATCCAAATCCATTTGTGTATTGTGAACCTTGCCAACTTGCTACAAGAGTACCGTCTTCTTTGAAGATGCCAAAATTCATGACGCCTTTCCATGCTGTAAGCAGTTCATCATCTGCAGGAGCATAGTTGCGCACGATATATTTTTCGCCTCCAAGATAAACCAAAGCAGTCGATGTGTAGAAACGATTTCCGACATTCTGCAGCAAAGCAGCGTAGCCGTTTTCAAAGTTTGCAAGCGAGCCTCCTGCAATACTGGGCATACCATCCATTGCATTGGGTGATAATACACCAAGGCCGAGATGGAAATTATCCTCCGGATTTCCTTGCAGAAGCTGGTCTACGGTGTTGAATTTAGGCGATGGCTGCCATGTCTCAGTCTGATATTTAGCTTTATCGCTGAGGTCTTTGAGATAAGGCACTTCCTGTGACATTTTTGCTGTTACGGAAGTAACTTTAGAGCCGTTGCCTTTGAAGTGGAACATAACAACCTGGCCGGAACCTTTGTTTGTAGAGTAGCCGATACCGCCTTTTTCGCTGGTAACGTCACCAACGATATGGCTGATGATGTCGATGCGTCCGGTGTGGCCGGTGAGTTCGGACATGGGGGTTGAAAGTGTGACTTCTGTGATAGCGCCGTCTTTGCCGATTACACCCCAGTTCTGAAGTGAGGTGTTGGGATCGGTGAAGTTGAAGTTGAATACGACATTGCCTGCGTCGTCAGTAGCAAGAACCGTACCGTTCCACTTTTCTGTCGTAACGGCTGGCAGTTGTGCAAACGTAGACATCGATTTGCCATCCCATGCGACAATGGTATTTGTTATGTGGTTGGTCGTAAGAATTTTACCGTCCTTGCCTATGCCGAAACGAGAGCATGTCGATGTACTCTGATGTGTGGGTGTCGGTTTGTTCCAACCTGCGTCAAGTCCGGGGATGGGAGTTGCGACTCCGTCGACAACGCCGTTCATCCAGACGGTTGTCATGGTGATTTCGGCAGAAGCGACTAACGGCAGAGCTAAGGCTGCGATAGCCAGAGAGCGTAAAGTTTTCTTCATGGATTGATAAATGTTTTCTGGTTAGTAAAATAGTTTGATTGAATAATCTTTGCAAATATATGTATATTTTCCTGATTCCCAAATTAGATTTTATAAATAATTTATTAAAAAATCAGCAAAACGGTCTGTTCGGACAATCCGAACAGACCGTGAATATAATTGAGTGAGGCGATTACTCTTCGGCGAGGGGGTTCCAGCCTTGGGCGCGGAGAGGGATCTCTGTATCGTCGCGGGTGATGAGTGCACTGCCAAGCTCGGGCTTGGTGATGTAGCCGATCACACGGATCCCGGGCAACTGCTTTATCTTTTCGTGGTCGGTGAGCGGAACGGTGAAAAGCAGTTCGTAGTCTTCTCCTCCGTTGAGAGCCGCAGTGACAAGGTTCATGTTCAGTTCTTCGGCCATCATGGCAGTCTGGTAATCGATGGGAATGCGGTCTTCGTAGACGCGGCAACCGCAACCGCTCGCCTTGCATATGTGCAGAAGCTCGGACGAGAGTCCGTCGCTGACGTCCATCATGGCGGTGGGCTTGATGCCGGCCTTGGCGAGTTCGGCGATTATATCCTTTCGGGCTTCGGGCTTGAGCTGTCGCTCGATGATATATTCCTTGCCGCCGAATTCGGGCTGGAAGTCCTTTTGTCCTGCCGAGGCGATCTTTTCGCGTTCGAGCAGCTGCAGTCCCATATATGCGGCGCCGAGGTCACCGCTGACACATATAAGATCTGTGTCGCGGGCACCGCTTCTCATGACCACTTTGTCTTCAGGTGCGTCACCGATACATGTTATCGAGATGACCAGGCCCTGATGAGAGGCCGAGGTGTCGCCACCGACAAGATCGACGCCGTATATCTCGCAGGCGAGGCGTATGCCGGAATAGAGTTCTTCGATATGCTCGACGGTGAAGCGCTTCGACACGCCGAGCGAGACGGTGATCTGCCGGGGGGTGCCGTTCATAGCGTAGATGTCGGAGAAATTGACCACGGCCGATTTGTAGCCGAGGTGTTTCAGCGGCACATACGTCAGGTCGAAATGGACGTTCTCGAGAAGCAGGTCTGTTGTGACCAGTATTCTTGTCGCGGGATAGGAAAGTACGGCGGCATCGTCGCCCACGCCCTTGACCGTAGAGTCATGGAAACGGGGGAGATCTTTTGTCAGGCGGTCAATGAGCCCGAATTCGCCGAGCGATGAAATTTCTGTTGCCATATTTCTATGAACGGGCGACCATTTCCTTGATGAGTTCCACGACGACGGGCTGAGCCTTTACGGCGGCTTTCTGCACTTCTTCGTGGGTGGGAACTTCGGTTATGTCCTTGCCGCCGAGATCGGTGATCACCGATATGCCGAACACACGCATGCCGCCGTGATTGGCCACGATGACTTCGGGGACAGTCGACATGCCGACGGCGTCGCCGCCTATCACGCGGAAATATTCATATTCGGCCGGAGTCTCGAATGTCGGGCCGGGAGTGCCGACATAGACGCCGTGCATCAGACGCAGGCTTTTTTCGTTGCCGATGGTGTCGGCCAACGCAACGAGCTGCCTGGAGTATGCTTCGGTCATCGCCGGGAAGCGCGGTCCGAGCTCTTCGTGGTTCTTGCCGCGGAGAGGGTTCTCGGGGAAAAGGTTGATGTGATCGGTGATGACCATGACGTCGCCGACATGGAACTCTTTGTTCATGCCTCCGGCTGCATTGCTGACAAAAAGAGTTTTGACTCCGAGCATCTGCATGACGCGCACGGGGAAGGTCACCTGTTTCATGTCATAGCCTTCGTAGTAGTGGAAGCGTCCCTGCATGGCCATGACGCGTTTGCCCCCGAGGGAGCCGAAGATCAGGTTTCCGCTGTGGCCTTCGACTGTCGAGACGGGAAAGTTGGGGATATCCTTATAGGGTATGTACAGTTTGTCGGTGATGTGGTCGCCGAGATTTCCGAGTCCGGTTCCGAGGATGATGGCGATTTCAGGGATATCGCTGACCTTTGAGCGCAAAAAGTCTGCAGTCTGCTTGATTTTTTCTAACATGGAGTATGAATTTTCGGTTAATAATTAGTTATGTAATAACAAGAAGCCGATGTCAAGAGTTTTCAGGCTTTCCTGACATCGTTGTCCTTGATGAGTTTTCTTAGGGAAAGAGAGAAGTCTTCGCTGTTGGGCCGGTTGATAAACTCTACCTTTATCGGCAGATAGAATGTCACGGCTTTGAGTTCGTGGGGGAAGTAGGGGTTGCATATCAGTCGGACCGCGTCTTTCTCGGTGGTGATTATTATGCGGGTCTCGCCCTTCATGGCCTTGTATCGCTCCTTGATCAGCTCGATGTCCTTGCGGGTATAGTTGTGATGGTCGGGGAATATGTTGACCTTGACCCTCGGCAGGAAACTTTTGAGATAGCGGATAAACGGCCTTGGATTGCCGATGCCGGCGACGGCGAGTATGGTGTCGTTTTCGCTCATCCAGTCAAGGAAGGGCACCGAGCGGACGGCGTCGGGGAAGAGCGGCACCAGATTCTGATAGGCATAGCGCGAGAAGAAGAGCTTCTGGTAAGGGAACAACTCGAGATTACGGCTCACCAGACGGTAGTCGAGCGGCTTGCTGTCGTCGGGACATTTGGTGGTGATGACGATATCGGCGCGTCCCATGCCGCGGATGGACTCGCGCAGCCGTCCGTAAGGCAGTAGCTTGTCCTGATAGATCGGGCGGCCGTATTCGGTGATGAGGATGGCGACGCGTGGTTTGACATAACGGTGCTGGAAGGCGTCGTCAAGGACGATCATGTTGATCGCCGGGTCGATGCGCAGCAGTTCGTTGATGCCGTGGACGCGATCCTCGCATACGGCCATCACTATATTTCCGTCGAACTTGTGGTAGATCTGAAACGCCTCGTCGCCGATGTCGCGGGGAGTCGACCGCGGGGACGCGAGGACAAAGCCTTTTG
The DNA here is from genome assembly GCA_910587545.1 of uncultured Muribaculaceae bacterium. GTDB lineage: Bacteria > Bacteroidota > Bacteroidia > Bacteroidales > Muribaculaceae > CAG-873. The sequence goes on along the minus strand of CAJUMI010000001.1, from coordinate 75,029 downwards.
TGCTTCGCTTGTATCCACGGCTCAGCACGGCGATGTGGTGGCTGTGGCGCATTGACTCGACGATATGCTCGACGTGGGGCGTCTTGCCTGTGCCGCCGGCGGTAAGGTTTCCCACCACTACGACAGGGATGTCGAATTCGTGCTGCTTGAGTATGCCCCAGTCAAAAAATTTGTTGCGCAAGAAAGTCGCCGCTCCATAAATCTTGGAGCAGGGCAGAAGAACAATCTTTGCGGCGACTGAGCGAAACGACATTGTTGATCAGGGTTTGTCGGATATCGACTGATATTAGCGTATCACAATTTCAGGCATGCGGGCCTGCACGGGTTCCATATCAGAGATGCGTTTGGCGACAAGTAGCCATCGGAGCATTTCGCTGTCGAGTGTGATGCCGCCTTTGCTCTGCAGCTGGGAGGTCTCTTCGAGCAGACGCTCGAGCAGGTCATTTTTGACGTCGGGGTAGGCGACCCATTGGTCCGGGTCGAGATCGATCTCGGATGCTAATTCCGAGACGGCATCGTTGAGGCTGCCGAGTTTATCGACAAGACCGAGCTCAAGAGCCGACGAGCCTATCCATACACGTCCTTCGGCAATGGCTTTGACGGAGTCGACGCTCATGCCGCGTCCTTCGGCGACGCGTGAGGTGAACAGGTCGTAGGTGTCTTCGACATGACGCTGCATAGAGGCTTTCTGTCCGGCGGTCATAGGACCGGTGACCGTCATGAAAGTGGCGTTGGGACTCGAGGCTACAGTGGAGAATGTCACGCCGAGTTTGCCTGTCACCAGACCGCTAAGGTCGGGTATCATGCCGAACACTCCGATCGAGCCGGTGAGTGTGGTGGCATCGGCATATATCCGGTCGGCTCCGCAACTGATATAATAGCCTCCCGACGCGGCGTAGTCGCCCATCGAGACATATAGAGGCTTGTCTTTGGATTTGAAATATTCGAGCGCTTCCCAGATCTGTTCGGAAGCGAAGGCGCTGCCGCCGCCGGAGTTGACGCGGAGCACAAGAGCGGCCACGTCATCATCGTCGGCGAGGTCGAGGATCTGAGGAACCATTGTCGATCCGACGATGCCGCCTTCACCCGAATCGACAATGTCGCCGACAGCATAAAGAACGGCAATGTGCTTATCTGACGCTGATGCGAGTTTGTTTTTGTGGGACTCCATATAAGCGGCCGGCGACACCAGACGGAGATCGTTGCCGCGGTCGACATCGGTGAGGTCGCGGAGCATGTCCTCGACCGTGCGGCGATAGGCTGTTTCGGTTACGATCTGTGAGCTGACGGCGTGTTCGGCAGTCCAGGCGAATGTCAGGCTGTCGGCCCATGCCGATACAACGGCGGGGGTGACATCTCGGTTATGTGCGATCGTTGTCGCGTAGAAGTTCCAGATAGAGTCGACATAGATCTGATTCTGCCGGCGGGCCGGTTCGCTCATGGAGTCGAGGATAAACGGCTCGACGGCGCTCTTGTAAGTGCCGACTTTCACGACCTGCATCTTGACGCCGAGTTTGTCGAGCAGCCCCTTGAAGAAGGGCGACTGCATGCCGACGCCGTGGATGTCTACGTCGCCTACCGGATTTAGGATAATTTTGTCGGCGATCGATGACACGAGGTAGTCTCCCTGGGCGAAGTTATCAGCGTAAGCATAGATCCATTTGCCTGATTCCTTGAATTCCCTGAGGGCTTCGAGAAGCTCCTGTCGAGATGCGACACCCATGCTCGAGCCTGCGGCGTCGATATAGATACCTTTGATCTTACGGTCGGTGGCGGCGAGGCGTATGGATGTGATCATATCCTTGAGAGTCAAACCATCGCTTTTGAAATCGCGGACGAGATCCATGAAGTTCTGAGTCTGGGTGCATTCGATGATGTCACCTTCGAGACGGAGATATAAAATCGAATTGTCTTTGATGTCGGCGGTTGTTGACGATGCGCCGATGATGGCTGCCGTGATGGCTATGCCGGCGATGACAAACAGCAGAATTGAAAACCAGATGCCGGCGATCGTACCGAGCATTGAGACAAAAAAACGCTTGAGCATTTCTGTGTAGTATAAATATCTGAATGTAAATAATTAACTCAATTGTGCGCCTATCTTAGGATAGTCAGTGACAAAATTAACAAAAAAATTTGTATTCCAATTATTAACACGTACAGAACTGCGAAATTTGCGGTTTTTAATGTTAAGTGGTGTTAAATTGTTTTGGGTTTCTATTCGCTTTTGTCTTTATCGCTGTCGGCAGGGGCATGCCAGCGATCGTACTGGCGTCGGGCGAGGACGTTCTCGGCCTGGTTGTCGCATGGCTTCCAAAAACGTTGGCTTTGTATCGAGTCTGGGAGAAACTGCTGGCGGACGAAGTTGCCGGGATAGTCATGGGCATATTTGTAGTTGGTGCCGTAGCCGAGATCTTTCATCAGTGATGTCGGAGCGTTGCGGATATGTAGAGGAACAGGCAGGTTGCCCGATCGCTCGACTTCGGCAAGGGCGGCGGCGATGCCCATATAGGTGGAGTTGCTTTTTGGCGAGGTGGCGAGGTAGACTGTACACTCGGCCAAAGGAATGCGGCCTTCTGGCATTCCGATCTTGGATATGGCGTCGAAAGTAGCGTTGGCCAGCAGCAGGGCGTTGGGGTTGGAGAGGCCTATGTCTTCTGCGGCGAGGATGACCAGACGGCGGGCAATGAACTCGGGATCCTCACCGCCTGATATCATGCGCGCGAGCCAATAGAGGGCCGCGTCGGGGTCGCTGCCGCGGACGCTTTTTATGAAGGCAGAGATGATGTCATAGTGCATCTCGCCGTTTTTGTCGTAGGCCTGCGGATTCTGCTGCAGGCGCTCGGTGACGTTACGGTCGTTGATGAGCAGTGTCTCGCCGTGGGCTGTCGACTGTTCGAGCAGGTCGAGGATGTTGAGGAGCTTGCGTGCGTCACCGCCGGAGTAGCGGAAGAGGGCGGCGGTTTCCTCGACTTTCACGGCGCGGCGTGACAATATTTCGTCTTTTGTGATGGCGGAGTCGAGCAGGTGCTGAAGGTCGTTTTCCTCGAGTGGGCGCAGCACGTAAACCTGGGCGCGAGAGAGCAAGGGGCGGATGACTTCAAACGACGGATTTTCGGTGGTGGCGCCTATAAGGGTCACGGTGCCGTCTTCGACAGCGCCGAGCAGGCTGTCCTGCTGAGATTTGTTGAAACGGTGGATTTCGTCGATAAACAGTATTGGGCGACCTGAGGAGAACATGCTCATCGACTCCTGACGGCAGCGGTCGATCACCTCTCGGACATCTTTTACTCCCGACGTCACGGCCGAAAGGGTGTGAAAGGACGATTTGGTGGTATTGGCGATGATGCGGGCAAGCGTGGTCTTGCCGACACCGGGCGGCCCCCAGAGGATAAAAGACGAGACGTTGCCTGTATCGATCATGCGTCTGATGATCGATCCTTCTCCGACCAGATGCTGCTGGCCAATGTAATCGTCGAGAGTGCGCGGGCGCATTCTTTCAGCCAACGGTGCGTTGCTCATGGGTTCTACTAATGATTATTAAATATAGGGCGGCCATCATTTTGACGACGGCCGCCCTTGCAGGGGTTAGTTAAAGTTACGGGGTTATTCGGCAGTGCCGTTGATGAGGTCGGTGATCTCTTTGAGAGTTTTGGCTGCTTCTGCGGTCTTTTCTTTGTCTTTGAGGACTGTGCCGCAGAAAGCATAGTTGAATCTTGCGGCCTCTTCATATAGCTTGAGTTTGTTGTTGGGATTCTTGGGGTCTTTATTGGCGGGATCCTGGTCAAGAAGAGCGAGCATCTGATTGTAGATGTCGATAGCTTCCTGGTTGACATGGTTGTTGTTGCCTGCGATGTAAAGACGGGCTTTGAACTGATAGAGGGTGGGGTTGGGTGTCGCACGCTCTATAGTCTTGTCGATATATTCGATACCCTTCTCGGAGTATTCCTTGCGGAGAACGCTGTCTTCTGCGGCAAAGGTTGCGGATGCGTTGAGGTAACGTCGGGCGGCGTCGAAATAGTCGTTGGATTTGGGTTCTTCGAGTTTGTTCAGATATGTAGCGTAGGTGTCGGCGGCTTTGGGATAGTCCTTGACCTTGGTGTAGGCCGAACTGAGGCCGCTGATGAGATCGACATTTTCGGGCTCGAGATTGACGGCTTTTTCATACTGGATCACGGCGAGAGAGTCCTGACCGAGTTCGATGAGAACGTCATAGTAGGTTGTGAAGTCATTTGCCGAGAAACGTCCGTCGGGGTGGTTGTTGATGAACTTGTCGGCTTCGGCGGCAGCGGCATCATAGTTTTTGAGAGCGGCATCGTTAAGGAATACCATGCGCTGCATCAGGAAGTTGGAGGGGTCGTTGGCGAGTATTTCCTGAGCCACTTTCTTGGACTGGTCATACTTGTTGCCCCAATATAGAAGAACAGAGTAGCGGGCTTTGTCTTCGGGGAAGTGGTTGGGGTTCTGGATGTATTTGCCATAAAGGTCGGCAGCTTTGTTCCAGTGGTGTCCCTGATAGTATTTTTCAGCGAGTTCGCGAGTAGCGAGAGCCGAGTTGGGAGCGCGGTTATAGAGTTCCTCGAGTTTGCCGATGGCATAGTCCTTGTTGACGTTGAAGTAGGTGTTGGCATATTTCACATAGCCTTCAGGGTTGTCCTGATCGTAAGTGATGGCCATCTCATATTTACCGGCAGCCTGGCCCCAGTCCTTCTGGTCGGCGAGCATGTCGCCTTCGAGGATGTAGATGGCCGGTTCCTGATACTTGGATGATTTGCGGGCCTTGTTGAGGGTCTTTTCAATGTCAGCGGCATATTTCACGGGGTCTGCGTTGTAATAAGCGCGCGCTATCGCGACGATGAGCTCGTTGTCTTTCTTGGCGAGACCCTGCGCTTTCTTGAAGTTGTCGTTGGCCTGAGAAGTCTGTCCGTTGATAAGGTCGAGTGCTCCGAGACCTACATAGTTGTAGCCGCATTTTTCGTCGGCTGCGATACCTTTCTCGAAGAAGTTTTTGGCCGCCTGCTTGTCATCCTGCGCCAGAGCGATCTGACCGAGGAAATAGAGAGCAAGAGATTTGTCGGTTCCCGGATTGTTGAGTGTGTTGTTGAGGATAGTCTTGGCGTTTTCAAACTGACCGGCGTTGTAATACTCGATGCCGTCTTTGTAGCCTTGGCTCTGAGCTGAGGCCGCAAGTGCGGCTGCTGCAAACAGCGATAGGATAAGTTTTTGTTTCATTGAGATATAGAATTGTTGTTTGTTTTTTGGATATTTGGTATTTGTGTGGGGTAATCGTGTCAATCTTGTCCGACCTGGACAACCTGAATGCGGGTGCGCGCAGGCATTATGCCTGTTTTGAGTATTATTTTCTGGCCGATGTCGCCTGTGACAAAGGTGTAGAAACCGCTTGCAAGGCTGCCGGAAACGCCGGTAGTGACCATGTATATGGGACGGTAAAGGGGATATGTGCCGTCGAATATGTTCTGTTGATAGGGCTTGTAGGCAGTCACTTCGTCGGGACGGCGGAGCTTGAGCACCTTTATGTCGTCGCTAAGGGTGGCGCCTTGGATGGGATCGTCGGAAATCACCGACATCGCACGTTCTTCGGGAGTCAGTTCTGCCGATTTCATGTCTGAGGTGATCCATGTGACGCCCAGCACGCCGATGGCGTTGACGTTTTTGCTGACTGTCTCGACTACGGCGGGAATTGAGCCTTGGGCGTAGACGTTCGGGCCGAGATCGCCGCCGTTGAGAAGTGAGTCGCGCATAAATTGCACGAGGCTTGACGCGGCATCGTCAAAGATTATTGATATCTTGCCGAGTTCGGATGGCTCGAGATCGTTCCACTGTGTTGACGAGCCTGACAATATGTCGCCGATCTCCTTGGTGGTGAGCATGCTGCATGGGTTGTCCTTGTTTACGATCAGCGCCACGGCATCGACTGCAATCTTCGAGCATTTGACGTTGCGACGTTTGCTTTTGAGAAAATCGCGTTCCTTTTTTGTAAGGTCGCGGGCTATGACAACAGTGCGGGTGTTGAGGCTGAACAGGGAATCGAGGGCTTCGTTCTGTGGAGCGTATCGGGCAAGAACGTGAGCGTCGGGATATTGATATTCAAAGACATCAATTTCCTGCTCCATGATGTTGCGGAACGTGTTGTCGCATACCATGGTCATTGTGCCGGTAGTAGAGGAGTTGGCTTTCTTTTCGTATTTAAGACATCCGGTCAGCGTCGAGGCTAATGCTATACCGATAATTATCGAAAGATTTCTGTATGTCATAGCTGGGATCGTTAAACTTACAAACGGGAATCGATACCTTTGTATTGCCGGTAGGCTCTCCATAAACCGTAAATAATCAGTACGATACCTACGACGTAGCGGGTCCATGCCCAATTGGCAGTCCAATTGAAGAAATTGATGAGCAGAAGAACACCCATGCCCACATAAATAAGTATCATGACAATGCCGAAGATAGTGCGCACTGCCTTCTGAGACTTGCTTTCAGGAATTCTGTAGTTGCGACGGCTGTCGTCTTCGTCTGAATTATACATAACGTTTTTTTGATTTAGGTTGATATAATCTTTTATAAAAATATCAACGTTCGAACCGGACATAAGTTCGGTTATACGATTTCAAGCTAATAGCACGTAAAGTTAGTGAAAAATAGCCGAGAAGGAGTAAAGGCAGATGCTATTTTTTCTTAAAACTTTAAAAATCTATTTGATTGAGGCGAAATGGGCTTCGCCGAGTCTGGCGCCACGGATATACTCGGATGCGCCCATGCGCCTTTTGCCGGCGGGTTGCAGCTCCTTGATCTCGAGCAGGGACCGATCGCCGCAGACTACCAATAATTTTGTGCCGTCGATCATGATCTGGCCAGGCTGAAGGTCGGTCGGCCGATTGCTGACGTATGTCTCGAATATCTTCACGGTCGTATTGTCGGTGTCGTCTGTGGCCAGCATTGTCCAGGCGCCGGGCACGGGCGACAGCCCCCTGACGAGGTTGTGTATCGCGCGGGCATCCTTGCCCCAGTCTATGCGACAGGTCTCTTTGAAGATCTTGGGCGCCGGAGTCGGAGCTTCGAGGCCGGTACTGTTCTGGGGTGTTGTTGTCAGTGTGCCGTCAATTATGCGGTTGACGGTGCCTACTGTCAGATCCGCGCCTATGTGCATCAGCCGGTCGTAGACGCTGCCGAGGTTTTCGTCGGGTCCTATTGCGATTTTTGCCTGATCGATGATGTCACCGGTATCGATCTCATGCTTGAGAAAGAAAGTCGTCACTCCGGTCTCGCTGTCGCCATTGATTATCGCCCAGTTGATCGGTGCGGCACCGCGGTAGCGAGGCAGCAGGGAACCGTGGAGATTGAACGTTCCCAGCGGCGGCATCGTCCAGACTGCTTCCGGGAGCATACGGAACGCGATCACGATAAAGAGATCGGCGCCTATTTTCTCGAGCTGAGCTATGAAGGCGGGGTCTTTGAGCGATGATGGCTGCAACACGGGAATGCCTTTTTCAACGGCATATCTCTTGACATCGGACTGTAGGAGTCTGTGTCCGCGTCCGGCTGGCTTGTCTGTAGCAGTCACTACTGCTGCCACGTTGAAACCTTCGGTCGCAAGACGGTCGAGAGATGCGACTGCAAATTCGGGCGTTCCGAAAAAAACTATTTTTAGATCCTGCTTAGTCAATTTGTTCTTGATTTTTACGGTTGTTGATTGAGATTGCTTCAAGGTCGCGCCAGACTCTTTCGTCGGGCACGGGCGCGGTAATGTCGATCTCTTTGCCTGACACTGGATGGGTGAAGGTTATGCGTCGGGCTATGAGCGATATGCTGCCGTCGGGATTGCTGCGCTTGTCGCCGTATTTCAGGTCTCCTCTGATCGGGCAGCCTATAGAGCTCATCTGCACTCTGATCTGGTGTTTGCGTCCGGTGAGCAGTTTGATCTCGACGAGGCTGAGTCTATCGCCGACGGCTATAGTGCGGTAGCGGAGCCGGGATTCCTTGGCTCCTGCTTTTGGCGTCAGAGAGGCGTAAGATTTGTTGTTGCGTTCGACAGTGGTGATATAATGGGTCAGCAATTCGGTGTCTTTGGGCGGGCGGTTGCGGGTGAGCGCCCAATAGGTCTTGTGAACCTCGCCGTTGCGGAACATGTCGTTGAGTCGGCTCAGGGCCTTGGAAGTCTTGGCGAAGATGACGAGACCGCCTACAGGCCGGTCAAGACGGTGGACGACGCCGAGAAAAACGTTGCCGGGCTTGGCATGGTTTTCTTTGATCCATTGCTTGACAATGTCAAGCAGGGGGGTGTCACCGGTCTTATCCCCCTGGACAATCTCGCCGGGAGCTTTGTTGACTATTATAATATGGTTGTCTTCGTAGATAACCTCCATGCTGATAATAATTATAGGTTTATTGTCGACCCCTTTAAAACCAACCGGGGCTTATGCGGCTTGTTGCTGCGTAAGCTCCGGTGTGTAAGTCTGTTATGGTTGTGTTGTCAAATGCCGAGATCTTTTTTCAGGGCTTCTATCTTGGCATCGGCGTCACGGTTGGCGCGGGCGTAGTCGGCCTTGTCCTTGAGTGTGCCATGGACTTCCATGTAGAACTTGATCTTGGGCTCTGTGCCTGAAGGCCGGATTGACACTTTCGAACCGTCTTCGGTGAAGAACTGGAGCACGTTGCTCGTGGTGGGGAAATCCATCTTGGCGACTTCGCCTGTGGTGACATTCTTGCAGTTGAGGTCTGAATAATCCTTGATGGTGACAACCTGACTGCCGCCGAGCGATTTTGGCGGGTTGTTGCGGAAGTCTTTCATCATCTGCACAATCTCTTCGGCACCCTTCTTGCCTTCGCGGACAACTGAGACACCGACTTCGTGGGAATAGCCGTTCTTGATGTAGATGTCCTGAAGCATTTCGTTGAAGTCCATGCCCTGATCCTTGGCCCACGCGCAGATCTCGGCCATAAGCGAGATCGCCGATACCGAGTCTTTATCGCGGCAGAAGTCTTCGGCCAGGAAGCCGTAGCTCTCTTCGCCGCCGCCGAGATATTTCATCTTGCCTTCGAGGTCGCGGATGACAGATGCGATCCATTTGAAGCCTGTGTAGCAGTCAAACATCTTGATGCCGTAGTTGTCGGCGATAGCCTTGATGGTTTCTGTGGTCACGATGGTCTTGACGACGTATTCGCTTCCGTCGAGCAGTCCCATCTCGCGTTTGCGGCGCATGATATAGTTGAGCAGGATCATTACGATCTGGTTGCCGTTGATGAGTTGGTATTCTCCGTCGTTGTCACGGATCACGCAGCCGATGCGGTCGGCGTCGGGGTCAGAGGCCACGACGAGGTCAGCCTCGACTTCCTTTGCTTTGGCGATCGCCATTGCCATTGCCGAGGGATTTTCGGGGTTGGGTGAGTCGACTGTGGGGAAGTCGCCCGAGGTGATATCCTGTTCCGGAACATGGATTATGTTGGTGAAGCCCCAGCGGCGGAGTGATTCGGGGATAAGTTTCACGCCTGTACCATGGATCGGGGTGTAGACGATCTTGAGGTCGGCGTGACGCTTGATCACATCCGGGTCGAGCGACAATGTCTTGATGGCTTTGAGAAAAGCCTCGTCCATGGCGTCGCCGATGATCTCGATTTTGGCTGGATCGCCTTGGAATTTGATGTCCTTGACGTCTTTGATGCGGTTGACGTGGTCGATAATATTAACGTCGTGGGGCGCGATGATCTGTGCACCGTCGCTCCAATAAGCCTTATAGCCGTTGTAGATCTTGGGATTGTGTGATGCCGTGATATTGACGCCGCTCTGGCAGCCTAATTCGCGGATGGCGAATGAAAGTTCGGGCGTCGGGCGGAAACTGTCAAAAAGATATACTTTTATGCCGTTGGCTGAGAATATGTTGGCGACGATTTCAGCGAATTTGCGTGAGTTATTGCGCACGTCGTGTCCGACAACTACCTTGATTTCGGACAATTCCTTGAATGCTTCTTTGAGATAGTTTGCCAGACCTTGTGTGGCCGAGCCGACGGTGTAGATATTCATTCTGTTTGTACCGGCTCCCATGATGCCTCGCAGGCCGCCTGTGCCGAATTCGAGGTCTCTGTAGAACGATTCGATCAGCTCGGTCTTGTCGTCGGCGTCAAGCATGCGCTTTACTTCCTTGCGGGTTTCTTCGTCATAGCCGTCCTGTAGCCATGTTTGTGCTCTCTTGGTAACTTCCAATAGAAGGAGATCTTGATTTTCCATATGGTTATGTTGGGGAAATGGTTATATTTTCTTATGTTAATTATGTTAAGGCAAAGGTAATCTTTTGTCGTTAGTTATACAACTTTATCGGCATGAATGTTTGTCTATGGTTAAAGCATCCCGGTTAAAAATGCGTAAATGAATGTCGCGGGAGCGGCTAGCAGCAGCGAGTCGATGCGGTCAAGTATGCCGCCATGGCCGGGTATGAGGGTGCCGGAGTCCTTGACTCCCAGAGTACGTTTGATCAGAGATTCAAAGAGGTCTCCCCAGGTAGAGAAAACACATACGGTCATTCCGAGTCCGATCCATGCGGCAAGAGAGTCTTGCCCTGACAGCATTGCTCCGTCGGGGCTGAGTGCGAAATAGCAGGCAACGCCAGCCATGACGCAGAACAGCATGCCGCCCCAGAAGCCTTCCCATGACTTTTTTGGCGATAGTCGCGGAAACAGACGGTGATGTCCCAGCAGGCTGCCGATGCAGTAGGCGCCGGTGTCGTTGAGCCATATCATTATAAACATGATGAGCATCAGGTGGTCGGTGAGGCTGTTGCCGTGGGTGACACGGTCGGCCAAGGCTGCGAGCGACAGAGGAAGACCGATATACATCACCGACATCACCGATCGCCCGACAGCCGCAAAGGCGTCGGATCGGCGGTCATAAAGGGCGAGGACAAGTCTGATCAGCAGATATGCCCCAAGAGCCAAACCGTCGAAGAAAACGAAACTGATGTCGGAGTACGAAGCAAGACACAGCCCCGTGGCGGCAGCGATGTCAAGGGTCCTTATCAGCAGTGTGATGGTGTCGGGTTTACTGCCGCGGTCCGTGAGTTTCTGAAATTCGAGTACTGCGAGCAGGGCAAACAGAGTGGCGAGCGCCATAAACCAGTCGGGGCCGGCGAGCAGGGCGCAGATGATGAGCGCCACATATATTATGCCAGAGATCGAGCGTGTGACTATATTTTTCATTCATTTAATGACAGAGCGATTAGTGCTTATCGTTGGCAAATTTAGCGATATTTTTATTTCGACAGTCAAAATACGGCACAAAAATTACGACTTTTCGCTTCAAGAACAGACATGCTTCGTACGAAGCAATATCTGGGAACGGGAGGCTAAAAAAACAGATGCCCCGATTCTTCACGAGTCGGTGGCATCTATATTTAATCAAAAAGTTAGTCTATTAATTACGTATATATACGAAAAGTGTTTATGAAAAAGCTATTAACATCGTTTGTCTTTATGACTGTGTCAAAGGTCGAGGGTTTAATCTAAAGTTTGATTTTAACATTTGTTATTATTTAAGGCTGTATGCGGATGGCGATTGGCCGATTGGAGTGGCTGATAGATAGATGTTTATATCTTAGCGGGCGACTGAGGGCTTGATGCAGGCCACTATGACGCTGATTTGTAAATCATAAAAATTGATTAACTTTGTGCGAAACGATTATTATCACAGGTATGAACGAAGAAGTGAACAAGGATCTGAAAGATTGTCTGGACGTTCTCAGGCGTGGTGGGATCATAATCTATCCTACCGACACTGTCTGGGGAATAGGCTGTGATGCAACCGACAGTAAGGCGGTCAGGCGTGTTTACGATCTCAAACAGCGGACTGACTCCAAGGCGTTGATCACTTTGGTCGACTCTGTTGCAGCACTTGAACGAGTGGTCGACGAGGTGCCCGAAGTCGCCTATCAGTTGATCGATGTGGCCGTTGACCCCATGACGATCGTTTATGACCGCGGAGTGGGAGTCGCCCCCGAATTGCTTGCTCCTGACGGGAGCATAGGGGTTCGCATCACGTCTGAAGTATTCTCAAAAGAGCTTTGTCGGCGTTTCCGCCGCCCGTTGGTTTCTACCTCCATCAATATCAGCGGGGCTACGTCGCCCCGGAGTTTCGATGAAATTGACCCCGACCTTCTCAAGGCGGTTGACTATGTGTGTCTGACGGGACGTGACAAGCCGTGGGCATCCAAACCGTCGACGGTCATCAAACTGTCGTCGGGCGGAGTCATAACTATATTGAGGAAATAATATATAGAACCGGTTGATATATGAAGGTCTCGGCAAAACAGCGCATCATGTATGTCGCAGGCGACTTATTGGCCTGCGAGGCTGCAACATTGCTGTTTAACTTCGTACGTCATCTGCGCATCCATAACGGCGGAGATATCGGTTTCGCCGAGTGGTCAGCCGATCCGTATGTGGAGCTGAGCTATCTGGCATTTCCGGCAGTCATGTTGGCGATCTTCGCACTTCTGGGCTTCTATAATGATCCGCTGTACAAATCGCGCTATGAACTCGCGACCAATGCGGCTCTCGGTTCGGCGTTAGGTTCGCTTGTGATTTATTTCGCCATCATGGTCAACGATAATTTTAATGAGCGAAGTCTCCACTACAGCCTGCTGCTCGCGTTATGGATGGCGTTTTTTGTCATGGTCACATTGTTGCGTGCGGCTGTCAGATCGTTGCTGCGAAAGCGTGCGGTCGACGGAGCCGACACATATAATGTGATCGTTGTCGGTCCTGTCGCCGAGGCCGATGCTTATGCCGCGCGGCTTGAGAAAAACAACAGCCGTATGGGATACCGCGTGGTCGGTATCGTCGACAGTGTCTCTACGACTGAGGTAGTCCCAACAATCTATCCTCTGATCTCTTCAGAGAACCTTGTGCAGGCTATTGACAGCCGGAATGTCAAATCGTTTGTCATACTTGCTACTCGTGACGACCGTGACCGCTCGATTGACACGATCAACCGCTTGATACCTTTCGGCATCACGATATTGTTGCCGTTTGACTTCTATAACATCGTCACTTCGCGTCCTAGGCTGAGCAACATCGTCGGCGAACCTCTTGTCGACATCACGACTCCCGGTTTGTCGCATGCTGCAGCCAATCTCAAGAGAATAGGCGATATAATCGTGGCTTCGTTGGCCTTGATAGCGCTGATACCCGTCGGACTGATCATCGCTTTGCTGATCAGACGTGATTCTGCAGGTCCGGTCTTTTATCGTCAGCGCAGGGTAGGGCTTCACCGAAAGGAATTCAGCATCATTAAGTTCCGTTCGATGATTGTAGAGGCCGAGGTCGATGGCCCGGCTCTGAGTTCTGACCATGACAGCAGAGTGACACGCGTGGGACGCTTTCTGCGCAGATATCGTCTGGACGAGCTGCCTCAGTTCTGGAACGTTCTCTGTGGCGACATGTCGCTCGTGGGTCCGCGTCCCGAACGGGCTTATTATCTAGAGCATCTTCTGAAAGTAGAGCCTGCCGCTTGTACGATCCACAACGTACGTCCGGGGCTTACATCGCTCGGCATGGTCAAATATGGCTATGCGTCCAGCATTGAGCAGATGGCCGAACGCCTCTGCTTCGATCTCCTGTATATAGAGAATATTTCTTTTTCGCTTGATCTGAGAATATTGTTTCACACCGTCAATACGGTTATATCCGGCAAAGGTATATGACAGAAGCATCTACATCCCCGATAGAAGAACCCCAGAAAAAAGAAAATGGTTTACATGAGATGTTCATGCGCTTCCTGCTATGGCGCGAGAAACATGTCAATGACCGCACATTTATCCTTTTCGTGGCCTTCCTTGTCGGCATCTTCGGCGGCCTTGCGGCTATTGTGCTCAAAGTCGCCATCCATTTTATATCCACCGCGCTGACCTCAAGGGTCAACATAAGCGTGGGAAATTATGTCTACATAATCTTACCGGCGATAGGTGTCGTGCTGTCGGCGCTTTTTGTCCGTTACGTCGTCAAGGACAATATCAGCCACGGCGTGACGCGGGTACTCTACGCCATCTCGCAAAACAAAAGCCGGCTGAAGCGCCACAACATCTGGACATCGGTTGTGGCCAGTTCTGTGACCATAGGTTTCGGCGGATCCGTAGGAGCCGAGGGGCCGATAGTGTTTACGGGAGCTGCGATAGGCTCCAACATAGGTCAGCTTTTCAGGATGTCGCCACGCACTCTGATGATACTTGTTGGTTGCGGTGCGGCCGCAGGCATTGCCGGCATATTCAAGGCGCCGATCGCAGGCATGCTTTTCACACTCGAGGTTCTGATGCTCGATCTGACCGCGGTGTCGGTCATGCCTCTGCTCATCGCATCGATAACGAGCGCCACTATGGCCTATATGTACACAGGCTATGATTTCGAATTCTTTTTCATCCAGAGTGAGGAATTCTATATGGCCAAAATACCCTATGTCGTGCTACTCGGTGTGTTCTGCGGGCTTGTGTCGCTTTATTTCACACGCGCCATGAACATGATGGAGAATTTCTTCCATCGCTTTAAGAATCCCTGGACCAAAACCCTGATCGGATGCCTTATTCTGTCGGCGCTGGTGTTTATCTTTCCGCCTCTATACGGCGAGGGTTACGGATCGATAATCGGTCTGCTCAACGGCGATCCGTCGTCGATCGTCAACGGTTCGCTGTTCTATGGCGACCGCAATCAGGTGTGGTTTATCATACTCTTTATCGCCCTTATCATCCTTACCAAGGCTTTTGCAACGTCTGCCACAAATGGCGCAGGTGGTGTTGGCGGTACATTCGCCCCGTCGCTCTACGTCGGTTGTATGGCCGGCTTCCTTTTTGCATACGTTGCCAATCTGATCGGTTTCGACACGGCGCTCTCGACAAAGAACTTCGCTCTCATAGGCATGGCCGGAGTGATGAGCGGGGTGATGCATGCGCCGCTCATGGCCATATTCTTGACCGCCGAACTCACGGGCGGCTACGATCTTTTTCTGCCGCTGCTCATCGTGTCGACCATATCCTACGGCACCATTAAGATTTTCGAGCCTTATAGTATCTACACCATGCGTCTGGCCAAACGAGGCGAACTTCTCACCCACGAGAAGGATAAGGCCGTCCTGACTTTGCTCAAGATGGACAGTGTCATCGAACGTGACTTCCTCGAGGTGCGCCCTGAAATGTCGCTTAAAGACATGGTCGACACAATCTCAAGATCAAACCGCAACCTTTTCCCCGTCGTCGACGACGGCGGCCGACTGCTCGGCGTCGTCCTGCTTGACGATATACGCAACATCATGTTCCGCCCCGACCTCTACCGCAAGATGTATGTCAATAAATTCATGGCCATACCGCCGGCCAAGATCGAAGTGGGCGAAAGCATGGACAAGGTGATGAAGATCTTCGACGATACAGGTGCCTGGAATCTTCCTGTTGTCGAAAACGGCCGTTACATCGGTTTTGTAAGCAAAAGCAAGATTTTCAATTCCTACCGCCGTGTGCTCCGCCACTATTGCGAAGATTGAATTGGGAGATAAAAAGCATGTTGCCGGTATTCATATAGACTACGCCCCGAAAGTTCTGATGTCACAAAACTTTCGGGGCGCGCTTATGTCGAACATTAAGAAATTTATTTACGCTGTTCGGCAGGTTTCTGAGCCCTTTCGCCTTGATGACGCTTTCCGTCTTTATGATGCCTGAAATTGCCGTTTGCTCTATTGTGGCCCGATACTGCTAAGTTTTCGAGGAAACTCACATATTGCTCAGGAGTCAGAATCGCCTTCACCTTTGCAAGATAGTCGCGTTTAGCCTGACGGCGGTCGACTTTGGTCGCCCGATCTAAAGGACATTTGTCCGATTTATTGTTGCATTTCTGTTTTTGTGTTCCGTCACATTTGCCCTGAGGTCTGAGAGCTTCTATTTTAGCCTGTTGGTCGGCCGAGAGATTCAGACCTTCGAAAGGATTGAACGCGGGGCATCTTTTGTTGTCTTTATTCTGCTTGTATTTGCATTCCTTTGAGTCGGGAGCTACGGTGTTGTTGTCGTTTGCCGCGAATGAAACCGCCGAACTGCCTGCAAGAAGGATTGCTGCGAGTGCTAAAATTTTTGTTTTCATAATTCGTTTTCTGTTTTGTAGATTAGTTTGATTATTGATTTGTTTTGTTTATCTGACGGTTTTAATGTCTGTGGGTTTATTTGCTTGCCGTTTATTTATTATCTGTTAACTTCTTGGAACAGCTTTTATAATGTGGATTGAATGTGATATATCTATTGTGTAATTTGATCGAACTTGCTAACTTTGCAGACAATATGAACGACTCAATCTCTAAAATTAAGCGATTTTTCGCCGATCACCCTATAGTGGCAAATCTGCTGCTGATTTTCATGGTTGCATGTATCCTTGTCTGGGGTGCGTTGCTTTTCCTTGATTCTTGGACCAATCACGGCTCGTCATCGACGGTTCCCCCCGTAAAAGGACTGTCTTTCGAACAGGCTCGTCTGACGCTGGCCGAGAATGATCTGACCGTCGAGATCTCAGACTCGATCTATGACCGCAATGCCCGTCCCGGCACAGTCGTGGAGTCGTGGCCGCGTGCCGGATCGGTGGTCAAGCAGGGGCGCCAGGTTTATGTGACCGTAACAGCCTTTTCGCCCAAGCAGGTCACTGTGGCCATGCCTGTGACCGGTGTTTCGTCGCGTCAGGCGGTCAGCTATCTCGAAGGACTGGGCGTGACCTCGATCCGCATGGTCAGTGTCCCGTCGCAGTACCCCGATCTCGTCGAGCGCGCCTATGCCGACGGCAAACCGCTTTCTGTCGGCACATCGTTTCCCGTGACCGCGTCGATCACCCTTGAGGTGGGCACGGCTCCAGTCAATACCTTTGACACTGACCGGCTCGACATTGCGATCGATGAGGCCGTCGATGCGATCGACTTCGAAGATGATGGACTGTAATCCCGGGTTTTGCATCATGGATAGGCAACAGCTTGATAATTTTGATGATGAATTTGACCACGGGTCAGTCTCTGACGAGCCTGATGAAGGGTCGGAATTGTATGAGCATTTTCGCTTCGTAGCCGACAAAGGGCAGACATTGCTTCGTGTCGACAAGTTTCTTGTGTCGCGTCTGGAGAAATCCTCGCGTAACCGTGTGCAGCAGGCCGCTGAGGCGGGTTGCATTATTGTCAACGGCAGGCCGGTCAGGAGCAACTATCGTGTGAAGCCTCTCGATGTCGTGCGGGTGGTCATGGATCGTCCGCGCTATGAGTGCGAGATCGTAGCTCAGGATATACCGATCGACATAGTCTATGAAGACGATGATCTGCTCGTCGTCAACAAGCAGGCTGGATTGGTAGTGCATCCCGGACACGGAAACTATGACGGCACTCTCGTCAACGCGCTCGCATGGCACTTCAGGGATAATCCCGACTATGATGTCAGTGACCCGCGCATGGGGCTTGTCCACCGCATCGACAAAGATACGTCAGGGCTACTGGTGGTGGCAAAGACTCCTGATGCCAAAACCGCGCTGGGTAAACAGTTTTTCAACAAGACTACAAAACGTGAGTATAACGCCGTTGTCTGGGGTGTGCCGGACCCTCGGGAAGGACGCATCGAAGGCAATATCGGGCGTTCGTTGCGTGATCGTCTACAAATGGCTGTCTTCCCCGATGGTGATATGGGCAAACACGCTGTTACTCATTACGAGGTACTTGAATCTTTCGGTCATGTCTCACTTGTGCGGTGTGTTCTCGAGACAGGACGCACCCATCAGATCCGCGTGCACATGCGCCATATCGGTCACCCGCTGTTCAACGACGCGCGTTACGGCGGCGATCAGGTGCTCCGCGGTGTGCCCTCGGCCAAATATAAGGCGTTTATCGAAAACTGCTTCGGCATCTGCCCGCGTCAGGCTCTGCATGCCCGCACACTCGGTTTCGTCCATCCCCGTACCGGCGAGGAAATGTTTTTTACAGCCGATATTCCGGCCGACATGACCGCACTGATAGAACGCTGGCGCAACTATGCCGGACATATGTAGGCGGCATGTATTTTCCGAATTGATGATATTTTCGTAATTTTGGCATTGATTTTGCTATTGTATATTTTGCGAAACTCAATATTCTCTCCTATTGTTATTGAATATATATGATGAAAGATACTGACCAGGATAAGCAGTCTGCCGTTTTCGGCCAGATAGATATTGATGCAAAACGTTTCGACATTGACCCCTCTGTCGACGATCTTCCTATTTTAGCTACCCGCAACCTCGTTCTGTTTCCGGGTGTCACGATACCTATTTCGTTAGGACGCGAGAATTCCATAGTCACGGCCACAGAGTCGTCCGAACGTCAGATCCCAATTGGAGTGGTCTGTCAGCTGAATCCCGAAGAAGATAATCCGGCGGTCACGACCGGTCTGTTTAAATACGGTGTTGTCGCTGATGTCCTCAAGGTGTTTGATCTTCCCGACGGCTCCAAGACGGCGCTTGTGCGCTCACGCGGTAAGTTCAGGATCATAGGGCGCGGAGCTGGCAAGCAGATACCCGGCGGTGCATTGTCGGCGCGTGTGAAACTGATCAATGAGGATATTCCCGAAGTGACAGGCGAAATGGAGGTGCTTATAGAGCAGATCAAGCATTCGGCTATAAGCATTGTCAACAAGACGGTTGAGAACTCCAAAGAAATCATCTTCTCTATCAACCAGACGTCCTCGCCTGCCGAGTTGGTCAACTTCCTTTGTACCAACATGAGCATCGAGACATCTCATAAGGTCATGCTGCTGGCCAAGCCTTCGCTGTCGGAGCGTGCGTTTGCGCTACTTGCCGAACTTGTTAAAAACGAGGAGAAAGTCGACATCAGCCGTGAGATCCTTCAGCGCACGCGTCAGAATATGGATCAGAACCAGCGTAACGCATTCCTTCAGCAGCAGATGGAAACGATCCGCGAGGAGCTTTACGGTGATTCTGACGATGCCGATGAACTTGTCCGTCGCGCCGATGAAGTGAAAATGCCTGAAAAGGTGCGCTCTGTCTTTGATAAGGAAGTCGACAAATTGCGCCGCCTCAACCCGCAGTCTCCGGACTATTCGGTTCAGTTTTCCTATCTCGATACGCTGCTTGAGCTCCCGTGGAACTGTGAAACTGAGCTGAATACGGATTTCGCCACAGCTCGCCGCGTCCTTGAGGAAGACCACTACGGTCTTGAAAAAGTGAAGGAGCGCATCCTCGAGCAGCTTGCCGTGTTGATGCACAATCCCGAGGGCAAGGCCCCGATACTTTGTCTGGTCGGAGCGCCCGGTGTCGGAAAGACATCGCTCGGACGCTCGGTGGCTCATGCACTCGGCCGCAACTATCAGCGTGTGTCGCTTGGTGGTGTGCATGATGAATCCGAGATCCGCGGTCATAGACGTACATACATCGGAGCGATGCCCGGACGAATAATCGATGCCATGAAGCGAGCCAAGTCGTCAAATCCGGTGCTTCTGCTCGACGAGATCGACAAGATCGGCCGTGATTTCAAGGGCGATCCCTCGTCGGCTCTTCTCGAGGTTCTCGATCCCGAGCAAAACAAATTCTTCCACGACAATTATATAGACATCGATTACGATCTTTCTCACGTACTCTTTATCGCCACGGCCAATACGTTGTCGACACTTCAGCAACCGTTGCTCGACCGCATGGAGATCATCGACATTTCGGGCTATCTGCTTGAAGAAAAAATCGAGATTGCCCGCCGTCATCTGGAGCCCCGCGTCCGTCAGGAACACAAGCTCGAAGATACTGATCTCAACATCAGTGATAAGGCACTGGTGAAGATCATAGAGAATTATACATCCGAGAGCGGAGTGCGCCAGCTTGAGAAAAGACTTGCCGCCCTCGCTCGCAAAGCGGTGCTCGCAAAGATGAGCGGCAGCGATTTTCCAGCCGAGATATTGCCCGGACATCTCCACGATATGCTCGGCCTGCAGCCTTTCTCCAAAGACAGATATGAAGGCAACGGGTTTGCCGGCGTGGTGACCGGTCTGGCGTGGACTCAGGTCGGCGGTGAAATTCTCATGGCGGAAGCCTCGCTTTCGCCAGGTAAAGGGGAGAAACTTACCATCACCGGCAATCTCGGCGATGTCATGAAAGAGTCGGCCGCCATCGCTCTGCAATGGGTCAAGGCTCATGCACCGGCTATAGGGATCGATAACGCGTTGTTCGAGCGCTATAATCTCCACATCCATTTCCCCGAAGGGGCTATTCCGAAAGACGGACCGTCGGCCGGAATTACAATTGCTACAGCCATAGTGTCGGCCTTTACCCGCAGACTTGTTGCCGAACGCATAGCCATGACCGGTGAGATAACGCTTAGAGGCAAGGTGCTGCCGGTCGGCGGTATCAAGGAAAAAATTCTTGCCGCCAAAAGAGCCGGTATCACGGACATCATCCTGTCGTCGGAAAATCGTAAGGATATCGAAGATATAGCCGGACGCTATATCTCCGGTCTGACGTTCCATTATGTAGACACTGTCGAGCAGGTGATCGGCATAGCGCTGACTGACCGCATCGCCCCTAATGCAATTCCTCTGAAAACCGAAGATTGAGGCGATAACGCTTTGTCGCCGGTATAATCCGTTTTTGTTATGGGTGATCGTTATTTTACAATCGCAGCCCCGTCGGAAGGCATCTACAAGGATAAGATGAGCAAGTTTCTTGCCTTCGCTTTCCCTGTGTCGGATGCGTCTGAGGCCAAAGCCCATATCGCGGATTTTCAGAAACGGTATTATGATGCCCGTCATGTATGTTGGGCATATATGATCGGAGCCTCGCGTGCGGAATTTCAGTCAAATGACAACGGTGAGCCGTCGGGAACCGCCGGCAAACCCATTCTCGGCCAGATCAATTCGTTGGGGCTGACCAATGTCGTGATTATCGTGGTGAGATATTTCGGAGGCATCAAACTGGGGACGTCGGGACTGATAGTCGCATACCGCGAGGCCGCGCGTGAGGCGCTGTCGGCTGCGGATATCATAGAGTGTCATGAGACCGACGACGTGAAATTCACATTTCCCTATCTCGCCATGAACGACGTGATGAGGCTCTGCAAGTCGGACGGCCTTCAGATAGTCAGTCAGATATTCGATAACTCGTGCGAGATGACGCTGCGGGTCAGGCGTGACAATGCCGGTTCGCTCAGAAAGCGTCTTGGCGATATTGACGGGGTGAGCCTTCTGAAAGATCAATGATGCGTTGGTTTGACGATCCGCGGAAACGCAGATCCGTGTCACTCAACGCAAGGATGAAAGGCCCGTCGACAAGCACATCGATGGTTGACAGTAATTCGCTGTAGCGCGGATCGGATGCAAGTTGCTCGTAGGTGAAACCAGTGTAGCACCAGATTGTCTTGCCCGCGGCCTTTATGGCGCGGGCAAGAATAGTCAGTGCCTCATACTGGTAGAGTGGGTCGCCCCCTGAGAAAGTTACATTGAAGTCATTCTCGACGATGTGTTCGACTATTTCGCCGACACTCATGTCGCGGCCGGCTCTGAAATCCCATGTCGACGGATTGTGGCAGCCCGGGCAATGGTGATCGCATCCGGCGAAATAGATCGAGGTGCGCAGCCCCGGTCCGTCGACCGAGGTGCCGTCGATGATGTCGATTACCCTCAGTGTCGTTTTGTCCATTATTTATGGATCACGCGGTCGTTTAATTCGGCGAGTTTTGCGCTGTTCCAGCGGTCGGTTGTGCCTACAAGGTAGCCGGTGATGCGCTGGAGCTTGTCTATGTTACTGCTTCCGCACTTGGGGCAGACCTCGAGCGAATCGTCAGCGTTTTCATAGCCGCAGTCTATACAGCGGTTGCGGTTGTGATTGACGGAGCAGTAGCCGATATTGTGGCGGTCCATCAGTGCTACGATGTCGGCGATAGCCTCGGGATTGTGGGTGGCGTCGCCGTCGATTTCGACATAGAATATGTGACCGCCGCGTGTCAGTTCGTGATACGGAGCCTCCACCTCTGCTTTATGTCTGGGTGAGCAATGGTAGTAGACGGGCACGTGGTTGGAGTTCGTATAGTAGATCTTGTCGGTTATACCCGGTAATATGCCGAATGATTTTCGGTCTTTGACCGTGAACTTGCCTGAAAGACCTTCTGCCGGTGTGGCAAGAATGGAATAGTTGTGGTCATATCTCTCGGAAAATTCATTGGCGCGGCTGCGCATGTGGCTGACGATGCGTAGGCCGAGCTGCTGGGATGCATCGCACTCGCCGTGGTGTTTGCCCGTGAGTGCGACCAGACATTCTGCAAGGCCGATGAAGCCGATGCCGAGTGTGCCGTGGTTGATCACCGGTTCGATCGTGTCTGTGGGCCGGAGTGTGTCAGCGCCATTCCACAGTCTCGACATGAGCAGTGGGAATTGCTTGGCACGGGCTGTTTTCTGGAAGTTGAAACGGTCGTCGAGCTGACGGGCGGCGATTTCGAGGACGTTGTCGAGACGCTTGAAGAAGGTGTCGATGCGTTCGGCCTCGTCGCGGATGCCCATGCACTCGATGGCGATACGGACTATGTTGATGGTCGTGAAGCTGAGGTTGCCTCGGCCGATGGATGTCTTTTCTCCGTAGCGGTCTTCGAATACGCGGGTGCGGCAACCCATTGTCGCGACTTCATAGATGTATCGTTTCGGATCGTCGGCACGCCATTTTTCGTGTTGGTTGAATGTCGCGTCGAGATTGACGAAGTTAGGGAAGAAACGGCGGGCAGTCACCTTGCATGCGAGTTTGAAGAGATCGCCGTTGGGGTCTTCAGGAAGATAGCTGACTCCGCGTTTCTTTTTCCAGATCTGGATTGGAAATATGGCTGTCGCTCCGTTGCCTACGCCTTCGTAGGTAGTGTTGAGTATCTCTCGTATGATGCAACGGCCTTCGGCCGAAGTGTCGGTGCCGTAGTTGATCGAGCTGAATACAACCTGATTGCCCCCGCGTGAGTGAATGGTGTTCATGTTGTGGATAAACGCTTCCATTGCCTGATGGACACGGCTGACCGTGCGGTTGACGGCATGCCGGATCACCCGCTCCTCGCCCTGAAGTCCGTCGAGCGGGAGTTTGATGTAGTCGTCGAAGTTGTGGTGGTAAAGATGTGAATAATCGGCTCCGTTGAGCGCTTCGAGATTTTTGATTTCTTCTATGTAAGACGAGCGCACGTATGGAGCGAGATAGAAGTCAAACGCAGGTATGGCTTGACCGCCGTGCATCTCGTTCTGGGCAGTCTCGAGAGAGATGCAGCCGATTATGCTTGCGGTCTCGATACGTTTGGCTGGACGCGATTCTCCATGTCCGGCAATGAATCCGTTTTCGAGAATGCGGTCAAGAGGATGCTGGACACAAGTGAGGCTCTTTGTGGGGTAATAGTCTTTGTCGTGGATATGGATATAGCCGTGACGCACTGCCTCGCGGGCTTCGGGTGTAAGTAGGTAATCGTCGACAAACGGTTTTGTCGTCTCACTGGCGAATTTCATCATCATACCGGCCGGGGAGTCGGTGTTCATGTTGGCGTTCTCGCGAGTGATGTCATTGTTCTTGGCTTCGATGATTTCCTGAAACATATCGCGGGTTTTGGCGCGACGGGCGATGCTGCGCTGGTCGCGATAGGCTATATAACGCTTGGCGACTTCCTTGCGCGGAGAGTTCATGAGCTCAAGCTCGACAAGGTCCTGGATTTCTTCTACTGACATGCGTTCGTTGCCGTTGAAGCCTATGCGGTCGGTGATTTTGTGGATGAGGGCTTCGTCTTCGCCAAGCTCGGTCTGCAGCATGGCTTTGCGTATGGCGGCTTTGATTTTTTCTTCGTTATAGCCGACAACGCGGCCGTCACGTTTGACAACTGTCTGTATCATATCGGGGTAAGAAAATATGGTTGCAAATTAGGTAAAAAATAAAAGAGCCGACATCAAAGTCGACTCTGCAAAGCTATGAATATTATGTCGGATATCAAAATATTTTAAGCTAAAGTTTTATAGTAAAATTTATTTTGGAAAACTTTTTGCAATTGTAAAAAATGATAATTTATTTATAATTAGGCGTGTGTGTGATTTATTTGGAGAACTTTGCATGCTTATTTTGTGGAAATGTTCCACTTTTTGGCATTCTCGAAGTCGTATTTTCTTAATCCGGCAGTCGCGAGCGGCACGGCTTCGTTATAGTCGTTGAGGTAAAGTCGCGGCTTTTCGGAGTAATGCGCGGAAGAAAGATCGTCAGAAGCGTCAACAATAGGAGAACTCAGCCCGGCTACAGACATGACAGTCGGGAAAAGTGAGCGCGATGTCGAAATATTAAGATCTGAATTGGCTTCGATGTTATTGACAATCTCAGGAAAAGCCAGGCGATAGGATTCAGAGATCCACACTACAAAAGGCACATGAAGCTGGGTGAAAGTCGTGGTCGGTGAGGCATGCAGGAAACGGCCGCGTTCGTCATCGAAAATGTCTTCGCCATGATCTGAGGTATAGAACAGCGCTGAAGGTATGTCGAGACCGGCAAGATATGAGATGACGTTGTCAATGAGGGCATCGGTGGCTATGATGGTATTATCGTATGCGTTGACAAGTTCGCTGCGGTTTTCAACAGACGCTTCGGATGCTTTGTCGGGGGTGAACATGCGGGCCGAGCTGTCGTAGCGCTCACGGTAATTGAAATGAGATCCATAACAGTGGAGGACGATGAATAACTTGTCGGAAGGTGAGCGGCTGATGAATTCTTGAAGATCTGCCGCAAGATCTAAATCGAGTGCATCCGGACGTTTGTCACGTATGAAATCGGTGGTCTGGGCCTGATAGGCGTAAAAATCGATGAATGAATGGTTGCGCCGCTGATTGGAGAAAAAAGCGGTGTTGAAACCGGCCTCGTTGAAAGCCGAACAAATTCCTTTGGTAAAATAGATGGAGTCACCGAAGGTCTTTGCGTTGAGAGGCGACAGAAGCATGGGGACGCTTTTGTGGGTGGTGTTGCTCTCAGAGAGCGGACGTCTGAACACGATGAGATCTTCGCGCTCACTCAGTCTCGGATTGGTCGCGCGATCGTAGCCATAGAGTTGCCAGTTGTCAGCGCGTGAGGTCTCACCGACGACAACGACATAGATCTCGCGCATATCGCGGCTGTGAGTCATAACCGGATCGTAGGAGTATGATGCCGACAGTGAGTGATAGCGTCCGGTATGTATAGTGCGGTCTATGGCCTCGATCATGTTTGCTGTGACGTTGACCGGAAATACGGCCCGGCGCACAGAGTAACAAGGAAGCAATATGTAGGACAGCATCAGGAGTATCAAGCCGGCTGTGCACAGGACGCCGCCCGTATATCTGAGTGCGCGCAGATCCTTGCGGGCGCAGCGAAATTTGCGTACAAGCAGGATTATGGCCCATATTATCGGCGGCAGATATATGAGAATTACCGTAATGATGGCTATGATAAGGTTGCCTAACAATTCGGAGACTTCCTTGACATTGGTCGTGGCTACATTCAGAAACATGTCAATGGCGATGATGGATTCGCCGTAAAGATAAAGCAGTACGATCTGGAAAGCGGCAAGTATCATCAGCGGAAGACTGCAGATGACCGTGCGACCCACATTTGTCGTCAGCGACATTAGAAGATAATAAACTCCGAGGGGGAGTACAATGTCGGTCAGTTTCGACAATGCCGGCTCGGGTTCTGTGAATGCCAGCAAAACATTGGGAATGATCAGGAGCAACGGAAAGAGCCAAGCGGGCGTCCGGAGAGTGAATGGTGAAGTTATGTCGTAGTTAAAAAGCTTCATTGATACTGAAAATAAAGCCTGTCTGGTGACGGCCGAAGCCGAGGTCAAGACGGACGTTCATGAAACGTTTGAACTCCCAACGGTAACCTATTCCGTAGTTGGGGAGTACATGGCTCAGACGTATGTCGGAAAAACGCGGAAAGATCGAACCTGCTCCAATCCAGGCCACCACGCCGTTCCTTCGCCATATATGCTGACGCAGTTCGATGCAGGCGTCAATTTCGTTCTTGTCGCGGTAGCGGCCTTCGAAGTAACCGCGCATTGTGTCGCTGCCCCCAAGAGTCGACAGCAATCCCCAGGGGGTGTTGCCGTAAGTAAGGCGGGCATGCAGATTAGTGGCGAGGATCGCACCGCGCCATAGCGGGTGGAATGACGATGCGGTAAGCTCGGTGAGCGAGAACGCGTATTTGTTGGCGAGAAACCGCGGATTGAACTGTTGGTCGATCGCTATAAAAGTGCCGTGGGTTGTTGCTGTGATGTTATCTCGTGAATCATACTTAATGGTCAGCCCAGCTCCGAGATTGAACGTTCGGTCTGCCTCGTCCAGCCATAGCTCGGGT
This sequence comes from uncultured Muribaculaceae bacterium, assembly GCA_910587545.1. Taxonomy (GTDB): domain Bacteria; phylum Bacteroidota; class Bacteroidia; order Bacteroidales; family Muribaculaceae; genus CAG-873. Next base: position 48,668 of record CAJUMI010000001.1, on the reverse strand, counting down.
TTCTCGAAATCGCGCCCGTTGACATAGTCAAACGCGATCTTCGGACCTGCGTAGAAATTAGGGAGAATGCGCCATACAAATTCTGTTTCGGCGCGAGAAGTAAGATATTTGTATTTTGATTCGTTGTCGTCGTTGATGGCTGCATCATATCCGATACCCCAGAACTTTGTGGATATGGATGCGAAATTCACATCATAGGACCAACGCATGCGGTCGCCCGGATAGAAATGAGTGCCACGCACACCGAGCTTGAAGAACATGCTGGTAGTGGCGTCGAAATAGATCGATACATTTGACGGTTGAGTGATTGTATCGGTTTTGTCATGCCGGTAGACGCCGGCGGCAACGACACCGATGCCGAATTTGGTGTCTGACGAATAATGGGGGCCGCCGATGAAGCTGATATCAAAGTCTTTTTGTGGCTTGGTCTGGTTGGAGTTGTTGAAGTAGTCGATGATTTTACCGACAAGATTTTTAGGCTTTTCAACAGTTGTATCGGCCGGAAGCGAATCTGACCGTTCGGCGGCGGATGACCATTGGGAAACGGAGACGACTAACAGAACAAATATGTAGAAACGCTTGATCATTGGATTTAATGAACCTCGAAAAATTCAAGCAAAGATAGCAGGTTTATCTGTCATAGACAATTATTCAGACCAAAGAAGCCAATATAATGGCAATAATGGTGAAAATGCCGACAATCTCCATCAGATTCAGACGGTCTGACATAACGCGTCTGTATGCCGGAATATTCGCGAGCACAGGTTTGGCATCATACAGTCGCCCCCTGTTTAGGAGACTTTGCCAGGCCGCGCAGGAACAGCGGCAGCATACATACCCGATTGCCGACCCGATCAGTGCGCCGACAATCAGATCGCCGGGATAGTGGACTCCGAGATAGATGCGCGAGTAGCAGTTGATTATAGCCCAGGTGATAATAAACAGAGTAAAGCTGCGGCGCCTGAGCATTACGGCGGCGAATGCTGCGAGCGCGAATGAATTGGCTGCATGGCAAGAGGGGAATCCGTAGGCTCCGCCACGGTAGCCGTTGACTATGTGGACAAACTCGGAAAGCGGATTGGACGGGTTGGACGGTCGAAGGCGCTCACAGATCGGTCTGATAAGAGACGAGCATATCTGATCGGCCAAAGTGATTGACAGGGCTACGCCGACAAGCAGAATCAGGACTTTTGACAGCGGGAAACGGCCGAGCATGACTAAAAGCAGTGACGCATACATTGGTATCCATATGAATTTCCCCGAGTACAGCGACATGAAGCTGTCGAAGAACGTACAATGTGCCGAGTTGAAGAACAGGAATACTTCGGCATCTATGTTCTGAAGTGTTTCGAGCATAATATGGGTAGTCTTATAATTCGGATAAAGTGTCGTATATAATCTGCAGTATTGCCTTGCATTTGTCAGCCGCAGCGTCGGAGGCCGGTCCTGAATATATGACGGGAGTGTCTGTGTCGAGGTTGATTGCCACTGTATCGGTCGGCGTAACAAAGGCCGCCATGCCCGGCTCGGAGAAGAATGCATAATCTGAAGCCGAGGGATCAAAAAGATCATGACTGAAGGCGAAGGCCGAGTCATCAGTGCCGAGAGCCGAAAGTAAGGTCGATGCAATAGCGGTCTGGTCGCCGGTGGTTCCGATTACCGCAGGTTCGCGGTTGACCGCACCTCCGGTGATCACAAGCGGAACATGGTGGCGGGCCAGAGGATCGTCTAAATGCTCGGGATATACGCCATAGTGGTCAGGAGTGATTATAACCACAGAGCGCTCCCACAGCGGCGAGGCGCTGAGACTGTCGATAAATGCCGTTAATGAGCGGTCTGCGTAGGCAAACGCATTTTTGCGCGGACTGTCAGAAAACCGTGGATCGGAGTAGGGCACCTCAAAAGGCTCATGACTGCTCGAAGTCTGCACGACACGCAAAACCGGGCGGTCGTTGCCAGTCGTGTCTGCCATGATGTCGTCCCAGACACGTTCGAACACTATATGATCGTGGGCGCCCCATTTGCTTGTGCGTTTCGAGACAGGGAAGTCCTTGTCGGATACGATCCTGTCGAAACCTGAGCTTACAAGATAGGCGAGCATATTGGTGAAATTGGCGTCACCCCCATAGTAATATGCCATATCATAGCCGAGGCTGTCGCGTAGAACACGCGGGAGCGAAGGGGCGTGTTCTATCTTCTTGGCAAACTTCATGAGGCTTGTCGTCGGTTGTGCGGGGAAGGCGCTGAGTATTGCCGGTATGGCGCGGTCTGTACGGGCGCCCGATGCATAGAAATTGGAGAAAAGCAATCCGTTGGTGGCTATGGAGTCGAGTCCGGAGGCAATAGGCTCACCTCCCAGAGATGGCATGAGATGGGCCGAGAAACTTTCAAGAATTATAATGTAGATATCCGGCTTGTCAATCGTAAACAGCGGAGCGACGGTGTCGGTCAGAATCCCAGATGGCGATGACAGACCGGCGAAAATGTCACGAGCTCTGTCGTCGTCGAAGTAACGGAACTGTGACGAAAAATCGCTCTGGTGGGTCGCCGAATACATCAGACTGAAAAGCGGATTGATGGCGGCATGGTTCAGGCGCTGGTTGGCGCTGAAGTATGACCGGCTGAGATTCATGGTCGATACGGTAAAGCTACCTCTGATCGGTATGAACAGAAAGGCTGTTAGAACGACGGTAGCAATTGTTGACCTGATGCTGCGGATTGCCGCCGACGGGCGAACGCGGCCCGCTGTGAGGCCGATCATAAAATATAGAGCAACGGCGAGCAGAATGCAGACCACAAATCCGAGAATAGCGGTCCATGTGCTTACACTTGCGAGAGCTGACGCCGGGGAGCTGAAAAAGTAAAAAAACGGTGTCGTGTCGAGGCGGAAATTCCAATAGCCGTAAAGCGCCAGATCGCTAACCGTCACTATCGAAATCAGAGCGGCAGAGAACGCTATGTAGACCTGATTGGCAACTCTGAGCGCACGACTGTCAGTCCAAATGCCGGCGATAGTGAGCAGAGCCGGTATTATTGTGAAATATCCGGCCATAGAGCAGTCCATCGGAAGCCCGTGCCATATAACATTAAACCGGTCGGCAGCTGAAATATCGCCCATGACAGACGAGTATACCGCCATAAATACAGGTTTGAGCAATATGAAAATCAGTAAATAGATACCAAAAAACGCGAGTATCCTGAGCAAGGACTTTGACATGATTGAGATAATGTGATGATAAGTTAATGATGAGCGTCCCGACCACGCGTGGCGGACCGGAACTGACGCTTCACTGGCGCTTGTGACGCGAGGTGCGGATGATGCCGCGCTCGGTGATCACATAGTCGACGGCCACGTCATGAACCTCGGCGTCGATATCGTCAACGAGCTGAAAGTCGTAGGCCACACCGACTTTTATGGCGCGGGTGTCATGAAGCAGACGGTCATAATATCCTTTGCCGCGTCCTATGCGGTTGCCGCGGCGATCGTAGGCCACTGCCGGCACGACGACCATGTCGATGCTGGCCATGTCTGTGGTGTCGTCGCCGTCAGGCTCTTCGATGTTGAAAGCGCCGAGATGAAGGCTGGATCGGTCGTACGGAAGTATCTCAAGGTTGAGACCGTTGACGCGGGGCAGATAGAATTTCTTGCGGTCATGCCATTTGTCTATGAACGCGATAGTCGACAGTTCGTCGGGGAGTGAGTGATAGAGCAGAATGCGGTCTGAGATCATAAACGCAGCGGTGTGCTCAAGGAGATCAAACACCGCCTCGGCCGCCGATCGGCGTTCTTTGTCGTCGAGCAGACTTTTGCGAGTCCGGATTCGCAGTCTTATATCATCTTTATTCATTGTATTCGGTCGTTACTTCAGTGTCATTGGTTCTGAGCCTCTCATAGCGCACCGGAATCTGAGCTTCGCCGTCTTTGAGAAGCTGCAAGGCCCGAGCCACAGCAGTGTCGCGAGAATTGAAAATCTCGTATGACGCACTGAAGCCGAGGGTGTCGCGCGCAATCAGGGCTTTTAAATAATTAACAATCAAGTTTGCCGAAATGTTGATGTAATGCCAACGGGCGGGTACGCCTTTCTGAGCGGCATAAGAAACGAACGACTGCAGCAGTGTAGCGTCTGACGGAAGCATGGCCAGAAGATCGTCGACATTCTTGGCTTTGGAAAATTCCTCGCGGTTGAGGTCGGCGAGTTCGTAAGCATATTTCTGAAGCAGTCCGGCGTTGGACACATTGACATAATATGAGGAATAACCGGTCGTGTCAGACGGCACAAATACGTCGGGCATGATGCCGCCGCTACCGTAAACCGTGCGTCCGTTGAGAGTCTTGAAAATCTCGTTTGTGTTGAGGTTTATGCTGTCGGCGTTGAATACTTCACCACGGTTGTAGCGCTCGATGATTTCTTCATCGTATTTGTCGGCCTGGCCACGCTGGAAATTTTTCTGTATACATCGGCCCGACGGGGTATAGTATCGCTGTACCGTAAGACGCACCTCGCTGGAGTCCGGAAGTAATATCGGACGTTGTACAAGCCCTTTGCCGAAGGTGCGGCGGCCGACAACAAGACCGCGGTCATTATCCTGGATAGCTCCGGAGAAGATTTCGCTTGAACTTGCCGTGAACTCATCCACGAGCACGACGAGAGGAATGTCGGAGAAGGCCCCGGTGCCGTCGCTGATTATACTTGAATTGCTATCGGTGTCACGGCCTTTTGTCATGACGATGCTGCTGTAGGGGGGCAGGAATTCATTGGCCATGAGAATAGCCGGTTCCATATATCCGCCTCCGTTGCCGCGGAGATCGATGATGAGACTTTCGGCGCCGTTGTAGCGCAACTGACTTATCGCCTGAAGAAATTCGCTATAGGTGGTCTTGGAGAAGCGGTTGACTTTCACGTAGCCGGTCTTGGGATCGATCATATAGGCCGCATCGACCGAAGTGACCGGGATCTCGCCTCTGACGATGTCGAATGTCAGCGGTCTGGCCGAGTTGTTACGCTTGACTTTCACGCGGACTTCAGTTCCTTTCTGTCCGCGCAACATCGAGCGCACATCTTCATCGGATATGTGACGGCTTATAATATCTATTGTGTCGACGGCGATTATACGGTCGCCCGGAAGCAGACCTACTTTTTCAGCCGGTCCGCCGGGAATGACTTCGACGACGCATATGGTGTCATTCATCACCTGAAACTGGATGCCGACGCCACTGAAGCTGCCTTCGAGCTCGCCGTTGACTTCCTCGAGGTCAGACGCGGGAATATATGACGAATGGGGGTCGAGACTTTTGAGAAGTGATGGGATCTGGGTTTCGAGCAGACTGTCGAGGTCAATGGCATCGACATAGTCGTTTTCGATGATTTCGTAAAGACGGCTGAGTTTATCCTGATAGGGACGGCGGGCGCTTCCGCCGGCGAGCATGAAGCCGAGCCAGAATCCGGCTGCCAGTATGATGGCTCCGAAAAGCGGGAGCCATCGGTTAATTCTGTTATTCGTACTCATAGTATGGATGAGAATGTGTAAGACTATTCGGTGTCAACGATGTGGACACATTCGATGCCTGCGCGGGTCAGCAGATCGAGACCGTCGCATATGCGATACAGCTCGTTGTAGACAACACGTTTGATGCCGGCCTGGATGATGAGTTTGGCGCATTCGACGCAAGGCGATGCAGTGACATAGAGAGTCGCGTTATCGCTTGAATTGTTGCTCCTGGCTACTTTGGTGATTGCATTGGCTTCGGCGTGAAGAACATAAGGCTTTGTGTGACCGCTTTCGTCCTCGCAGATATTTTCGAAGCCTGACGGCGTGCCGTTGTATCCGTCGGAAATTATCATCTGGTCTTTGACAATGATAGCGCCTACCTTACGGCGCTGACAATATGAATTCTCGGCCCATATTGATGCCATGCGCAGGTACCGTTTGTCGAGATTTTCTTGCTTCTGTTGTGTCTGGTTCATCGTTGACAGGGGATTATCGAACAAAGATACTGTTTTTCTGTCGAACAGACAAATCAAAATATCAAAGCTATGTGATAAGCGGCAAATGCGACAATCCAGGCCACGAATGTATTGTATACAACGCTGAATGCGCCCCATTTCCAGCTCCCGCTTTCACGGGCAATGGCTGTCACGGTGGCTATGCACGGGCAATAAAGCAGGATGAATATCAGGAAACTCAGAGTTGCGGCAGCTGTAAAGTCAGGCTTGCCGGTCGTCGGATCATCGGCTTTGAGACGCCGGCTGAGGCGCTCTTCCGGTGCGGCTTCGTTGTCGGCGTAGAGCACTCCGAGTGTCGAGACTACGATCTCCTTTGCCGGGACTCCGGCGATGGCTGCGACTGTCGCGCGCCAGTGGAAACCGATGGGTTGCATGACGGGATTGATGGCTTTGCCCATCATTTCAAGATATGAATCATTGTCGGGATCTATGCTGCTGTCTGACGTTTCGGTCAGTTGAACGGATGCTGCATCTTGATCTTCGTGATGCGGGAAATAGTTCAACGCCCAGACTATGATGCTGGCGACAAGGATCGTGCCGCCCATTTTTCTGAGATACTGCACTCCTTTGGCCCAGGTGTGGCGCAGCGACGCTTTCATTGTCGGCATGCGGTAGGGGGGGAGTTCCATCACAAACGGCGTCTCGTCGGTCTTGAAAAGAAAACGTCTCAGCAGGCGAGCGGTGATCACCGCGACGATTATCCCCATGACATAAAGTCCCATAAATACCAATGCCGCGTGCGTAGGGAAAAACGCGCCTATGAGCAGCACATAGATCGGCAGCCGGGCCGAACATGACATGAAGGGATTGATCAGTATAGTGATGAGGCGGCTCGAACGGCTTTCGATGGCTCTTGTCGAAATGATTGCCGGCACGTTGCAGCCGAAACCCATGATGAGAGGTATGAACGATTTGCCGTGAAGGCCGATACGGTGCATGACTTTGTCCATGATGAAGGCGGCGCGGGCCATGTAGCCCGAATCTTCCATGAAAGAGATGCAGAAGTATAGAATCAGAATGTTTGGCAGAAAGACTATCACACCGCCGACACCGCCTATGATGCCGTCGGCTATGAGGTCTTTTAGTATGCCGTCGGGCATCAGTTGCTGCACGGCTGAACTTAGCCATGAAACAGAGGTGTCGATCCAGTCCATGGGATATTGTCCGATGGCGAAAGTGGCCCAGAAAATCAGGAACATCACCAGGAAAAACAGAGGAAAGCCAAATAGCTTGTTGGTTACAAAACTGTCGATGATGTTGGTTCTGGTCTCAGTCCGGGCTGTCCCTGACTCCATTGTTTCGGCGAGAGCTCCGGCGATGAACCCGTACTTCGAGGATGCGACGGTCGATGAGATATCCTCGTCGTTGATAGACTCGATCTGCCCGCGCAACTCGTCTCGCATGAGCATGATCTCTCGGCTGCAGTCAGAGTGGCTGACAATGTCTTCTGCCTCGCGGTCGCCTTCGAGCAGTTTGATGGCGATATAACGCGGGGAGAAGTGCCGTCCGATCTTTCCGTCGGCTTTTATCGCATCAATGAGTTTACGTACGGCGGCCTCGATATCGTGTCCGAGACTTACGTGGATATGGCGGACCGAAGTTTCGCGGCCCTCGAATACTGAAATAACCGAATCGAAGAGACTGTCTATGCCTTCACCGTTACGTGCTACGATCGGAACCATCGGCACACCGATCATGTCGCCGAGCATCTTGTTGTCGAGTTTCGTGCCTCGAGAACGCAATTCGTCATACATGTTCAGGGCGATTACCATGCTGCGGTCCATATCGATAAGCTCTGTTGTCAGATAGAGATTGCGCTCGATGTTTGAAGCGTCGACAACGTTGATGATAACGTCGGGAGTATAGTCGCGCAGATATCTGCGTACATATACTTCTTCAGGCGAGTAGCTTGCGAGAGAGTATGTGCCGGGGAGATCTACGATATTGAACTCATAGCCTTTATACATGAATGTGCCTGACTTGGCATCGACGGTCACACCGCTGTAGTTGCCGACACGTTCGCTCATGCCCGAGGCTATGTTGAAAAGGGATGTTTTACCGCAGTTTGGATTTCCGATCAGTGCGACATTGATGATATGCCGTTCGCGTTCCACGGTGGTCTGTATGTTATCGCAGTCAGAAATGACGCCGGGATTGCGCATCGCCGATGCATCAGCCGAGCTGTTGACCTTGACAACCTCGATCATGTGTGCCTCTGAAGCACGGAGTGATACACTGTAACCCATTATCGAATATTTGATCGGGTCTTTCAGCGGGGCATGAAGGATGACTTCAACCGGACGACCTTTCACAAACCCCATCTCCATGACACGCTTGCGGAACGCGCCATGACCGAGAATTTTAATAACAATGCCGGTTTCGCCGGTTTTTAAATCTGACAGTCGCATAAACGATAAATTCGTCTGTTACATTTCGGGGTGCAAAATTGCGAAAAAATACCCGATAATGAAAGCAAATCGTGAATTTATTTAAAATGATTTTAAATTAGAGCCGCATGTGTGATGAGCGGCATCACATCTTATAATAAGTCATGCCGGTCTGCCTTGCCGGTCAAGCGGAATTTTTTTCATGATTTTTTGCGATAATTAATAGGCCGCTATTGTTAAAATGACGCTCGCATGGCAAAAAAACGCTATATTTGTAAGTTGTAAAAATAGAATCAGAAGTATGGACTTTAAACTTCATTCCCAATATAAACCGACCGGTGATCAACCGCAGGCTATCGCACAGCTTGTCGAAGGAATCAACGATGATCTGCCGGCTCAGACCCTGCTCGGGGTGACGGGTTCAGGCAAAACGTTCACTATGGCCAATGTCATTCAGGAAGTGAAGAAGCCGACACTGATCCTGAGCCATAACAAGACACTTGCCGCTCAGCTCTACAGCGAGTTCAAACAGTTTTTTCCTGAAAACGAAGTCCATTACTTCGTATCTTATTATGATTATTATCAGCCTGAAGCCTATATTCCGTCAGTCGACAAATATATAGAAAAGGATCTGATGATCAACGACGAGATCGATCGTCTCAGACTTGCCACAACGTCGGCGTTATTGTCAGGGCGCAGAGATGTGGTCGTTGTGTCATCGGTCTCATGCCTTTACGGCATAGGTAATCCCGAGGATTTTCACGAGAATGTCGTGGAAGTGAAAGTTGGACAGAAAATCACACGTAACGCTTTTCTGCGTAAACTTGTCGCATCGCTTTATGCCCGTAATGAGGTCGATTTTCAGCGCGGCAATTTCAGAGTCAAGGGTGACACCATCGACATACGCCTCGCCTATGAGGATGTCATGCTCAGGATAGTTTTCTGGGGCGATGAGATCGAATCTCTTGAGACTCTTTATCCCGAAGACTCCGTGCATATCGCGGATCATGAGGAATTCAGAATTTATCCGGCCAACATTTTCGTCACCTCTCCTGCGCGTCAGGCATCGGCGATCGCTCAGATACAGCTCGATCTCGGCAAGCAGGTGGAATTTTTCAGCCGTGAGGCCAGAGAGCTTGAAGCCAAGCGTCTGTATGAACGGGTGACTTATGACGTCGAGATGATCAAGGAGGTCGGATATTGCTCCGGCATTGAGAATTACTCTCGTTATTTTGACGGACGCGAGCCGGGCATGCGACCGTTCTGTCTGCTTGACTATTTCCCGAAAGATTTCCTGACTATAATAGATGAGAGCCACGTGACCATACCGCAGATCAGGGCAATGTATGGCGGCGATCTTTCAAGAAAAATGAATCTTGTGGAGTACGGTTTCCGTCTGCCGGCTGCTTTGGACAACCGTCCTCTGAAATTTGAGGAATTCGAACGCCTGGTACCTCAGGTTCTGTATGTCAGTGCGACGCCGGCAGACTATGAACTCCAGAAGAGCGAGGGTGTAGTGGTCGAACAGCTGATACGACCGACTGGACTTCTCGATCCGGTCATCAAGGTGCACCCGTCTCTCAATCAGATCGATGACCTGATGGAGGAAATCAATGTCCGCATCGAGCGCGGTGAGCGAACGCTTGTCACGACTCTCACCAAACGCATGGCCGAGGAACTGAATGATTATCTGTCACGTCTGGGCATAAAGACCGCATATATTCATAGCGATGTCGATACGATGGACCGGGTGAAGATCCTCGACGATCTGCGTGCGGGTGTATATGACGTGCTTATAGGAGTCAATCTGTTGCGAGAAGGTCTTGACTTGCCGGAGGTGTCGCTCGTTGCGATTCTCGACGCTGACAAGGAGGGCTTCCTGCGCAGCCACAGATCGTTGACACAGACCGTCGGACGAGCCGCGCGCAATCTTAACGGAGAAGTCATAATGTATGCCGACAAGATAACGGATTCCATGCAGTTGACCATCGACGAAACCGAACGTCGCCGCTCTCTGCAGCTTGCTTATAATGAGGGACATGGCATAACGCCGACAGCCATAATCAAGGCCAGAAACGCTATAATAGGCCATGAGACCGAGGATGATGTCGCCCGACTGCCGCCTGATCGTCAGAAAAGCAGGCCGAACCGCGCTCATGCCGGCGAACGTCCGCTCTATGTGTCAGAATACTCAACGACTGTCGATATTGCGGCCGATCCGGTCATACAGTATATGAACCCTGATGAACTGCAACGTTCGATCACACGCATGAGGAACGATATGCTCGAAGCTGCCAAGAAAATGGAATTTATCGAAGCGGCGCGTCTTCGCGACGAAATCATCAAGATGGAACAACGCCTCGAAACAATGAAGAAATGAAACTGGAGATGCAAGAAATAGATTATTCGTCGCTGAAGCCTGCCGACTGGTTGCCGACATCGGTTAAAGAAATGAAAGCTCTCGGCTGGACTGAGGTCGATGTAGTTTTGTTTTCGGGTGACGCCTATGTCGATCATCCTTCTTTCGGTGTGGCTGTAATAGGGCGTACGCTACAGGCCGCCGGCTACAGAGTGGCGATTGTTCCGCAGCCCAACTGGCAGGACGACTTGCGTGATTTCAGGAAGTTCGGCATTCCTCGGCTGTTCTTTGGCATCTCTCCCGGTGCTATGGATTCGATGGTCAATCACTATACGGCAAATCGTCGTCGTCGCAGCGACGATGCATATACTCCGGGCGGGCGTCATGGAATGAGACCTGACTATCCGTCGGTCGTATATTCTAAGATTCTGAAAGATCTCTACCCCGATGTGCCGGTCATTGCAGGTGGCATTGAAGCATCGCTGCGCCGTCTGTCGCATTATGACTACTGGCAGGATCGGCTGAGGCCATCGCTTATAGTAGATGCTCCGGTCGATATGATCAGTTACGGCATGGGAGAGAAAACCGTCATCGAAATCGCCCGCCGCCTTGATGCCGGCGGGAATTTGGCCGATATGACCGATGTGCCTCAGACCGTAGTTCTGTTGTCCCGGTCTTTAATGCCTGACGCCGACGACAACAATATCATACTCTCATCCTATGAGCAATGTCTGAAGGACAAGAAAAAACAGTCGGAGAATTTCAAGCATATCGAGCAGCAGAGCAATTCGATGTCAGGCGGTGCTGTCCTATGGCAGGTTACGGGTGACAAGGTCGTAAAGGTAAACCCAATGTATCCGGCCATGACGCAAGGTGAGATCGATGCCGCATTTGATCTGCCGTATACACGTCTGCCGCATCCGAGATATAAGGGCAAGCGCATTCCGGCTTACGAAATGATACGCCACTCGGTCAATCTCCATCGCGGCTGTTTCGGCGGTTGCGCTTTCTGTACCATTTCGGCCCATCAGGGCAAGTTTATAGCTTCGCGATCTCAGCGGTCGATTCTCCATGAGGTCAGACAAGTGACCCGGATGCCAGATTTCAAGGGTTATATAAGCGATCTCGGAGGTCCGTCGGCTAATATGTATGCGATGGGAGGTAAAGACAAGTCAATCTGTGCCCGCTGTTTGAGGCCGTCGTGTCTCCATCCTTCACCGTGCCGCAATCTCGACGGTGATCATCGTCCGCTGCTTGACATTTACCGAAAGGTGGATGCATTGCCCGGAGTCAAAAAATCATTTATCGGCAGCGGAGTTCGCTATGATTTGAGCATGAGGCGTACAGGTGATCCGGATGTCGACAGTGCATCGGTGCGTTATAATGAAGAACTTATCTGCAAGCATGTGTCCGGACGCCTGAAAGTGGCACCGGAGCATACGTCAGACACGGTGCTCGGTATCATGCGAAAACCGTCATTCAGACTGTTCAAGGAGTTCAAGTCGGTGTTCGATGATGTAAATCGTCGCTGCGGTCTCAGACAACAGCTCATCCCGTATTTCATTTCGAGCCATCCCGGATGCACCGAACTCGACATGGCGGAACTCGCTGTCGAGACAAAGGAACTTGATTTCCATCTTGAACAGATCCAGGACTTCACTCCGACGCCGATGACTGTGGCTACAGAAATCTATTATACAGGTTTTCACCCTTATACCGGAGAGCGTGTGTTCGCAGCGAAATCGCAAGCCGAAAAACTCGCGCAGAGGCGTTATTTCTTCTGGTATGATAAAACCTATCGTCCTGAAATCATGAATGGCTTGCGAAAAATGCACCGTCCGGATCTGATTGCAAAGCTATTCGGACGTTAGAGACTGTTCTACAGTCACACCGGCAGCATAAGCATCGGAATATCTGCGCTGAATATGAGTCGGTGTGCAAGACTCGGATGGAAGATGCGGCCCAATACATTGAGTTTCTTTTTATTTGGCACAACAATCAGATCGTAGCGGTGCAGGCTCTCCAGCTGGGTTACATCATAGACGGCATGGTTGGTGTCAGTCTGTACAATGTTGAATTCGAATCTACCGTAATTCTTACGGAAATAATCTGTAAGCGCTTCTATCGCTGACTGGGGACGTTCTTTGGATAGCCAACGGCGCCGCGATGGCACGACAACAAGAGTGACTGACGCCTTGGTCTCGGGGAATAGACGTAACAGTGTGTCCATCGCGAGAATATCATCTTGATCGGCGCTGCAGAAAAATAGAATGTTTTTGCCTGACGGGTGTATCCCGAGTGGTGCGGGCTGCGGTATGGAGAGAACAGGATGCCTTGCCGAATCAAGTACCTCGGCGGCCACACTGCCGATCATATCTTTTCCTTTCTGATCAGCCCCGCGTGTACCCATGATGGTCATTAGCGGCGGATGGGCCTTGGCATATGCTCCGATCGTGTCCTCAGGCACGCCCTCGATAACTTCCGTCTTGAACTTGACGGCCTGGATCTCTCCGGATTTCATCTTCTCGCGTATGCAGCGTGCGAATTCATCCATTGACTTCTTGGCTGAATCTGAGATCTGATGGCGAGCATCGGCATCGATTATGTCATAAGTCAGCGAATCCGTAAGTTGAAGACCTTCACCGCTGATATACGGATCGATAAATGAGTGGAGAAGGATGAGGGAGGCTTTGTGGACCGACGCGAATGCGGCCGCGACTTTAATTATGGTTGATGAAAATTCGCTGAAATCGACCGGAACTAAGATGTAATGGGTGTCGGATTTGTCGGTCAGGTTTTCGGGAGAGACGAAAATTTCATGGTTTTCGATTATGCGCAGAGCAAGGGGCAGATCGCTTTCCAGTATTCTGACACGGATGCCTGATGAGACCGTAGGATGCTCAAGATTGACATTCTGCAGGGTGACCTTTATCCCCTCGCTTTCGAGAAGAGAGCGTAAGGCCACCGCCTTGTCGTAGGTGTGTATGGCAACTGTGATCAGTCGTGTCGCGGACTCCGGATTCATGTCTGAGTGTTTAAAAGGGAGAGAGGAGGAATGAGAAATGTAATTGGTTGACGCCTGTCAGGCTTCTTTATCCTGCTCTTTGAGGATTTCGACAGCCATGTCGTATATCGTAGCGTCGTCGAGGACTACAATTCCACCGTCGGGACCCGGTTCGATGTGCACACCACAATTTTTGCCGAAATCGTAGTTGCTGCCACCAAAGTAATTACGAACTGTCTGGACTGTGGTGTTGAGTTTGTCTGCAATCTGGTGCATCGAACCGTCGGGCAAGCTGTCTTTGAGACGGCGAAGCTCGTTGAAAGTGATTGTTTTACTCATGATGCTTATAATTTAAAGATTAAACGATCAGTAAAATGATTTTAGAATTTAGCTCTAAGTTAGACTATCTTTTCGATATTAACAAAAAAAATATACAAAAAAGTTGTTTGACAGCATATGTTCTTTAACATATTTATGTCTAAGATCCGATGTCGAAACGCTTTGTGGGCTGAAAGTCAGATATGTTCGACAGTCTGTGCGTCGAGCCATGCGCGTGTTGTGTTGTTGATCTTCACATCATACCACTTGCCGACATTGGGGTCATCGGGAGTCGAAAGAGAATCGATGATCTCGATTTTAGTGCCCTCGTGGATGGGGACGATCTTCTCTTTCTCGCTGTGCGTCGATCGTGGAGCAGAGCTCAGATTGGTGGTCGGCACGATGACCACTGCCTTGTCATGCTTGCCGAAGGCGTTGGCGGTCTGATAGGCGATGACGAGCGAGTAGACAAAGAACACGAGCACAATAATACCGCCGAAGAAGCCGACCTTGCGCAGAGTGACATTTGAAGAGAATATGTAGAGCGCCACAGTTCCGAGGACAATGATGAAAAGGACAAGTGCCGTCCATGCCCAGGCGTCAGGTGACATGTTGGATACTATGTTGCCGTGGACATTGCTCAGAAAACTGCTGTCGTCTTCAGGAACGTCCTCGATGCGTGTTCTCACAAATTCGAGATTTGTCGCTGCCTCTTCGTTTGACGGATCGAGCGCGAGTGCGCGCTCATAGCTCAGAATGGCTTTGCCGAGACGATTGTCACGATAGTATGCATTGCCGAGATTATAATACAGGTTGGACGACACCCCTTCGCCGGCTATCGCTTCATTGTAAAGACGTATCGCGTCAGCGTAGTCTTCTCGATTGTATGCCGAGTCGGCTCGGAGAGCGAGTGACGTCGCCGAGGCCGACAAGCTGATCAACGTTAGACAGAAAGCAAATATATATTTCATGACAGTTGATTTTTTATTTTTTGACATCTTCGAGGTTCTTGATTGCGGCCACGGCCTCGTCGTAGAGTTTTGCGACTTCCTGATCGGAGTGATGAGGCGTAAAGCGGGCCATCTCGCATTCATCGAGCACGGAGAGTAATTCTTCGGTTGTCTGAGCCGACGCACCGTAATTTTCAAGCTGGGAAGCGATATTGTCGCGCAGGAGCTGTGAAGGAGCGATGCTGAGTTTGTCGCTGATGTATCCCCACATTGCTTTGGCGAGTTCGGCATAGAATTTGTCGTTCTCGTGGGCGTTCATAAACGATCGGGCCGTTTTCAGCCGTTTCGATACGACGCGGTTGGCGCGGGCATGTTTACGGCCCTTGACATCAGCGTTGAATTTGAGCTGACGGCGGTATATGACCGCTATGCCGACGAGTATCGCTATGGCAAGGACAAATGTAAGCCAATAGAAACCGTTATGGAAAATATAACTTATCTCTTTATGTCGTTTGTCGGTCGAGGGTTTGATGTGGAGTATGTCATTCATGCTCTTGTCAATCTCACGTTGTTCGACGACAGATGACGTCGACGAACCTTTTGCTACGTTGAGATCGTATGAGCGTGTTTCGAGAGTCACATATTCTTTTCTGTCGATATCGTAGTAGACGAATGGCGTACCGGGGATCTCAAGTTTGCCTGCTTCCTGAGGCACGATTGTATAGTCAACCTTATATGTGCCGGTTGTATTTGCTCCGACTATTTTAGCATCAATGTCGGTTTTGGGAGTGTAACGGTCTATGCTTGCCGGAAATTTTATGTCGGGTTGTTTGAGATAACGGATATTGCCTGTTCCCTTTATGGTGTAGGTGTAGACAGCCGCTTCATTTGTGCGCAGAAGTTCGGGCTGGAGATCGGTCGACACGGTGAAGCGGCCGACCGCTCCGTCAAAGCCTGCCGGCTTGGGCTCGGGCAGGGGGGTGACGTCGATTGTCGCCATGTTGGATTCTGTCGTCACCTGACTCTCGATCGGGCGCTGAGTGGTGAAGAAGCCCATGTTGACAAGCTCAAATTGTTGGATGGTGATGTCATACTTGCCTGAGTTGACAGTCAGTTTTCCGGACTTCTGAGGGTAGAGCAACAGTCGTTTGAGCACTGCGGTGTTATAATTCTGTCCGTTATAGTTCTCAAGATTGACCTCGAGATCTACCGGCAGTTCTTCTGAAAGGAAGCCGTCGAAAAGTGGCTGCTGAGTGACAAGGAAGCTCGTGATAGAGTATTTGGTGTAGACTTTGATTGTAGCCATAACCGCTTCCTGCTCGAGCGCGTGGGCCTTGGAAAATGACACTCGCACAAAAAGATCGTTGGGTGACACTTGTCCGGGACGATGGGTCGAGGGATCGACTGCACTCACCTGGGGCGAGGTCTGCTGGGACTGGCCTTGCTGTTGCTGGGGTTTGTCAGGAGAAAGAATTTCGAATGTGACGGAGTGAGAGGTATAGTTCTTGCCGCCTGAGTTGACTGTTACTTCGGGAACTGTCACTTTGCCGGGTGTTGTCGCTCTATACATATATGTGTAGTCAACGGACGTCGATGATGACATCTGTCCGTTGATATACTGGCTGCTTGACATGGTCGAGACCGACGGGCCGTAGAGCAGATCGCAACCTTGAAGTTCCGGAGGTCTGGGCGCGTTGGACTGGCCGTTTGAGAGCCTGAATGTCAGAGAGAAATTGCGGCCGGCTATTACATTGTCGGGTGAAATGACTTTGAAAGATGTCTGGCAGAAGGCGGTAACGGAAGTGATGACTGCCAGTATGAAGATAGCTAAACGTAGTCTGCGTGTACTCATTTTACCATGGTTTATCGGTCGTGGAACGACCGCCGTTTTTGACTTCTTGTTCCTGCACTTTCTTTCTGGTGCTGTTTTCTTTATTCTGTACAGACTGCAGGATCTGCTCGGCGCTTTGAGTCATCTGTTGCTGCTGTTGCTGCTGTTGTTGCTGTTGCTGTTGCTGCTGTTCCTGTTGATCGTCTTGTTGCTGCTGTTGCTGTTGCTGTTGCTGCTGCTGCTGATCTTGATCCTGTTGGTCCTGATTCTGATCTTGATTTTGCTCCTGTTCTTGCTGCTGCAGTTGGGCGATACGCAGGTTCTGGCGGGTTTTCAGGTTGTCGGGATTCTTACGCAACGCACCTTTATATTGTTCGATCGCTCCGGCGTAGTCCCCTTCTCTGAAGGCCATATTGCCCATGTTGTAGAATGCCTTTTCTGCAAGTATGTCATCGTTCGATGTGCGGGCGATAGATTCAAATATTTCTGCGGCTTTGACCCTCGGGTCGTTTGCCGTTCCTCGATTGTCTTCGTTCGCCATGTATGTCAGCGTGACAGCTTTGTTGAATAATGCGGCGTCTGATGATGGGTTTTCTTCGAGGGCTTTCTCATATAAAGCGAACGCCTCGACAAAATTACTGTCGGCAAATGCCTTGTTGCCTTCTTTTATCAGGTTGCGCTCGGCCTTGACCGATTTTGCCGAAGCATCGGTCAAAAGGGAGGAGACACCTGTCAGCAATATGACTGATAACAATATGCGGGTAAGGTTATTCATGACACAATCACTTTGTTTTGGTAAAGAAATTGATGTTTTTGAGCCAGCCGATCTTGCGGTCGAGCACGAATATATCTATGAGAAGGAGTATCAGTGCGATCCATGCGAATGTCGGGAACTGTTCCGCGCTCGCCTTGTAGTTCACACGCTTGAACTCCGATTTCTCAAGTTGGTCGAGTTTGTCGGTGAGCTGGGAAATGGCATTGCCTGACGCACCGTTGACATAGATGCCGTCGCCGGCCTCTGCGATCGCTTTGCCTAGTTGTTCGTTGATGGTTGTCAGCACCACTTTTCCCTCTCCGTCACGCATGAAATCGCCGGAAGTGCCAGACACCGGTATTGGAGCGCCTTTCGCTGATCCGAGACCGATCACGTCGACCTGTATGCCGGCATCTGAGGCAGCCTTGGCGGCTTCGACAGCCGCACCTTCGTGGTCTTCGGCGTCTGTAATGAGGATGATTGCCTTATGGACATCAGTTGACGGCGAAAAACTTTCGGCCGACATTTTTATGGCTTCGGCAAGCGATGTTCCCTGATAGGAGATCAACTCGGGCGAGAGATCATTGAGATACATTTTCGCAGAGATATAGTCTGTGGTGAGAGGCAGTTGGAGTTTAGGCTCGCCTGCGAATATGACCATACCGACCTTATCATTCTCAAGTTTGTCGACAAGACGCTCGAGATTGAGACGCGCACGGTCGAGACGTGATATGCCGTCAGGGTCGTCGGTCGAAGACGCCAGCATAGAGTTTGAGATGTCGAATGCGATCATGATCTCGATGCCTTTGACGCTTGTCTCCTGTTCTTTCTGTCCGGCACGGGGACGGGCAATTACAATGACCAACGCGATAAGCGCCAACAGTTCAAGAACGATCTTGATCCTCGGCTGATAACGCGAAGCGTCAGGCATCAGTCTCGCCACAATGTCGGGGCGGCCGAAACGCTTGATCTTGCGCAGCCGGGATGCTCTCGCCCACATGTAGAGCAGAGCGAACAGCACGACAAGGCCGAGCAGGTAGAGATGGAGTGGGTAAGCGAAATCAAACATATTATCAGATGCTTATATTCATTCGGTTAATATTATGGAATAGATCGCAGAACGGTGTAGCGCAGGAACATCTCGAGGGCAAAAAAGCCTAATGCCAGCCATGCCCACAGCATGTAATTGTCCTCTGTATGCGAGAAATGACGTACGTCCATCTGCGTTTTTTCGAGAGCGTCGATTTCATGGAACACGTCCTCGAGGACTCGGTTGTCGGTGGCACGGAAATATTTTCCTCCAGTGCTCTGCGCGATGTTCTGCAATGTAGCCTCGTCGATCACAACCGGGAGTTTGACATACTCGATGCGTCCCAGCATGTCGGGACGCGGGAAATCAGCCATGCCGTTTGTACCGATGCCGACAGCGTAGATCTTGACACCCATTTCCTTGGCGACTTCGGCTGCCATCTGGGGCGTGGCAACGCCTGTGTTGTTTGAGCCGTCAGTGAGAAGTATGATACTCTTGCTTTTGGCCTTGCCTTCTTTTAGGCGGTTGAGTGAAGTGGCGATACCGTCGCCAATGGCTGTGCCGTCCTCGATCATGTCAGTGCTGACACCGTTTATGTAGCTGAGCAACTGGCTGCGGTCGACTGTCATAGGCACACCTGTAAGGCTCTCGCCGGCAAATACTACGAGACCGATGTTATCGGACTCGCGGCCGTTTATGAATTTGGCGGCGACACGTTTGGCGGCTTCAAGTCGATCAGGTTGAAAATCGCGGGCAAGCATACTTGTCGAGACGTCAAGAGCGATGACGATGTCGGTGCCTTCGGTCGAGCTTGTGTGCCAGCTGTCTTTGAGTTGAGGCCTGGCGAGGACGATAATCAGACATCCGATTGCGGCAAGTCGGAGCAGAAATAGGCCGTGGCGGAGATATACCTTCCACGTGCGGCCTATCTTATCGAATGCTTTGGTCGATGAAAGGGCTATGGACGCGTGAGAGTTGCGGTGCTTGAGTATATACCACGCAATAAGCGGTATATAAATCAAGAAAAGCCATAAATATTGAGGTTGAGACAACTGCATGGTTTTACTTTAATTTTGGATCATTAGAGCCTTCCTTTGCCGGTTGGGAGCCGTCTTCTTCAGGTACGACGGGCGGCAGGGGTTTCGAGTCCTCGACAAATTTGACAGCCGAGTTAAATGCCTTGATATTGTCGTCGGGCAAGGGGCGCACTTTTGCAAATTTGACAAAGTCGGCTATTTCGAGTATCTGTTTCATGAGATCGGAGCCTGGACGTGTTTCCTTGTTATGACGCAGTGTGTCGATGATCTGTGTACTCGACATCTCCATGGCGTTGATGCCGAAACGTCCGTCGAGGTATTGGCGGAGTATATCGGTGAGCTCGGTATAATACTCTTTGTCGCGTCCGCTCTGCGGAAGTTTCTTGGCCTGAAGGTTATTGAGACGCATGACGGCAAGATCGTAGGGCGGCGTGATTTTTTCAGGACGGGATACAAGACCTTTCTTGCGTCTGAACAGAAGTATGCCGCATGCGATGACACCGACTGCTGCAATTCCTGCAAATATCCATACCCACCAGTCGGGTATGATGTCATACCATCGGGTGGGGACACTGACGACACTTTCCATCGGGTTAATGTCAGTCAATGTGTCAAGATCGACTTCGAGCACTTTAAGAGTGACTGTCTCAGTGTTGAAGGTGTCACTTCCGATTGCATATCTGAAAGGGGGCAGTGTTATCGTGCCCGGGTCGAAGGCCTGGATTGTATAGTTGTAGTCAAGTTCAATCCGGCCATTGCCGTGATCGACAGTGTCGACTTTTAGATCCGAAATCTCGACGCCATAATAATCGGCACCGATTTCAGGTGCGTCAATCATCAGACCGTCAGTGCCGTTTTTCAGTATTTCAAGGCGTAAACCCGCTTTAGATCCCTGCACTACGGTCGTCGAATCAATCGACGCCTTGAGCGATACTCCATTGGCTGCGTTGACTGCCACCGGCAGCGACAACGTAAGCAGCACGGCTGAGGCCAGGATCTGTATTTTTTTCAAAGACACATTCATGAATATTGCTGAAACTTGCTGAATTTATAATTGAGAGGGTGACTATCGTCCGCGGTTTTTGAAAAGAGCCATAAGCGCGACAACATAGTCTTCGTCAGTGGCGACTGTCGCATAGTCGACGCGGCTGCTGCGTAAAGTCGACGACATGGCCTGCTGGCGGTCGTACCACCATTTGTCATAAGCCTTTCGGACTTTGGCCGACGAAGTGTCTATCCATCGCGTCAAGCCTGTCTCGAGGTCATTGACTCGCATCAGTCCAATGTCAGGCAGATGCGAATCGCGCTTGTCATAGACCTGCAAAGCCATAAGATCGTGTTTGTTGCCGGCGATAGTCATCGGCTTGCCGTAATCACTGTCGTCAATGAAATCGGAAATAAGAAACATTGTGCAGCGTTTTTTCAGAGCATCGGTCAGATAACGCAAGGCAAGCGCGATGTCTGTGCCGTTGTTTGTCGGCTTAAAATCAAGCAATTCGCGTATGATAAACAGGATGTGTTTTTTGCCTTTCTTCGGCGGAATGAATTTCTCGATCTTATCCGAGAAAAACACTGCTCCGATCTTGTCGTTATTCTGAATGGCCGAGAATGCCAGCGTCGCCGATATTTCAGCGATCATCTGTCGTTTTTCATCGCCTACAGCCCCGAAATTACGGCTTCCCGAGACATCGACCACGAGCATTACGGTCAACTCGCGCTCCTCTTCATAAACCTTGACAAACGGACGATTGTGGCGGGCTGTCACGTTCCAGTCTATATCGCGGATGTCATCGCCATACTGATACTCGCGAACTTCCGAAAACATCATGCCGCGGCCTTTGAAGGCCGAGTGATATTCGCCGGCAAAAATGTTTTGCGATAGCCCGCGTGTTTTTATTTCAATTTTACGGACTTTCTTTAAAAGTTCAGATGAATCCATATTGTCGCGTGAGAGAAGAATTGAATTAAACTAAAAGGTAAGTGCATGTCGGCCGGCCTCAAAGTGAAGCCGGCCTGTGTTTATCAAGGCACTTGTATTTTGTCGAGTATCTCGGTGATGATTTCGTCGGCGGTGATGTTATTGGCTTCAGCCTCGTAGGTGACACCGATACGGTGGCGGAGCACATCGTGGCAGACGGCTATGACATCTTCGGGGATCACGAAACCGCGCTGGTGCAGGAACGCATATGCGCGGGCTGCACGTGCGAGGCTGATCGATGCTCGCGGCGACGCACCGAAAGCGATTATGCTGGTGAGATCGTCGAGACCGTATTCCGACGGGTAACGTGTCGCGAAAACGATGTCGACAATATAACGCTCGATTTTTTCGTCGACATAGATCTGTTCGACAATATTTTGGGCTTCAATTATTTCGTGAGGCTTGACAAGTGCTTCGACTTTGCGTTTCTCATTGCTGATGTTCTGACGGATGATGACACGTTCCTCGTCTTTGGTCGGATAGCCGATGACAACTTTCATAAGGAAGCGGTCAACCTGAGCTTCGGGCAGCGGATATGTGCCCTCCTGCTCGATGGGGTTCTGAGTGGCCATCACGAGGAACGGTTCGTCGAGAGGGAATGTGCTGTCGCCGATAGTGACCTGACGTTCCTGCATAGCCTCGAGAAGTGCGCTCTGGACTTTTGCCGGCGCACGGTTGATTTCATCGGCAAGTACAAAATTGGCGAAGATCGGGCCTTTTTTCACCTGAAACTGCTCGTTCTTGACGCTGTATACCATAGTGCCGACCACGTCGGCAGGGAGAAGGTCGGGCGTAAACTGCACACGGCTGTATTTGGCATCGATAAGCTGAGAGAGAGTCTTGATCGCGAGAGTCTTGGCGAGTCCCGGAACACCTTCGAGGAGAACATGTCCGTTAGAGAGAAGGGCAATCAGCAGAGACTCGACGAGGTGTTTCTGGCCTACGATTGTCTGATCCATTCCATGGGTGATCAGATTTATAAAATCGCTTTTGCTTGATACGAGAGCGTTTAGCTCTCTGATGTTTACGGATTCACTCATAAGTGATGTTATAATTGAAGTATTTAATATTTATCGTTTTAGCTTGTCACTATACAGGCTTGTTTTCTTATACAAAATTACAATTATAACAACGACTAAATTAAAAGGGAGTGTTAATTTTATCTATTAAGTCTTTAATGTCTTAAACTTTAACTTTTTTTGTGCGAAAACCATTGGCCGTCGGAGAGCCGGCCTTCGGACGTCATTCCGGTTGATGGATATCCGCTATTCATATCGGTTGTATATCTCACGTCCCAGGCGTTTTGCGCGGTCAAGGGTCTGCTCCGGCGTTTCGTCGGCAGATATGTCGTCTTCGTCGGGGATGATCAAAATTGTGCCCGGTTTGATCCGGTTGGGATTGCCGAGACGATCGGAATTGGCCTCATAGATAAATACCCAGTACTCCATCTTCCCATAATATTTGCGAGCCATGGTTGTGAGGAAGCGGGTGGGGGAGATTGTGTCATAGACAACCGTTTTTTTAATTTCGAGAGGTGTCTCGCAGATTTCAACGGTATCCTCATTTTCAGGAACGATCGAGTCAGTATCAGGTGTAGTCATGTCATCGGCAGAAGGCATTTCGGTGACAGCCGTATTCTGTTTGACGCTCTTGTCAGCTAAAGCGTTGTCGATGTGGTCCTTGCCAAAATATCCGATCGCGGTCCCGATGGCAATGCCTCCTAAAAGAAGTAGCAGGCCGTAAAGCGTTCTGTGGCCTTTGGGTTGATATTCAACGTGTTTTTCCGGATATTCCTGTGGGATGTCATCGTCTTCAGGTTGTTCGTCGTTATCAGTTGCGGCCGGGATCTCCGGCTCAGCGTCAGGCTCAGCCGGTTCAGGGTCGGGACAGACGGTGTCGGCCGGTTCGGCCTCTACGGGTTCTCCGGCCGTTTCGGGTGTAATATCGGGTTGGGGCTCGTTGGTGGCAGGCGGTTCTTCAGTCGTGCTTTCAGCCTCTTCTGCAGGCATGTCGTCAAGAACAGTGTTGCCGATGGCGACGGGCTCGAACATGTCAAACGGTTCGTTGATGATGTCCGACAGTCTTGAATCAGGGATGAATCTAATCGGCATTCCTGGATCGGTTGTCCGGCAGAAAGAGCCGAGTCCGTTGACGGTCACGCGCTCGCTGACTGCGAGCGAATCTTCTATGTGCTCGAAGAAGGCCTTTATGAAAATTTCGGCATTTGTCGTGTCGACAGACGCAAGTCCGGCAACGATTTCAGCCAGACGCGGCAGGGCGATAATTTCATTCATGGCTGAGGCGGTTTTTTAGTTTTGTTCCGGGTGAAAATGTTATAGAGATGGATGGCGGAAACAGCTTTGTCTGCCCGTCGGCTTCATCGATAGCGATGTATTCGTCTTTTTTCTCGGTGTCAAAGCGCCCGAAGCCGGGAATGGCGACGGAGTCAAGCGATGAGGCGGCATCCATTATCGCTTGTGTGAGCGCTTGCGTCAATTTATCTGTTTTGTCGTTATCCTTGCCGAGTTGTCGGGCAAGGCCGGAAATGAAAGTCTTATGATCCATGATTGCAATTAATTGTAATTATATCGGAGAGGCGGGTGGAGAAGAGTCGGGACGGTTTTTCACGCCGTACAAAATTATCAATGTGACAATATGCGCCGGTGTGAATGGTGTCGCGCCCGATAGAACATCTGTTGATCGAATCGACAGTGGCCATGAGGCGTTGCCGGCGCTCACGATCGGCAGCGTTGCCGAAAAGCGATTGCTGGATATGGTTGCTGTCGGTCAGTTCATTGATCATTACACCGGCTTTTTTATATGCGAATCCCTGCTTGAACACAGAGCGGAGAGCATCAGTGGCGACGGCGGTCAGAGTCATTGTGTCGGCCGTCGGTTCCTGAAGTGTGCGGTGTGCGGAGTTGTGATATTGCGGAAGATCGGGACGAAATCCGTCGGTGTGAAGAAATACCGAAAGTGAGACCGCGCAGAGAGAGCGTTCGCGTATCTTCCGTCCGGCGATATTCGTTAATGCGGCTACGGCTGACGAAACGTCGTCGAATTCATTCAGCGTTTTGCCGAATGAGCGTGAGCACACCATCTGCTTACGCCTGCTGTCTTCGGGCTCGAACTCGGTGCATTGGCATCCGTTAAGTTCCATCCATGTTTTTTCACCGGTCACGTTGAACAGTTTGACTATGGATTCTTTGGGCAGGTCGGCAAGCTGGAGTGCGGTATATATGCCGTGGTCGTTAAGGGTGCGGTATAGACGCCGGCCGATGCCCCATACGTCTTTCACCGGTGTGAGTTCAAGTGCCTTGCGGCGTTTCTCCTCACTGTCGATGACGCAACACGACCTATATCCGGGATGTTTTTTTGCAAATCGGGCTGCCACTTTGGCGAGTGTCTTGGTCGGAGCTATGCCGAGGGATGTAGGGATGCCTGTCTGTCGCCGCACTTTCCTCACTATAGAACGCCCCATATCCTGAAGCGAATTTTCTTCGAATGCGTCGAGATGGATAAACGCCTCGTCGATCGAATAGATCTCAATCTCGGGAACGGTAGATGAAAGAACAGCCATCACTCTTGTCGACATGTCGCCGTAGAGTTTGTGGTTGCCTGAAAAAGTACGGATGTCATAAGCTCGGCATATGCCTTTGATTTTGAAAAACGGATCGCCACGTTTGATGCCGAGTGTCTTGGCTTCGTTTGATATGGCGACCGCACAGCCGTCGTTGTTGCTGAACACGACCACAGGCTTGTTGCGTATGCCGGGATCAAATACTCTCTCGCACGACACAAAGAAATTATTGCAGTCAATGAGCCCTATCATTCCGGATGGTTTGTGTGTGTAGTCTGACAGGTCGTCGTATCAGGAACTGAAACGGCGTTTTTTTCGCGGACGTCTGTTCTGTTTGATTGTATATGTCACAACGCCCCAGATCTCAAGACGTTTGTCGGGTGTGACAAGTATAGGATCAAAAGATTCGTTGGACGGCATAAGCCAGACCCTGTCAGGCTCGAGTTTGATGCGTTTCAGGGTGAATTCGCCGTCGATGCAGCATACAGACAGATCGCCGTCTGACGGTTCGATCGAACGGTCGATGACGAGTATGTCTCCCGGTTCGATGCCTTCCTCTATCATCGAGTCGCCTTCGACGCGGCCATAGAATGTGGCCGCAGGATGTTTTACGATCTCGCGGTTGAGATCGATCGATTCGCTGATGTAGTCCTGTGCAGGCGACGGGAAACCGGCCTGTATGCCATTGTCGGCATATGGCAGCGCCAACGAACATGACACGTCGGCGCTGAATATGTCGATACCGGTTGATAGCTTATGTCCGGAATCGTCAGGCATAGGCATATCAGTAGTTTCGGGCTATGATCACGCGTCGAGCTGAAGGCTTGCCGGTAACCATACATACACCGGGGGTGTCGTCGCCGTCAAGAGGGATGCAGCGGATTGTGGCTTTGGTCTCTTCTTTGATGCGTTCTTCGGTTTCGGTCGTGCCGTCCCAGTGGCAGAGGAAAAAGCCGCCGTCCTCAATCTTCTCTTTGAATTCGTCGTAAGAGTCGCAGATGTATGTTTTTTCGTTGCGCATCCTGAGAGCTTTCTGATAGATGTTGTTCTGGATGTCTTCGAGAAGGGTGCTGATGTGATCGGCGATTCCGGCGATGGGCAGTACTTCTTTTTCGAGAGTGTCGCGGCGCATGAGTTCGACGGTGCCGTTCTCGATGTCGCGTGCACCGATGGCAAGACGCACCGGCACACCCTTGAGCTCGTAGTCGGCGAACTTGAAGCCCGGGCGCTTGTTGTCGGCATCATCATATTTGACGCTGATGCCAAGTTCGCGAAGACGCTCGATGATCGGCATGACTTTGTCTGTGATGGAGACAAGCTGCTCGGCATTTTTTGAGATGGGGATAATGACAACCTGGATAGGAGCGAGATGGGGAGGAAGTACGAGGCCGTTGTCGTCGGAGTGGGTCATGATGAGCGCACCCATCAAGCGTGTAGACACACCCCATGAGTTTGCCCAGACATATTCAGGCTTGTTCTCCTTGTTGGCGAATGTGACATCGAATGCTTTTGCGAAATTCTGCCCGAGGTTATGCGAGGTGCCTGACTGGAGCGCTTTTCCGTCTTGCATCATGGCCTCGATAGTGTAGGTGTTGAGAGCGCCGGCAAATCGCTCGTTCGCGCTTTTTACACCTTTGATGACGGGCATTGCCATATATTTTTCCGCGAAATCGGCATAGAGATTGATCATCTGCACTGTGCGCGTTTCTGATTCCTCGGCGGTGGCGTGGGCGCAGTGGCCTTCCTGCCATAGGAATTCGGCCGTGCGCAGGAACATGCGTGTGCGCATCTCCCACCGCATCACGTTGGCCCATTGGTTACAGAGTATGGGAAGATCACGGTAGCTGTGGATCCAGTTTTTGTATGTTCCCCAGATTATGGTTTCAGAAGTCGGACGCACGATAAGTTCTTCTTCAAGACGCGCATCGGGATCGACGACCACACCGTTGCCGTTGGGATCGTTTTTCAGGCGGTAGTGAGTCACGACCGCGCATTCTTTGGCAAAGCCTTCGACATGCTCGGCCTCGCGGCAAAGGAAAGATTTTGGTATCAACAATGGAAAATACGCGTTCTGGACTCCTGTTTCTTTGAACATGCGGTCAAGAGTCTGCTGCATCTTTTCCCAGATCGCATATCCGTAGGGTTTGATAACCATGCAGCCGCGTACGGCCGATTGCTCGGCCAGATCTGCTTTGACGACGAGTTCGTTGTACCACTGTGAGTAATTGTCCTTGCGTTTGGTAAGGCCTTTGAGTTCGATTGCCATTGTTTATTCTGTGACTTGTTGTTGATCAGATAAATGATTGGATAGCCGGCACGCAAATAGCATTGTATACCGTATGTAGAGAAAAGTTATGCAAATTTACAAAATTCTTTCAAGCCTGCAAAATGAAAACAGGTGATCTGCTAACTAAAGAAGGTAACTATAATCGTATGGTCTGGAGATCCCGGGCTATGATCACTTCACCGTCAAAATACTCCGAGGCTTCAGCTCTGTAGAGTTTTTCCTTGTTGTCAGTCCTGTCTTCACTATGGTATAAAACCATGTTTCTGACATTCATCTTTTGGGCGATTTCAGCGACATCCTTCACCGTCTGATGATGCTTTTCGTATGGCTTGAAAATGTCACGGTCGGAATACCTGCAGAATGCACCGCAGATAAGATAGCCGGCATCTCTGGCCTCTTCACAGTTGCGGTCTGTAAGAGCTTCGTCGCCCAACCATACGACGGATTTATCTTCCGGAAATTCCATCCTGAACCCGAGTTGGTCGACGTTTTCCGATCCGACGTCAAAAAAACTGACAATTGTGTCTCCGATCTTTGTTGATGATGGCGTTTCTATGACATGAAGATCGATTACATCATTCAGTCTGTCGTAATATGATTTCAAAAATGTAAGACGACATATTTCCATAAGAGCGTGAGCCGTCTGACGGTTGGCATATACGTCCAGTCGCTTGGGCTGGCTGCTGTCCGACGATATGTTTACAAGATGTCTGATCAGCCATACGGCTCCGAATATATGGTCTGTGTGGCAGTGGCTGATCGTCATGTGTGTAATCTCGGACGGCCCGGCCGATACGGCTCGGAGCTGCCGGAATATTCCGGCTCCACCTCCTGCGTCGCAAAGCATTGTGAAAGACGAGCTGCGTATCAGAAAGCAGGAATTATAGCTTGACTGCGGAAACGCGCTGCCGGTGCCAAGCATTACAATTTCACGGGACATGCTTTATAGTTTAACGTTTATAGTGTCACCCTGTCGGATTGTGAAGCTTCTGTCGTGTCCGTCGCTATGATTGACGATGTTGGCTTTGATCTTATTGGCCGACAGACGCCTGACCGTTATATCAAAATCGGATCCGAACGCGTTTATGTGATTGAGTTCCGCAAAGTCCCAGCCGGCGGGCAGCTCGGGTTTGAGTTTGAAAGTTCTGAACCCTGTGGGGCGTATGCCGAACAGTCCTTCGGTTATGATGCGGCAGAAAAGTCCGCTCTCGGCCGACAGGTGGCGCTGGCTACCTTCAGGCCATGCTTCCACCGGGTAGGGTACATGGTCGCCTAAAAGACGGCGGCGTGAAAAATCGAACAGTCGCGGTATGACTTCATCGGGATAGCCGGCATAGAGCGCTCCGCGCAGAGTGTAAAGCGTCGCGCGGTCCCAGAACACCGGATTTCCCTGACATGTCAACACGCCGTCGGCAGTGTACATCTCGGGACTGAAAAGGGCCTTTACAGTCTGGTCGGCTCTGTCGTTGATGCCCATTACAAGCGGGATGCAGATCCATGAGCGCAGCACGTCGTTCCCGTCGTAATAACGGTATGTCGAGTAACCTTGTATATTGCTGCCGAAATAGTTCTCTATTGATTTTCTCAATTTTTCAGCTTGACGCGTATAGGACGTGAGTTGGCGCGAGGGCTTGCCTAATTCTTTGCCAAGATAAGATGCGGATATCAGCGCGTCGTAATAAAGCGAGGCTGTACACAGGTTGGCATCGCCGGCCGGAAACCGGCCTTCGAGCTCATCATGGTCGGAGAGCACAACACCGTTATCGTTGAGCTTGCGGCGACAATACTCCAGACACCATTCGACGAGCGGCCAAAGCTCTTCGGCCTCGGCCTTGTCTCCTCGTGCGAGTGCATAACGCGAGGCTCCGTATGCAAGCATCGCGGCGTCGCCACGGTCTCCGGCACCGTTCCAGGTGTCGTCACCCTCGGCGATGATCGAGCTCGGGATCGGGCTGTATTCATCGTTCATAAAGCGTGCATAATGTCTGAAGCAGTTAAGGGCGGATTTGTTGCCTGTATCGTAGCCAAGGAACGGAAAGAACGGATTTATGTATTCGGCCTGATCATTGCACCATAAAGCTGCATAGTAACTTTCGCCGCCCGGCCCGTGCATAAGGCCGCCTTTGGTTTCGTATATGCTTTCCGCTCCTCGAATTTTGGCATATCGGAATTCGGTATCTATAGTCTTGTCAGGCGTATTTAGCACAAGTTTGCCGTCGAGTTCGTCTATGAACGCCTTGCGTTTGTCGAGTTCGTCCTGAGCCGATAGCATGACTGCGTGGCCGCCTGTTGCGGGATATGCCTGCAGGACGAGTGAAAAGTCAATGCTGTCTCCGGGGTTAAGGTTATATGATCCCTCACCGCAGACATCTGCTTTGACAGTGTATGCTCCATTGACGCCTTTGTCAGGGTCGGTCGTATAGCTTTGACTGACGGCAGGAACCAAAAGATTGAACGGGCGTGGACCTGTATTTCTGACAGTATAAGACTCAACCATCGCAGCGTTGTCCATTGTCGGGGAAATACAGCGACTTAGCTCAAGAGCGATTTTACCATGTCCGTCCGTGCCGGTGTATTCTCCGCAGACATTCATCATACCGTTGATTTCGACACTTCGCGTTTTTAGCGGAGCAACCTTGCCGTTGACCCTTATCATTGATGCTACATCGAGGTCATTGTTAATCATCAGACTGGCGTGTGTGTTGTTGGGTATGGTTCGGAGCATAGGGAACACAAGCGCACGGTTGAGTCCGAATGTAGCATTGCTGTCAAGCGACCAGTATAGCACTACGGCCATTTTCTTGCCGCTCATTTCTACATGGTCGGCGTGTGGCAGTCTGTCGGCCTCAATATTCATATTGATCACAAAACTGTCGGGTAATATGGTCCATCTGTCGGCGGCAGACGAAGCTAACGTCATTGCATAGCCTAAGGCAAAGCAAAATATCTTTTTCATTGCTTAGTAGGATTGTCAAGGTGATATTGTCGTCAAAATTAAGCATAATTTCCGTTTCTGAAGTTCTGCTGTTTCAAAAAACTTGTTTATTTGGAAAAAACTTGCGAAATTAGCGATGATAACTCATTTAGGGTGTTTAATAAATATGAACTGACTTATACTTATTACAGATTAACATTTTGAAATTGGTTTTGTGGCGATTTCAATCTTTTAGAGTAGGGAACGATTGGGTTTCATCGTGACCGATAAAAGAGAAGAAAGCGACCAAAAACAAGCCAAAAGGTTAACGATAAGGTCGCAGTCAGTTTGGGTTTTAACATTTTGAAATAAATCAGTTCTATATGTCAGAAAACAATTCAGTCTGGGAAAAAATGGTCAATGGCGAGATATATGATGCTCTCGACAGCCATTTGCTTGATATGCTATGCAAAACCAGAGCCCGCTTGTGGGAATACAACAACCTGCATCCCGACAAAACCGATGAGGCGAAAGACATGCTGCGCGCCATCTTAGGCTCGGTCGGCAAAGATTTTCATTTCAATCAGCCTTTTCGATGCGACTATGGATGCAACATCCATATCGGAGAACGTTTTTTTGCCAATTTCAATTTCACCGTTCTCGACGAGGCTCCGGTGACGATAGGTGACAATGCGTTCATAGGTCCTGACGTCAGTATATTCACTGCTTGCCATCCTCTTGATCCGATCGGGCGCAACACCCGTCAGGAATGGGCCGAGCCGGTCACTATCGGAAACAATGTATGGATTGGCGGCGGAGCGATCATACTCCCGGGGGTCACGATAGGCGACAATGTTGTTGTCGGAGCCTGATCCGTTGTGACAAAAGATGTCCCGTCGGATGTCGTTGTTGCCGGCAATCCCGCTAAGATTATAAAAACGCTTAAATCATGATATTATGAACAGATTATTTTTATCAGTCTTACTTCCGGTTTGTTCGGCGCTTATGCTTGGCGCCGCCAATCCGCCCGTAGCCGTTGATCTGTGGCCCGATGGAGCGCCTAACGACAACGGCATCCTTGCAGACGCCGAAGCCGAAAGCAATCAGTTTGTCACCTCTGTTTCCAAGCCGGTGATATATGTTTATCCGGCAAGTGAACCCAACGGAACGGCAATAGTGATGCTGCCCGGTGGCGGATACTCGGGGCTCGCCATGTACCATGAGGGGACGGACATGGCCGACTGGTTAAATTCGATGGGCATAACCTATGCCGTACTCAAATACCGTATGCCTAACGGACATGTCGATGTGCCGCTCAGTGATGCTGAACAGGCAATGCGCATCATGCGCAGTCATGCGGCGGAGTGGGGCGTCAATCCGTCTTCGGTCGGGATCATGGGCGCTTCGGCTGGAGGCCACCTTGCCACCACGCTTGCCACACATTACACCTCTGATGAGACCCGCCCTGATTTTCAGGTGCTCTTTTATCCTGTAGTGAGTATGCGCGATGATATCACACACCAATATTCACGCGCCATGCTGATGGGCGAAAACCCCACGGCAGAGCAGATCGACGGACTGAGCAACGAACTGCAGGTCAACGCACGGACACCCAACGCATTCATAATGCTGTCGGCCGACGACGATGCTGTGCCGGTAGCTAACAGTCTGAGATATTTTCAGGCGCTCACAGACGCCGGCGTATTATCGGCGATGCATGTCTACCCGTCAGGCGGTCACGGCTGGGGCTATCGCGACAGCTTTCCGTATAAATCGGATTGGAAGTCCGAACTGCAGGACTGGCTCCGTCGCGAGGTAATCGGGAAGAAATAGACTTCTGTTTTTCTTTATTTAACAGCTTAAAAATTTTAGACCGGTAAATTTTGCTTAATTTTGTTGGTAAAACTTTGAAAATCTATCATCCATAATGAAAAAGATTCTGCTGACTATTTCCGCATGTATTATATTTGTGATGCAAAATGTTGCAGCTCAGGAAAATAATGATCGGTTGTTCCCATACCCCGAGCCGCCTAAAGACATGACCAACCTGTATGAGAGATGCAATTTTCTCGTTTATAAATTCTGGGATCAGTGCAATATAAAGGCTGCGCTTTCAAAAAAAAACAAACTCAACGAGGCTTTTGGCCACTGGCTTGGTTTTATGCCGTATGCGTCTGCCGACACAGTCTATCTTGCGATTGATAATTTCCACAAATCTTTCAAAAAGTCGGGCGAACAATCATTGGCGATCGCTAAAATGGCCGAGGCATGGCTGTATTCCGACTCCGCGCAATTTCGTTCCGACGAACTGTACAGTCGTTTTGTCGACGCGGCAGTGGTCAACAAAAAAATCCCGGCTGAAGAACGCCGATATTTCGAGGCCCAGAAAAAAATCCTCGACAATAGCAGCGTAGGAAGGAAAGTCCCTGATATCGAGCTTACAAAAGCAGATGGAACAAAAACAAGCTTCTATGCCGATTCTGCTGAATTCACCCTCGTTTTCGTATATCCCCCTGACTGCATGGACTGTTCATTCGCCCGTGTGCGGCTTTCTGCCGACATGGTGATCAATCAGCTCAACGACGGCGGCATAGTAAGGGTTGTGAGCCTTTTCGCGGGTGAGCCTGACGCTTCGTTCCTCACTGCCGTGACATCATTTCCCGAGAACTGGCTGAATGTGGCGTCGCCTCAGACCGGAGAATATTTCGACATGCGCGTTAAGCCGGCGTTGTATTATCTCGACAAAGACCATCGCATCATAGCCAAGGATCTTTCCGTCGACAATATTATCTCGGCGTTCCACAAATTGATCAAATAAAGTTTTTTATGAAAATAGCCGTTCTGATATCCGGAGGTGTCGATAGTGCAGTGGCCGTGGAAAGACTTATGGCTATGGGGCACGATCTGCATCTGTTCTATATCCGCATAGGTCTTGATACCGACGAGGGCGATTGTTCGGCAGAAGAGGATATAGTCTCACTTCATCAGGAGTACTGGGACAATGTCATGGAATATGCTTTACGAACAGTGCGGGCGGGGCTGACCCCCAATCCTGACATAATGTGCAACAAGATGATCAAGTTCGGTTATTTCGAACAGCGCTGGGGGCATGAATTCGATCGCACGGCGACGGGTCATTATGCCACTACCCGTATCATTGACGACCGTGTATGGCTCGGTACGGCTGTGGACCCGGTGAAAGACCAGACTGATTTTCTGGCGCGTATTTCATATGACCAGTTAAGCCATCTTATGTTCCCGATAGGTGATCTGCCTAAGGCGGCGGTCAGAGAAATGGCTCTGTCCGCAAATCTGCCAAATGCGCGACGAAAAGATTCGCAAGGCATCTGTTTTCTCGGAAAAATCAATTACAACGACTTCATCCGCCGTCATCTCGGGGAAAAGCCCGGTCCGATAATCGAGATCGAGACGGGCCGTAAACTCGGTGTGCATCGTGGATACTGGTTCCACACGATAGGGCAGCGCAAAGGTCTCGGTCTGAGCGGCGGTCCATGGTATGTCGTAAAGAAGAATATCGACGACAATGTCATATATGTATCTAACGGCTACAATACCGAGAAACAATATGGCAAGACCATCCATATCGACGAGATGCACTTTATAACCGAAAAACCGTGGGACGAGGCTTGTCGCTCAGTGGAGATTACTTTCAAGAACCGCCATATGCCCGAATTCCTGCCTGCGACTGTATCTAAAGCGCCTGATGGCAGCTATGTCATCGAATCCCGACGTCCGGTCCAGGGCATTGCGCCCGGACAGTTCGCGGTCATTTATGATCGCGCCGCTTCGGTTTGCATCGGATCAGGCATAATTACCGGCCGAAACGTTACTGACATACAGAACATCCAAAAATGCTGATTTAACTGATTATGGACGATCGCATACGACTAAAAGTATTGGGCATTTCATACAGCCAATTGCAGTCAGGTGCCTATGCGCTACTTTTATGTGAGGAGAAGGGCCCTCACAAGATACCGATTGTCATCGGCGGTGCCGAGGCTCAGTCCATCGCCATTAAAATGGAAGGTATCATACCGCCGCGTCCCCTGACTCATGATCTTTTTGTCAGTTTTGCCCACGCATTCGGTGTAAAACTTGTCGAGGTGTACATATATAAATTCGAGGACGGCATTTTCTACAGCGAACTTACGTTCAGCGACGGGAACCGTACGGTTCAACTTGATGCCCGCACTTCTGACGCGATTGCGATAGCGATGCGCACACATACGCCTATATATACAACAGCCGAGGTTGTCAATGAGACCGGATTTATAATCAACGACCATGATCTGGTCGACAATGATGCGGACTCAAACCGTCAGGATGCCGATGTTGTGACAGATGCAGACATACCCGGAGCCGACTATTTCGCAGAGCCGCGTCTTGAGAATTATGCGATCGAGGAACTCGAACGCACACTGCAACAACTGACCGAAGACGAAAACTATGAAGAGGCCGCGCGTGTTAATGAAATATTACAGCGCAAACGAGCCGAACGTGATCACGATAAAAACAGCAAATGACAATGACAGAAAACCAACGCCCACGCCCCCTCATCCTGATAAGCAATGATGACAGTATCAATGCTCCCGGACTGCTACGTCTGATCGATTATGTAAACAGTTTGGGCGACATAATAGTCGTGGCGCCCGAAGAACCTCATTCAGGCATGTCGTCGGCTTTTACGGTAACTGAAGCTCTCCGCATCAAATCGCGTGAGGACTACAACGGCGCCCGCTTGTTTTCGGTCAACGGCACTCCTGTCGACTGTATCAAACTCGGACTCCACGCCGTGACTCCCCGCAAGCCGGATCTGATGATAGCAGGCATCAACCATGGCTCAAACTCCGGCAATTCAATCGTATATTCCGGCACAATGGGAGCTGTAATCGAAGCATGTATGGAAGGGATACCGTCTGTTGGTTTCTCGCTGACTCATCATTCAATTAAAGCCGATTTCAGCCTGGCTGCACCGATGATAACAAGCATTGCGGCTATGGTGCTCGAACGCGGTCTGCCTCACGGTGTGTGTCTCAATGTCAATATTCCGGCGCGTGTCGTGCCGAATGGCATAAAGGTATGCCGTGCCGCACGCGGCCGGTGGGCCGACGGTTATAACCGTTATCTTGATCCTCATGGCAATCCGTTCTATATGCTTAAAGGCCGTTTCATCAATGAGGACCCAGATGCGGAAGACACTGACGAATATTGGCTCGCGCGTAACTATATATCTGTAGTTCCCGTGTCACCCGATATGACCGATATGTCAGCGGTCAAGGCCCTCGGACAGCGTTTCAATAGCGAAGACTGATCTAAAAAACGCTAAGAATATTTGTTGGCGTCGAGGCCGTGGACGAGGCGATGGTGTCTTATGTCACGGACAACTGAGAATGAATAACGTGAGTTATGTATAGGAAAAATCGTAAATTTAAAGTGCTCAATTGTAACATTTACAGGTATTTGCCGCTATGATTACCGAGAACAGAATTATGAAAAATCTCTGGAATAACCTCGAAAAACGGGAGAAATGACGCTGAACGGCTTAATATCAGTATTGTTACGGTGTCAAATGATACCGGCCTTTCGTCTTCATGCGATATATCGGAAATGACGGCGTAGGAGCTTTCAGCATAGCCTGCTATTATTGCCCGTTTGTCTTCATGATAGGCAATGCTATCGCCCAGTCGGCTCAGCCTATCATCAGTTACAACTATGGAACAGGAAGCAAATCAAGGGTCTTGGCGACGGAAAAGCTTGCCATTCTTGCAGCCCTTCTATGAGGTATCGCGGTGACATCCGCCTTTGTTTTCACGCCATCTGCCATGGTTCATCTCTTTCTTGATGCGGATCTGCCGGCTGCAAAAATCGCAGTCAGAGTATTTCCGATATTTTCAGTAGCCTTTATAGCATTCATTTTCAACCTCACAGCTATCGGATACTTTCAGAGCGTGGAGAAGGTCATTCCTTCAATCGGTTTCGCATTGCTCAGAGGTCTGGTATTTCTTGTTCCGGCATTCATATTGATGCCCATGGTATGTAGCGAGACCGGGATATGGCTCGCATTAGGCGTCTCGGAGATATTGACATCACTGTCTTTTATCGCCTATTATCTCTTCAATAGACGGAAGGTCATTTCGGCTGGCATCATTTCATAAACAGTTTCAAAAGCATCATCATATGTCATTTTTAGGCTATGACGCGCTGAAAAAATATCCGGAACTCGCCTCTCGACGGGAGCCGGATTTGTCATGGGCTGAGAGTATAATGGAGTCTTTCTGTGCTTAATATTCGCATTTGAAAACGCAGTG
Organism: uncultured Muribaculaceae bacterium; assembly: GCA_910587545.1. Lineage (GTDB taxonomy): Bacteria > Bacteroidota > Bacteroidia > Bacteroidales > Muribaculaceae > CAG-873. The sequence goes on along the minus strand of CAJUMI010000001.1, from coordinate 11,905 downwards.
GTGCATTGCCGTTCCCTCGGCTTGATAGGCTTCAATGGAGTCGAGCACCGATATTCCGATGTCTTTGTCGGAAATCACTATGCCGAAATAACAAGACTTTGATTTGAGGAAATCTTCGGCTTGAGCCGTAATTCTCCCAAAGCCCTTTGTATAAGGTTCTAAGAAAAATCTTCCGGAATTACAAAAAATTCTGTCTTGCCGATGACTCCTGCAGGTGTTCTTCTTCCGAGCTCAAATATTGGGGAGCGGGGTATTACTTCAGAAAATACTGGCCTTTGTCCTTGGTCGCCTTGCCGTATTCGACAGCGTCACAAGGACATATATGATAGCACCGCAGACATAGAGCGCATCTGTCATGCCACTTCGGCCTGCCGTTTTCCATGCTTATATTGTCCATCGGGCATGACCGCGTACATTTTCCGCAGCCGGTGCATCTGCCGTTGGATTTGAAATGTTTGGGAGACATGCAGAACTTTTTGAAATAAGGATAGATGATGCCGGTTTTTATCTTAGGCCATGCTCCTTTGGTGATCAGGTCGCCTTCGACATTGTTCCTGATCCTGTCGGCTATCTCGCCTATTCTTTCGGGCGCATCGGCCAGTTTGCTGTCTGCCAACTCACGATTGTCAACATCGAACCCCTTCATCAGCACATAGGTGTTTGGCATAGTCACAGAGTAGGCGGTAGCTGCGACCCATTTGCGATGATTGATGAGTTTGCGCCACATGTCGGCGGTTTGGCCTATGTCGTCGCCACAGGTTGTCACCATGTAATGATTTATGGCTTGCACACCCGTGAAGTTGACTTCGGTGATAAAACGGCTTATCGCCGGAGGAACGCCCCAGGAATATGTAGGGAAAACCCATATGATGCGTTTCTCGCCGAGACCGTTCAGGCGGCATTTCATCGGGTCATAAAGCATTTCGCCCTTGAGCTCTACAGGAGTTCCCTCATCGAGAAGTTCCGCAAGTCTGTCAGCGACGAAATGACTGTTGCCAGTTCCACTGAAGAAGATAATCATCTGACTATAGTTTTTTCGGACGACTGCCGATGGTTACCTGTGTGGCTCCATAGCCGTACTCTCTGAATGACGCATCCTGTACATCACAGTTTTTGTATCTGTAGTTCAGTTCTTTCAGAAGGGCCTGGCGCAATACGCCTTCGCCCTTGCCGTGGATGAAGATTATTTTCTTGCCGCCGAAACGCATGTTCTCATCCATTGTCTCGCGGAAACGGTCGATCTGATAATTGAGTATGTCTGCGTTTGACAGACCGGCATAATCATCGATCAGTTCTCCTATATGAAGATCCACTACGAGAGGATCGGCATTTTTCTGAGCCTTGACGCTTGTATGATGTTTCTTGACCGGACGCGATTTAGGCGCTTCAGCAGGTGCCTTTTCGCTGTCTTTGGCTATCGCGTCTCCGATTTCATAAGCTCCGCGCTGGGCGGCATCATCCTTTACTATGTCATATGCTATGACAGGGTCGTCAAAATACACATTGCTGTGGAAGCAGTGCAGACGGGCGAATTTCGAACTGTCGAACCGGCTCTCAAAGGCTATCGGGGCTTTAAGTTCAAAGGCTTTATCGCGTTTGAAGGCGACAAACTGCACGGCGATGCGGTCGATCTCAGGAAGATCGGCTGTTGACAGTTCAGTCAGAAGCAGTTGGAAATTAGGCTCGACTACGCCTGCATATCTTGTCATCCATTCTGCATCGCTTTCCGGCTTTGTCATGAATGTGAAATAAAGATAATAGTTGGAATCATTGACAAGATAGGCGTCAAAACCGGTTAGCGACAGATGTCTGAGATCGTGGGCCTCAAACGCGAGCACTATATTGAGCACATCACCGCCGTCAGTTTCCTCGACCGGTTCGGCATCGACGGTCGCATCAGTCGATTTGCTTGGAACTGCATTTTCCGGAATACGCGGACTGACAACCGCCTCTACTTTCTTGGCGGTCTGTGACGCTTGTCCGACCACAACACACTCGCGTAACAATATTGGAGTCTCGAAACCGTCATCGTCGGCCACGTAAGCCATATTGTCCTTTATCTTTACTATAACGCCTCCTCCTATATCGTTGAGAAAGCGCACTGTATCTCCGATTTTTGCTGCCATACTACTTTATAATTGCAGATTATCAGTTAGTCTTATTTTCTGCAAAATTACAAAAATTACGGGATATTATTTTTCTTTTTGCGCTACGTTTTGCCGCTGTAAGATTATTTAATTAATTTTGCATCTCAGGGCAACAAAATCAGCTTTTTATATGTCACCTCTTTTTTCTATCATTACAGTCTGTTATAACGCTGCCGCCGATCTTAGGCGTACGATCGGGAGTGTCGATGCCCAGACATTCCGCCGGTTCGAGCATATTATTATCGATGGAGCGTCGACCGACGATACACCCGTGGTCCTGCAGGACTCGGCGTCTGCCGGGCGCAAGATAGTCTCCGAGCCGGATCAAGGTATATATGATGCGATGAACAAAGGCCTCGGCATGGCTTCAGGCGATTATCTGATATTCCTGAATGCAGGTGACCGTTTTCACGGAAGCGACAGCCTTCAGATCTATGCCGACAGTATCGAGTCAAGCGATTATCCCGCTATTGTCTACGGACAGACCTCGCTTGTCGACGCCGAAGGCAATTATGTCGGCGAGCGCCATCTTACAGCTCCGGAGCAACTGACATACAAAAGCTTCGCACAGGGTATGCTCGTATGCCATCAATCGATGGCTGTCCTGAGGCGTATCGCTCCTCTTTACAATACGCGCTATCGGTTTTCGGCTGATTACGACTGGTGTGTCCGTTGCCTTCAGCATTCACGCCGCAATGTCTATACCGGCCGCATAATGTGTGACTACTTGAGCGAAGGCATGACTACAGCCAACCGCAGGGCTTCGCTTGTCGAACGCTTTCGCATCATGTCGCATTATTACGGTTTTTTTCCGACACTTGCCCGCCACTTCGGTTTCATGCGACGCTTTATCCGTTATAATAAGATCATGTCCAATCAACATAAACAACTGTGATACTGTATAATACTTCTTTTCATATTGATTCATCCATTGAGCGTGAATTCATCGACTGGCTTAAGACGGAAGCCGTCGAGGCCCATTTGGGCTACGGCATGAAAGATCCTATGCTTGCCAGACTGTTGACATCGGTTGCCGAAGGTTGCTCGTCGTTTGCCCTGCATGTCTATGCCGACAGCGATGAGACAGTCTGCCGCTGGGAAGGAGAAGGCCGTCCGGGCTTGCTTGAGCTGATGAACAAGAGGTGGGGCGAGCGTGCTCTCGCATTTTCAACAGCAATGGAGATCGTTGATCTATGAATGCGGCAGGCTGTGATCTGAAATCGTGGGACCGCATCATAATTGGCATCGATCCCGGCACAAATGTAATGGGCTACGGCATACTCGGCGTCAAGGGGCGCAAGGCGTCGATGATTGCGATGGGTGTCATCGAGTTGCATCGCGCTGATAGCCATTATCTGCGTCTGAGGCATATTTATGATCGTGTGCTTTCGCTTGTCGAGGGTTTTCTGCCTGATGAAATGGCTATCGAAGCTCCGTTTTTCGGCAAGAATGTCCAGTCGATGCTCAAGCTCGGTAGAGCTCAGGGAGTGGCTATGGCCGCGGCTTTGTCGCGCGATATACCCATCACCGAATATGAGCCCCGAAAAATCAAACAGGCGATCACCGGATCGGGGGCGGCATCCAAAGAGCAGGTGCGGGAAATGCTTCGTCGTCAGCTTGCTATTCCGGCCGACGTCATGCCGCCGCAACTTGACTCCTCCGATGCGCTGGGAGCCGCTCTGTGTCATTTCTACGAGTCTCAGCGGCCGGCTGTCGAAAAAGGGTGCAGATCGTGGAAAGATTTCATCGCCAAAAATCCCGACAAGGTCAAAGGTCTGTGTTGACCGTAATCAGAATTCTACCGACAGTCTGACGTTGAGCTGACGGCGTGTCAGATAGTTGGGCACGGCATACTGTATGTCGTTGACATCCGTCACCCAATAATAGCCGCTGACATTCGAGATGTCGAGCAGGTTGAAGACGTCAAGCCCCAGCCATACGGATTTGAAAATACGGCCCAGGCCGCTGACGCCTTTTCGGCCGTCGTTCTCCGGTTGCACCAGGGCATATGCAAGTCCGATGTCGACACGCTTGTAGGCCGGAGCGCGGAAATAACCCTGATCGCGGGTGCTACGCGGAGCAGTGATCGGCAGACCGTCGGAGAATATGCCGCGCAGGTTGAATTTCAGACGTGGAAACTTCGGGAAGTAGTCGGTGAAAAAGAGAGCGAAACTGTAGCGCCGGTCTGATGGCAACGGCACCTTCACGCCGTTGAGCGTCTGCGATGTCTTCATCAGTGAGAAACTAACCCATGAGTCGCTGCCGGGAACAAATTGGCCAAACAGTTTCAGATCGAGGCCGGCCGAATATCCGTTTGAAGCGTTCACGCCCGAATATACCAGTTTCAGATTTTCTATCTCATAAGGGATCAGATTCCCGAGTATCTTATAATAGGCTTCGCCTGACAGTTTGAACGGACGTTCGAATGCCCGGAAAGTGTAATCGGCTCCGGCTATGAACTGAAAACTGCGCTGCGATTTGATGTCGTGGTTGAGCTCGATCACAGTATTTCCGTCATCGTCGAAGACTGGCATTCGGAATTCGCGGTAGAAAGGTGACTGATAGTAAAGACCAGTGGCAAAACGGAATGCCCACTGCGGAGCCTTTTCCGGAACAAAACCGATACTCAGACGCGGGCTGATAAGCAGTTCGTTGTTGAAATCGGAGTAGGAGAGACGCAGACCGCCATTGATGTTGAAAAATCCGGCGTCAGAACTGACACGCCATGCGTCCTGCGCGTAGAATACAAAGTTCGTGGCCAAAAGATCGTGTCGTGAGTCAAGGTTATATATCACCTTTAACGCGTCAGGGTCGGCAGGCAGTGAGAAGCCGGCCGAGTCGCGAAGTTCCCATTCGCGTGTACGGTCGACTATAGACCTGTGTTTAAGCGACAGGCCGTAGCTGATATTGTGGTTGCTGATCCCGCTCGATCCGCGCAGGTCAAGGCCGAGAACCGAAGCTTTCAGTCGGTTGCGGGCATGTTCGTGATAGCGTCCGACTCCGAGTTCGCCGCCTATTGCGCCGCCGGAGGCATCGCCAGATGTGCCGGCCTGATCGAGCCAGTACTCTCCGCTGATGTCATAGGTCACAAGTTCATTGGTCATGAAGCCCGACGCGAGCAGAGCCAGTTCGTTGGCCTTGTTCGGCCTGAATGTCAGCGACAGCGCCCCCGACCACGTCTCGAACTTGTCTTTTTCCTGCCCGTCGAAATAGACCTTGAACTGCTTCGCGTCGGTCGAAGTGCCGAAATTTGTCGTTCTCGTCGCCGGGACGAATCTGTAATTGTTGATCGCCGCGTTGCCGAGGAAATTGATGCGCCATTTGTCCGACAGTTTCAGGGTCATCGACGTCTGATAGTCGAAAAAACGCGGATCATACTCACCCTTGTCATCCATCGACGACAGCAGCGAACTGTTGCTCTTGTAGCGCAGGCCGTGGAGCTGAGTGAAGCGGCGCGACGAACTTCCCAGCGACAGGCTGCCGCCCATGAGGCTCAGAGCCGCCGAGCCTTCGAAGCTCTCGGGCTGGCGGTAAGTGATGTCGAGCACACTCGACATGCGGTCGTCATAACGGGCCGGGAAACCGCCCGTCGAAAAACTCACCGAGCCGACCATGTCGGGATTGATCACACTCAGGCCTTCCTGCTGCCCCGAGCTGACGAGCTGCGGACGATAGACTTCGATGCCGTTGATATAGACACTGTTCTCGTCATACGATCCGCCGCGCACATTGTACTGCGACGACATCTCGTTGCCTGAAGTGACGCCGGCCATCGTCGAGATCATCGACTCGATGCCGTTGCCGCTCGCATCGGGAGCGAGCTTGTATGACGAAGCGTTGAGCTTCTGTATGGCGCCTGTCTGTTTCTGTATCTCCGTGACTTCGATGCCCTCGAGCGAATATGAGACCGGTGTCATCTTCACATTGAGGGTGACGTCGCCTTTGGGCTCGATCAGACGGCGTCGCGCTTCTTCATAGCCTATGCAGCTGACGACGATGCGTATCGTGTCGTTGTCGGGCGCTGACAGAGTGTACTTGCCGTCGAGACCGCTGTTCGTGCCGATAGTGGTCCCTGTTATGCGTATTGTGGCAAATTCAAGCGGTTCGTTGTTCTCGTCGGTGATCAGACCGCTTATCTTCACCGCCGACAGCGCTGTCTCATAGGCTGATAGCACGAAAAATAAAACCGTAAATAGTCTGTATATTATTGGCATCTTGGGCGAAAGTCGATTGAAGTTCATTGTATTAACGGACACTCTGCCCCAAAATTGCACCGAATTGCGAGGCCGTGTCAAAAAAAAAATGTAGTTTTGTATGATATTTACAATGCGGAAATAAAATGGATATTGCAATAGTTGGCACAGGCTATGTCGGACTCGTTACGGGTGCATGTTTCGCAGAAATGGGCGCACATGTAACGTGTGTCGACACTGACCGTGACAAGATCGCAGGACTGTGTCGCGGTGAGATACCGATCTATGAGCCGGGGCTTGACGAGCTTGTCAGGCGGAATGTCAGTGCCGGACGACTCTTTTTTTCGACCGAACTTGCAGAAGTGATCGACAATGTGGAAGCGGTTTTCTGTGCGGTCGGCACTCCCCCCGACGAGGATGGTTCGGCTGACCTCAGCCATGTGGTCGAGGTCGCCAGGACTTTCGGACGACTGATAACGCACTACTCTATACTGGTCACGAAATCTACTGTGCCTGTCGGCACGTCATCGATCATAAAGGCGGTCATCAGCGAGGAACTTTCCCGACGGGGGGTGTCGGTTGACTTTGAGGTTGCCTCAAACCCCGAATTTCTCAAAGAGGGTGCTGCGATCAAGGATTTCATGTCGCCCGACCGGGTGGTGATCGGCATTGAGTCTGAGCGCGCCCGTAAGGTGATGGAGCGTCTTTACAGGCCTTTCCTGCTCAACAATTTCAGAGTGCTGTTTATGGATATTCCGTCGGCCGAAATGACTAAATATGCGGCTAATTCGATGCTGGCGACCCGAATCTCGTTCATGAACGAGATCGCCTCTCTTTGTGAACTCACTGGCGCCGATGTCAACATGGTTCGTAAGGGCATAGGCAGCGATGCTCGCATTGGTGGCAAATTCCTGTATCCCGGCTGTGGCTACGGCGGCTCTTGTTTTCCCAAAGATGTCAGGGCGCTTATCTCCACAGGCGACAGGCACGGTTGTGACATGAGCATAATCCGGGCTGTCGAAGAGGTCAATGAGAGGCAGAAGTCAGTGGTCTTTCATAAGCTCGACGAGGCGTTGGGCGGAGTTGCCGGACGGCGGATTGCCGTCTGGGGGCTGGCTTTCAAGCCCGAGACCGACGACATGCGATGTGCGCCGTCACTGACGGTCATAAGCATGCTTCTGGACGCTGGAGCGCATGTGACGGTCTATGATCCGATCGCCATGGGCGAGGGTCGCCGGCGCTTGGGTGATGCGGTTACTTATGCCTCTGATATGTACGAGGCGATTGTCGATGCCGACGCGCTGGCCATGATGACAGAGTGGAAGCAGTTCCGCCTGCCGTCGTGGGAACTTGTAAGACGTGCCATGAAAGGGCGTGTGATAGTCGACGGCCGTAACATATATGATCCGTCGGAGGTGGCCGACGAGGGCTTCGCCTATCACTGCATAGGCCGGCGCGTCGTCGACGATAGATCGAAAACTTTAAGACGATAAAAATTATATAAAATGGCTTCTGAACGTATAATGCTTTCGCGCGTGCACCTGAGCGGCACCGAACGTAAATATATCGACGAGGCGTTTACAGACGATTGGGTTGTGCCTCTGGGACCCCATGTCGATGAGTTTGAACACCGCCTTGAGAGATATCTCGGGGCTAATTACGTCGTGGCGCTTAGCGCCGGAACGGCGGCAATCCATCTTGGACTTGTTCTACTCGGAGTCGGCCGCGGCGACGAGGTGATCTGCCAGTCCATGACCTTTGCCGCATCGTGCAACCCGATCGTATATCAGGGAGCGACTCCGGTATTCGTCGACAGCGAGAAAGCGACAATCAACATGGATCCCGCAATGCTCGAGCGGGCCATAGTCGAGCGTCATCGCATCACCGGGCGCTATCCCAAGGCGATAATTCCTGTCAGTCTCTACGGCATGCCTGCGCGAACCGATGAAATCATGGCGATAGCCGACAGTTTCGGCATCCCGGTGCTCGAGGATGCAGCCGAGGCCCTGGGCTCCGAGTTCGACGGCCGTAAATGCGGAACTTTCGGAACTTTCGGCGTCTTGAGTTTCAATGGCAACAAGATGATCACTACGTCGGGAGGCGGTGCGCTCGTGTGCCCTGACGCCGAAACTGCAGGGCGTGCGAAATTTTATGCCACGCAGGCAAGGGAAAACCGCCCATATTATTATCACGAGACAATCGGTTACAATTACCGGCTGAGCAACATATCGGCGGCGATAGGCTGCGGCCAGATGGATGTGATCGACGACCGTGTGAGCCGACGACGGAGAATCCATGACATCTATACGGCCATGCTGGCGGACTGCCCGCAGGTGACGGTGCAGGACAATCCGGATAGCCGTTACAATTCCAATTTCTGGCTGACTACGATAGCTCTGAAAGACGATGTCGCCGGATCGGCCGACGAACTGCGCCTGTTCCTTGCGGCCGACAACATAGAGTCGCGCCTGCTATGGCGTCCGATGCACATGCAGCCTGTGTTTGCTGATGCCCCGTATTATGGTGGCAAGGTGGCAGAGCGTCTATTTGATCACGGACTCTGTCTGCCCAGCGGATCTTCGCTGACCGATGACGACATAGCGCGGGTAGCCGAACGTATAAAATTGTTTTTCAGACAGTGAAAGGGATCAGAAAAATCTGCATTGCATTTGATCTTGACGACACTCTCTACAAAGAGCGAGACTATGTCATGACCGGTCGCCGTGCGGTCGCCGACCGGTTCTCAGGTCCGGCCGGTATGTGCGCCGACCGGTTGTGTGGCCTTATGGACCAAGCCCCCGACGCTTTCGATGCTTTGCTCGCGTTACCAGGAATTGGAGACGCCGGCATCACGATTGACGATGTGCTGTCAGTCTATCGCTCACATATGCCTGAACTCACGCTGCCCGCTAATACGGCCGAGGCTCTCGGACGGTTGAAGTCACGCGGGGCGGTACTCGCGATTATCACAGACGGACGCTCTCTGACCCAACGCAACAAGATCAAGGCTCTCGGCCTCGAAGACTACATCCCCGCAGCCAACATCTTGATCAGTGAAGAGGTTGGCGATGACAAGTTATCTCCGCGTCCGTTCAGAGATCTGATGGATAGAGTGGCGGCTGACAGATACTATATGGTCGGCGATAACCCGGTCAAGGATTTTTATCACCCCAATCTGTTGGGCTGGACCAGTATAATGCTTTGCGACACAGAAGGTGTCAACGTTCCGTCGCAGGATCTGGGCGACTACGAGCCCGACCGTTGGCCGCAGATATTTATTGACAAATTAACACAATTACACGAATTATGCCTACCGCATTAATAACTGGAATAACAGGACAGGACGGATCATATCTCGCCGAGTTCCTTATCGAAAAAGGCTATGAGGTGCACGGCATCATGCGCCGCAGCTCTTCGTTCAACACCGAACGCATCGAACATATCTATCTCAACGAATGGGTGCGCGACATGCACAACCGCCGTATGCTCAACCTTCATTACGGCGACATGACCGACTCGTCGTCGCTCATTAGAATTATAGCCGAGGTTCAGCCTGACGAGATATATAATCTCGCAGCCCAGAGCCATGTCAAAGTGTCGTTTGATGTGCCTGAATATACGGCCGAAGTCGACGCCGTCGGCACCCTCAGGCTGCTTGAGGCCGTGAGGATACTGCATATGGAAAAAAAATGTCGCATATATCAGGCCTCGACATCCGAACTTTTCGGAAAGGTATGCGAAATACCCCAGAACGAGAAGACTCCGTTTCATCCGTGTTCGCCTTATGCGGTGGCAAAGCTCTATAGCTTCTGGATAATGAAGAACTACCGCGAGAGCTACGGCATGTTTACAGCCAACGGCATTCTGTTCAATCACGAATCCGAGCGTCGCGGCGAGAATTTTGTGACACGCAAGATCACGCTTGCTGCCGCCCGCATTGCGGCCGGAGTTCAGGAAAAGCTATATCTCGGCAATCTCAATGCACTGCGTGACTGGGGTTATGCAAAAGACTATGTCGAGTGTATGTGGTTGATTCTTCAGCAGAAATTACCTGACGATTATGTGATAGCCACGGGTGAGCATCACACCGTGCGCGAATTTGCCACTCTTGCGTTCAAGCGCGTCGGCATCAGTCTTGGATGGGAAGGCGAGGGCCTTGAGGAAAAAGGCATCGACCTGGCTACGGGCCGGACGCTTGTCGAGGTTGACCCGCGCTTTTTCCGTCCGTCAGAGGTCGAACAGTTGCTCGGTGATCCCTCGAAAGCCCGTCGTGAACTCGGCTGGAATCCTACACAGACACCTTTTGTCCGACTTGTCGAACTCATGGTCGACTCTGATGTTGAACTTGTGAAACGAGAACTTGCAGGCAGATAATGGTCGATAAAAATATAAAAATCTATATAGCCGGCCATCGCGGCCTCGTCGGTTCAGCAATATGGAATAACCTGCAGAAACGAGGCTACAGCAATCTTGTCGGACGCACTCATTCGGAGCTTGATCTGCTCGATGCTTCGGCGGTGAAAGAGTTTTTCGATGCCGAGCGGCCCGCTATGGTTGTGCTGGCCGCCGCCCATGTCGGAGGCATTATGGCCAATTCGACCTATCGTGCCGATTTCATATACGAGAATTTGCAGATCCAGCAGAACGTCATCGGCGAAGCATTCCGCCACGGTGTGAAGCGTCTGCTGTTTCTCGGATCGACATGTATCTACCCCCGCGAGGCTCCTCAGCCGATGACCGAGGACGCTCTGTTGACTTCTCCGCTCGAATACACCAACGAGCCGTATGCCATAGCCAAGATCGCCGGCATGAAGATGTGTGAGTCGTTCAATCTCCAGTACGGCACCGAGTATCTCTCCGTGATGCCTACAAACCTTTACGGTCCTAACGATAATTTCCATCTTGAAAACTCCCACGTGCTGCCGGCCATGATCCGCAAGATGCATCTCGCGCGTCTGTTGTCGGAAGACCGTTTCGACCTTGTCCGTTGTGATCTTGATGTGCGTCCGATCTGGGGCCTCGACCATATGGTCGCAAGTGACGACGAGATCTCCGCGGCTCTTGCCCGATTCGGGATTTATGTCGATCGTCTAGAACTGTGGGGGTCGGGCAAGCCGCTTCGCGAGTTTCTTTGGAGTGAGGATATGGCTGATGCCTCGGTCCATGTGCTGCTTGACGTGAGCTTCGACGATCTGAAGAAACTCGTAGGCAAAGATGTGCGCAACACCCACATCAATGTCGGAACAGGCAAAGAGCTCACCATCGCCGAACTCGCCCGGATGATACGGCAGACAGTCGGTTACGAAGGCGAACTGCGTTGGGATCCGTCCAAACCCGACGGCACGATGCGCAAACTCTGTGATGTCAGCCGGCTCCACAGCCTCGGATGGACTCATAAAGTCGAACTTGGCGACGGCATCGTCCGCCTCTACGAATGGTACAAGGAATCTGTATCAGCCTGAGGTAATGCAACCGGCATTTATTTTTGTGTCATGTTTTTGCGCATGAGTTTTGCTTGGCGGCGCTCCATGTCGCGAAGCTGCCGGATGGACATGGTTTTGCGGG